>CAYTQG010000001.1:0-26289 GCA_964439965.1 uncultured Proteiniphilum sp.
CACGGGACGGGTCTAACAGAAAAAGGACAAAATGGAAAAACTAAGAAAAGTGTATCTGCTTGATAAAGAGCCGTGAAGCATATTTTAACGAAAAATAGGCCGTTCTAAGTGTGAAAATATTAACAGTTTGGGTGTGCTGTTTTACAATCTAGTTAAATTACTAACTTTGGTGTAGTTTGTTGCGGCTTTATTACTCCAAAATGAATGTTTTGCTAAGGGTGATAATGCACTTTTCTTGCTCATATGTTATGATTTGGTGTGTTGTAACTACACTGCAAAAAAGTTATACCAGACGGCAATGGAAAAGAATATTCTGTATTATATGAGAAACACTACTCGACTGTGGCAAGAAAAGTCATTATCATGTGAGGAGCATAACTCGTCTGGCAAAAAGAGACTCTTTATCATTTTAGAAACATAAGAAATGTCTCTAAAACCATACCAAAGCACTTGCGAAACACAAGAAATAAACTGATAGTTAGCTCTTCTTTTGCACTATTAACTCATTAATCATCATCACAATTTTAGTTGAATAGAATGCAACGTTATGACGTTGCAAAAGGTCTATCTTAAAGCAATCAAGTGTTTAGATTGCCCCTTATGAATTAATTATTACATTTGCGTATGAAAAAGAAAATACTTATCACAGGTGCCAACGGTTTTATTGGGAGTTCGGTGGTTGATAAAGCTCTAACATTAAACTACGAAGTTTGGGCGGGGGTAAGAGCTACCAGTAACAGACAATATCTTCAAGATAAAAATATCAAGTTTATTGAGCTAGATTATTCCAATAAAAGTAATCTCAAGGCTCAATTGCAAGAGATAAATGATACTATTGGTGGGTTTGACTATATAGTACATTTAGCAGGGGTAACGAAAGCAGTTTCAAAGTCTGATTTTTATCATGTAAACTACTTTCAATTTCGAAATCTCGTTGAGTCACTAATCGAAACGAACTCAGTACCATCACTATTTGTGTTTATGAGCACTTTGGGTGTACTAGGTTTGGGCGATGAGATAAATTATACTCCTTTTAATCAGCATTCCATACCAAACCCAAACACTGAGTATGGGAAAAGCAAACTAGAGGCAGAGAATTTTTTGAAGGGGATATCCGAATTTCCATATCTAATTCTTAGGCCAACTGGTGTGTATGGTCCCCGTGATCGCGACTATCTAATATTAATGCGAGCTGTGAAATCGGGGCTAAGCGTAGGAGCGGGCTTTCGTAAGCAGTTACTCTCGTTTATCTATATCGATGATTTGACGCAAATAATATTTGAGGCTATCGATAGAGGCGTTTCTCAGAAAACATATAATGTTTCGGATGGATATGGATACACAGATAAAGAGTTTAATAATTTAGTAAAACAAAACTTAGGCAAACGCTCAGTATTGCGTTTTAAGTTACCTCTTAGCATAGTGAAAATAGCTGCAAGAATAAACGGAACCATTGCAAAGATGTCAAACAAACCCACCACATTTAACAGCGATAAATATTGGATAATGAGACAACGCAATTGGATGTGTGACATTTCAGAATTGAAGAAGGATTTAGATTTCACTCCTAAATATCTTCTCGAAGAGGGTGTTGCTAAAACTGTGAAGTGGTATAAAGATAACCGATGGTTGTGAAATGCCAAACTCGTTGACATTAAGAACAATTAATGGCAAAAAGGAAGCGAGGTGACTCTTTTTTTATATTTTTGTATGTAAATAAAATAACAGAAAATGAAAATAGCTTTAATAGGATATGGTAAGATGGGGCACGAGATTGAAAAGATTGCCCTAGAAAGAGGTCACGAAATAGTTTGCACAATTGACTTGGGTGAAGATAATAAGTTTGAGTCCGATGAGTTTAAAAGTGCAGATGTAGCAATAGAATTTACCTCCCCCGAGAGTGCGCTTAACAACTATAAAAGAGCTTTTGCAGCAGATGTACCTGTGGTATCGGGCACTACTGGTTGGCTCGAAAATATAGATGAAATTAAAAAAGAGTGTAGCGAAAATGGCAAGACATTCTTCTATGCATCAAACTTTAGCTTGGGTGTGAATTTGTTTTTTGCGCTCAATAAGAAGTTGGCCAAAATGATGAACAACTACAGCGACTATAATGTACGTATGGAGGAGACACACCATATTCACAAACTTGATGCCCCAAGTGGTACGGCTATTACATTGGCAGAGGGCGTAATTGAAAACCTAGATCGAAAAGAGGCTTGGTTACTCGACAAAGAGAATAGCGAGTCAGATTTAAAAATATCATCTTTCAGAGAGGGAGAAGTTCCAGGAATACACACAGTGATTTACGAGTCGGATGTGGATACTATCACCATTTCGCACGATGCTAAAAGTAGAAAAGGCTTTGCACTGGGTGCAGTTGTGGCTGCCGAGTTTACCAAAGATAAAAAAGGATTCTTAGGAATGGAAGATCTTTTGGGCAATCTGTAATATATAACTTAATAAAGCAATAATGTCAGATAAAAATATAAACAAAAATACTAGCCCCGCACAAAGCAAAAGCCTAAAGAATAGATTATCGCAGGCTGGGGCAAGTCAGAAAATGTGGTTTGGAATATGGACTGTGCTTACAGTTCTTTTCTCAATATGGGCGGGCAACTATTGGCTACTACTGTTCATTGCACTCTTTTTTGATATTTACATCACAAAATTTGTGCCGTGGTCTTTTTGGAAGAAATCAAAGAACCAGGCTTTCAAGAAAACAATGGAGTGGGTAGATGCAATTTTGTTTGCATTAGTTGCAGTCTATTTCATCAACACATTCTTTTTTCAAAACTATCAGATACCATCCTCCTCGCTCGAGAAGTCGCTACTTGTAGGTGATTTTTTGGCAGTGAGCAAGATGAGCTACGGACCACGTTCACCAATGACTCCCCTTTCATTTCCTTTGGCACAGCACACAATGCCCATTGTGGGTGGTAAATCATATTTTGATAAGCCACAGTGGAAATATCACCGATTAAAGGGTTTTGGACAAGTGAAGCGAAACGATATTGTGGTTTTCAACTTTCCCGCAGGAGATACTGTAGCACTTAATATGCAGGCGGTTGATTTTTATACGCTTTCAAAATACAACTCTAATGGTAGCGTAGGTATTCGTTCCGACAGGCGAACATATGGCGAAGTAGTTTATCGCCCCGTTGACAGGCGCGAAAACTATGTGAAACGCTGTGTTGGTTTGCCAGGCGAAACAATAGAGCTTCGTGATGATGAGGTTTATATTGATAATGTACATATCAAAAGTCCTAAGTTATCGCAACTAACTTATATGATTCATACTGACGGCACGATAATATCTGAAGATGTTTTTTCTCAATTGGGTGTTAGCAAGGATGATTATCTGGTTATAAACAATTATGGACAGTCGGGACAACGCTCACAAGATTTAACGGGAGTTGATAGTCTTTCAATGGCCAATTCGGGATTGAAAGCCCGAAATGGTATTAATGGCCGTGTATATTTCAGTATTCCTCTTACTCAAGATATGGTAACGGAGCTAAAAGCGAAACCATTTGTGTGGGATGTGATAAAAGAAGAAGAAAGACCAGGGGACTCATACTACTATCCAATCGATTATAAAACTAATTGGACTAGAGCCGACTTTGGGCCACTCTGGATACCTAAAAAAGGCGAAACAATAAGATTTGATACTGATATTGATTTTAAAGTAGCCGCTTACGAGAGGTGTATCAAAAACTATGAAGGAAACAGCTTCGAATATCACAACGGGAAGGTGTTTATAAATGGCGTGGAGTCTGACTCGTACACATTTAACATGGACTATTACTTTATGATGGGTGATAATCGACACAACTCGGCCGACTCTCGTGCTTGGGGTTTTGTGCCCGAAGATCATGTGGTGGGCAAACCAATGCTTATATGGCTATCACTAGAAAAGGATAAGGGCTGGCTAAGTGGTAAAATTAGATGGAAACGACTATTTACTAGTGCTAAGAAGTAGATGATGGTTGATAATGAAAGTTATACCATAAACAAAGATAAGGAAATGGACAATTGTACGGGTAATACAATTGTCCTTTCATCATTTTATCTTGCTCCTATTGAGTATTATAGCAGAGCATTTGAGGCGGATAGAGTTGTATTAGAGGTAAACGATAACTTTCAAAAACAAACATATCGGAACCGTTGCAATATTTTGGGTGCTAATGGGGTTATGCAACTTAACATCCCTATCGAGAAAAGCCCAACGAAGAAGTGTGCAATGAAAGATGTGCGGATTTCTGATCATGGCAATTGGCAGCATTTGCATTGGAATGCTATAGTATCGGCCTACAATTCGTCACCTTTTTTTGAGTATTACAAGGATGATTTCAGACCCTTCTTCGAAAAGAAGATTGACTTTCTGCATGACTTAAACGAAGAGTTTCGCAGACTTATTTTCAGACTACTTTATATTGATAAGTCTGTAGAGTATAGTGATGAATACTTGAAAAATATACCAAAAGGGTGTGTGGACCTACGAAATGAGATTCATCCCAAAAAGGAGTCCACATTTACAACAAAGCCTTACTGGCAGGTATTTTCCGATAAGTATGGGTTTGTGCCCAACCTAAGCATTATAGATTTGCTATTTAATATGGGCAATGAGGCTAGGTTATATTTGTAGCAAGCTATATAAAAGCAAATAATTCTTACCTTTGTATCTTATAACATTATATAGAATATGAACAAAAAAACTAGAGTGCGATTTGCACCAAGTCCTACTGGACCGCTACATATTGGCGGTGTGCGTACTGCATTATATAATTATTTATTTGCTCGTCAAAATGGTGGCGAGTTTGTGCTAAGAATCGAAGATACCGATTCAACTAGATTTGTGCCTGGCGCTGAAGACTATATCCAAGAAACATTCGACTGGCTTGGTATGAGCTTTGATGAGAGCCCTCGAAAAGGTGGAGAATATGGGCCATATCGTCAATCAGAACGTAAAGATATTTATAAAAAATATGTGGACCAATTGCTTGCTGAAGATAAGGCATACATATCTTTTGATACCCCTGAGGAGTTGGACCAAAAGCGCAAGGAGATTGCAAACTTTCAGTATGATGCATCTACTCGTGGCATGATGCGCAACTCACTCACTATAGATGATGCTGAGGTGGCAAAGTTAATAGAGGAGGGCGCTCAATATGTAGTTCGCATTAAGCTTGAGCCCAACATTGATATATCAGTTGATGATATGATTCGCGGAAAGGTTGTTATCAACTCGTCAGTATTAGATGATAAAGTGATATACAAATCGGCGGATGGATTGCCAACATATCATTTAGCAAATATAGTTGACGACCACCTGATGGAAATAACCCACGTGATAAGGGGTGAGGAATGGCTTCCATCGGCACCGCTTCATGTGTGGCTATATAGAAGTTTTAATTGGGAAGATACCATGCCTCAGTTTGCGCATCTACCTTTATTATTGAAACCCGAAGGCAACGGAAAACTAAGCAAGCGTGATGGAGATAGATTGGGATTTCCTGTATTTCCGCTAGAATGGAACGATCCTGCATCGGGTGAGACTTCTTCAGGATATCGAGAGACGGGATATTTGCCACAAACAGTTGTTAATTTCTTAGCCTTACTAGGTTGGAATCCTGGCACTGAGCAGGAGATGTTTTCGATGGACGAGCTTATAAAGGCGTTTTCATTTGAACGTTGCAGTAAGAGTGGTGCCAAGTTTGATATCGAAAAAGCCAAGTGGTTCAATCATCAGTACCTACAAGTAATTCCGACAGAAACATTGGTAGGGATGTTTGAAGAAGTATTGAAAGAAAAAAATGTAAGCACCGATAGCGAAACTGTAACAAAAGTGGTGGAGATGGTGAAAGAACGTGCCACATTTGTTGGTGATTTGTGGGAACACTCTTCATTCTTTTTTGTTGCACCTACAAGCTACGACGAGAAAGCAGTAAAAAAGCGTTGGAAAGCCGACACACCCACCCAAATCTCTGAACTTGCAGAACTGATAAAGGATATTGACGATTTTTCGTCAGAAAACCTTGAGGTGGTGATTAAGCAATGGATTCAAGATAAGGGATATCCACTAGGTGGGATTATGAATGCTTTCCGCTTGGCTATTGTGGGTGAAAGTAAAGGACCACACATGTTTGATATAATAGCAATGATTGGCAAAGATGAAACCATTGCACGATTGGAGCATGCGATTGCCAATATATAATCGAGAATTAGAGACACCATACATTATTTGATTTATAAACATCAGGAGGAGGCATATGAAAGCAGATAAAAAGAAAAAAAAGATGAGGATAAAGACTAAGTACTTTGTTCCAGGGGTATTTATTCTTGCTATTATTCTCATTTTGCTGGTTTTTCCGCGCTCTAGTGGCTTTAAGTATTCATTTACTGAGGGCAAACCATGGCAGTATGAGTTGCTAACGGCTTCATTCGACTTTCCTATTTATAAAACAAAAGAAGAGCTTAAGGAGCAACGGGATAGTGTTTTGAGATACTTTGAGGAGTACTTTGTTATAGACTTAGATGTAGAAAAGAATGCAATTGCCGATTTTGATGCTGATGTTAATCTTGATGTCCATCTAAGTGAACTGCCCGCAAACTATAAAACATACTTGCGAAATAGCTTGCAAAAGGTTTACAAAACGGGAATAATGAGCTCTGAGGATTATGATAGAGTATTTCAAACGGAGGGGCAATCTATTCGTATAAAGGAGGGAAACATTGCCGAGTCACAAAGTATTGAGCAATTTAATACCAGTCGGTCGGCATATGAGCATATTATAGATGAGAAACCAGATCAACTAGAGGAGGAGCTTATAAGAGATGCGAGGATAAATAAATATATCCGAGAGAATGTGGTGTTTGATGCAAGTACTACCGAAAAGGCTCGCAATGAATTTATACAGCAGGTATCTCCCTCAAGGGGAATGGTGCAGGCGGGACAAAGAATTATAGACCGTGGTGAGATTGTTTCAGCCCAAGCATATGAGGTTTTAAATTCACTCAAAAGAGTAACAGATGAGCGTAGTGGGCGAACAGGAAATAGAGTGTGGATAGTGGTAGGGCAGGCGTTGCTTGTTCTTATAATGATGGGTTCATTTTATTTGTACCTGTTGTTTTTCAGACCTCACGAATATCGCAATCGTCAGCACGTGATGTTTATGCTACTACTTATCGTCACCTTTGTGGTGCTCACTGCACTTAGTGTCAAGGTGTCGGATGTGTTTAATGTATATATAATTCCATATGCTATAGTCACGATTCTGATACGTACATTTATAGACTCCCGAACTGCTCTCTTTGCTAGTCTTATAACCATAATTCTAAGCGGGCTAATGTTGCCATTCCTATTTGAGTTTATAGTTATACAGGTTACAGTATCAATGATTTCAATATTTATGTTGAAAGAATTGACTGAGAGATCACAGCTTATTCGTAGTTCGTTCTTTATACTTCTCACCTATAGTCTTACCTATGTTGGATTAGTATTGCATATGGAGGGCGATATTAATGGGATTGATTGGTATATGTTTTTGTACTTCCTAATCAATTTCATATTTATCATGTTCTCTTATTCTTTGGTATATCTAATCGAGAAGTCGTTTGGTTTTATATCGGGAGTTAGTTTGGTGGAACTTTCGAATATCAATAAGCCATTACTTAAGGAGCTTTCAGAAAAAGCTCCTGGAACTTTTCAACACTCGATGCAGGTATCAAACTTGGCAATGGAGGCTGCTGAAAAGATTGGAGCTAATAGCTCGCTTATTAGGACAGGAGCATTGTATCATGATATTGGTAAGATGTTGAACCCCGCATTTTTTACTGAAAATCAAACTCCGGGGATGAACCCACATGAGGGGTTGCCATTTGAAGAGAGTGCACGTATTATCATTAATCATGTGAGAGATGGTGTGAGGATTGCTCAAAAACATAATCTCCCAAAGCAGATTGTCGAGTTTATCGAAACTCATCATGGAACAAGCATGCCTAAGTATTTCTATATTTCGTGGAAGAATGCAAATCCTGGAAAGGAGATAAATGAGGATTTATTTAGATACCCAGGTCCAAACCCATTCTCTAAGGAAACGGCAATTCTGATGATGGCAGATACTGTTGAGGCTGCATCTCGAAGCTTGAAAGAATATACTGAAGAGAGTATTCGTAAGCTAGTTGATACTCTTATTGATAGCCAGGTTGCAGAGGGTTACTTTAAGTTTGCACCTATCACATTTAAGGATATTGAGACAGTGAAGAATGTGTTTGTGGATAAGTTGAAGATTATTTATCACACACGCATTGTTTACCCTACTCTTAAAGATTAAAAATAAAGTATGTATGAAAAAAAGCCTGTGATTTTTGTTATCACAGGCTTTCAATGTTTTTATTCCCACTCTATCGTTGCAGGTGGTTTCGATGATATATCGTAAACAACTCTGTTTACTCCTTTTACGTTAAGTATAATCTCGTTTGAAACCCTTGCGAGGAAGTCGTATGGTAGACGCGACCAATCTGCGGTGAGCGCATCAACTGATGTCACAGCACGTAGGGCAACTGTATTTTCATACGTTCTCTCATCATCCATAACTCCTACTGATTGAACTGGAAGTAGAATTGCCCCTGCTTGCCATACTTTGTCGTATAGGCCTTCTTTGCGAAGCATATTGATGTAGATATCATCTGCATCTTGTATAATACGAACTTTCTCAGGTGTGATATCACCCAAAATTCTGATGCCAAGCCCAGGACCGGGAAATGGATGTCTGTTTATTAGGTGTGGCTTCATGCCCAACTCTAAACCTATTTTACGAACCTCATCTTTGAATAGAAGCTTTAAAGGTTCACAAAGCTTTAGATTCATCTTTTCGGGTAGGCCTCCTACGTTGTGATGGCTTTTTATTGTTGTTCCTGTAACGGATATCGACTCGATAATATCGGGGTAAATGGTACCTTGTGCTAGCCATTTAATGTCCTCAAGCTTGTGTGCCTCTTCATCAAATACATCGATAAATCCTTTTCCAATAATTTTGCGCTTCTTTTCTGGGTCTTTAACTCCCGCTAATTCATTATAAAATCTATCTTTAGCATCTACTCCTATCACATTTAGGCCTAAATGTTCGTAGTCTTTTAGTACTGTTTCGAACTCATTTTTGCGCAACAATCCATGGTCAACAAAAATGCAGGTTAGGTTTTTACCAATGGCCTTATTAAGTAATACAGCTACTACAGATGAGTCAACACCACCTGAGAGGGCTAATATAACTTTATCATCCTTAAGTTCTTCGCGTAAGTTTTTTACAGTGCTTTCAACAAATGTTTTGGGGCTCCAATCTCTACTAGAGTTACAGATCGAAAGAAAATTGTCAAGTATTTTCACTCCCTCTTCTGTTTGAGTAGCTTCGGGGTGAAATTGTAATCCCCAAGTGCTCTCTCCATCTATTTTATATGCAGCAGTATCAGTTCCTGACTTTGCAATAACCTTATATGACTGAGGCAACTTGTTTAAGCTATCTGAAGTTGAGAACCAACCATCAAAAGACTCGGGCATGTTATTAAGCAAATCATCATTACTATCGATTATGCTGATTGTCTCTTTTTTATATTGTCTTTCGTTGCTTTTCAGAATGTCACCACCGTCAATGCTAGCTATTAGCTGAGCTCCATATCCTATAGCAAGAAGTGGATATTTGTTTCTGATATTTTCGATGTTTATTTTAAAAGCCTCTTGATCATGTACAGAGTAGGGGCTCCCCGAAAGAATTACTCCTTTGATTGAAGGATCATTTGCTGGAAACTTGTTGAAAGGGACTATCTCGCAAAAAGTGTTTAATTCTCTTATTCTACGACCCAACAGTTGGGTTGTTTGCGAACCGAAATCGAGAATGATAATTTTTTCGTTCATATGATTGATTTATTTCATATTTTATGATGCAAAGATACAAAAGTCTTTGTTTCTACAGATATTTTGAACCTAACGTAGTTATTTTTTTATTGTTGCTTCTAACTAAGTAGAATAAATTAACTATCTTTGAAAATTATATATTACTTATTGATAATGAAACTTCAACATATAATATTAGCTATAGGATTGCTTTTTGTGCCATCATATATTTGTGGTCAGTCGCTAGCAGATGCCAAGAAATGGTATCTGGAAGAGAATTATGCTGATGCAAAACCAATATTTGAAGAAGAGTATGAGAAAACACCTAATAACGCAGAGCTTAATCATTGGCTTGGGGTTATTGCATTTATAGAGGGAGATTATCTAAAGGCACGTGGCTTGCTTGAGTTTGCTTCACAAAAAAAGATCACAGAGTCATATTTATATCTAGGTAGAATATATTCTATGATGTATATGTTTACTAATGCTGAGAAAGAATTTGAAAAGTATGAGAAGGCTCAACGACGTAATAAAGATGCCCTAGCCAAACTTGAGGACCAACGTGAGGTAACTGAAAGATTGGAGAGGATGGTGAGACGAAGTGAGGACATTCAGATTATTGATAGTATTGTTGTGTCTAAGACAGACTTTTTGTCAGCTTACAAACTGAGTGCATCTGCTGGTTCGCTAATGCCTATAAAGGAGTTCTTCAAAAATGAAGATGTGTCAGATAAGGTTTTGTTTATGAATGAACGTAAGGATAAAGTGTATTACTCGTTGGATGTTCCTGGACGTGGCGATAAGTTATATTCGATGGAGAGACTGTTGGATGACTTTGGTAACGAGAAACCCTTATCGGATGCTGTAAATCAAGAGGGTAGTCAGGCTTATCCTTTTGTGATGAATGATGGAGTGACGATATATTTTGCCTCAACTGGTCACGAATCGCTAGGGGGATATGATATATACGTTACACGATACAATTACAATACAAATAGCTATTTAACTCCCAACCAGCTGAATATGCCCTTTAACTCGCCCTTCAATGATTATATGATGGCAATTGATGAAGAAAAGGGTATAGGATGGTTTGTGAGTGATAGATTTCAACCTGAGGGAAAGGTTTGTGTTTACGCATTTATTCCCGAGTCAAGAGTAAAGCTTATTGATAGCGATGATGATGACTATATTTCGGGTAGGGCTATAATATCTTCCATAAAAGATAGTTGGCAACCAGGTGTGGATTATTCAAACCTTATAGAGCTAGCCAAAAGCACTAGTGTGGAACACAATGAAAAGCAAGGAGATTTTGAGTTTATTGTCGATGATAATAATACTTACTACTCGTTGGATGATTTTAAACATGGAGCCGCACGAGTTCTATTCTCACAAGCATTAGATCTTGAGGTTAAGCTAAAACAAACAAAAAAAGATTTGGATATTAAGCGAGAGCAGTATGCTAATGGCACTCGCAGTGAAACCATTAAAACCTCGATTCTTAACATTGAAGAGGATATAAGAGGCTTAACGAGAGAAGTGGAATCGCTAAAACTTAGAGCCCGAAATGAAGAAATAAGAAATACCTTTTAAATTATATTGCCTATGACTTTCAGTTTATTAATTGTTGCTGCCTTAATTCTTTTAGGGATAATATTTCTCCTAATGGAAGTATTCCTGCTTCCAGGATTTGGAATTGCAGGCATCGGTGGTATAGCGCTGATGGGTGGTGGGGTTTACTATGCCTATACATACATTGGTGCCACTGCCGGAACTATTTCTCTTCTATTATCGTTATTATTACTAACAGTTGGTTTGGTGTGGTTGATAAAGTCAAAAGCACTTAGAAAAATTGCACTAACAGCAGATATATCAGAAACTGTAGATAACAGTAAGCTCAAAACATTAGCAAAAGGAGATGTGGGTGTTGCAGTGTCTCGCCTTAATCCTATAGGTAAGGTGATGTTTGGTGATATTATGGTTGAGGGAAAATCCTTTAGTGGTGAAATGATAGATGAAGACACCGAAGTGGAGGTGGTTTCAGTAGATTCGTTTAACGTGCTTGTTAAGTCCAAAAATGTGACAGTAACCCCCTAAGGCCAGTTTTGCTTAAGTTTTATCTCTAGTACTAAAACAAATTTAAATTATAACTATAAAAACAATTTATATTATGACTCCAATTTCATTACCATTGATTATTACTATCATAGTGATTGTAATATTTCTATTGATATTCTTTCATTATGTCCCCTTCTTCTTGTGGATTAATGCCCTGTCGGCTAATGTTAGAATATCGCTTGTGCAACTGTTTTTGATGAGGTTGCGTCGAGTTCCGCCACACACAATTGTTTATGCAATGATTGAGGCGCACAAAGCTGGATTGAAAAATGTGACGCGCGACAATCTTGAAGCTCACTATTTGGCAGGTGGGCATGTGGAGCAGGTAGTGCATGCCTTGGTCTCGGCATCTAAAGCTAATATTGAACTTCCATTTCAAATGGCCACGGCGATTGACTTGGCAGGACGTGATGTTCTTGAAGCTGTTAGAATGTCGGTTAACCCAAAGGTAATTGATACACCTCCAGTATCAGCAGTAGCTATCGACGGTATTCAGTTGATTGCTAAGGCAAGAGTTACTGTCCGTGCAAATATCAAACAACTAGTTGGGGGTGCTGGCGAAGAGACTATTCTTGCTCGTGTGGGTGAAGGTATTGTTTCATCAATTGGTTCTGCTTCATCACACAAATCTGTGTTAGAAAATCCAGACTCAATCTCTAAACTTGTACTTAGAAAAGGACTTGATGCTGGTACCGCTTTCGAAATTCTATCTATTGATATTGCAGATATCGATATAGGTAAAAATATCGGAGCTGTATTGCAGATGGACCAAGCACAAGCTGATAAGAATATTGCTCAGGCTAGAGCTGAGGAACGCCGCGCAATGGCTATTGCTCAAGAGCAGGAGATGAAGGCAAAAGCGCAAGAGGCACGTGCTAAAGTAATAGAGGCAGAGGCTCAGGTTCCAATAGCAATGGCCGAAGCTTTCAGGAGTGGTAATCTAGGAATTATGGATTACTATCGTATGGAAAATATAAAGGCTGATACCGATATGCGTGATTCTATTTCGAGACCGCAAGGTGGTAGCAAAAATGATAATAAATAAGTTATGAGAATAATACCAAGTTCAGAATTTATAATTAATCCGGATGGCAGTGCCTTCCATTTACATATCAAGCCCGAGCAACTATCAGATAAGATTGTGATGATGGGTGACCCAGAGAGGGTAACTCTTACCGCATCATTTTTTGATAGTATTGAGTGTGATATTCGTAGTCGCGAGTTTCATACTGTAACTGGCATGTATAAAGGCAAAAGAATCACAGTTGTTTCTCACGGAATAGGAACGGATAATATTGATATAGTCGTTACAGAGTTGGATGCTTTGGCAAATATTGACTTTGAAACGCGAACAGTTAAAGATGAGTTTAAGCAGCTAACAATGATTAGAGTGGGCACATCGGGAGGTATGCAACCTCATTGCCCAGTTGGGTCGTACGTTGTATCGGAGAAGTCAATCGGCTTTGATGGTGTGTTACACTATTATGCTGGATCGAGGGATGTGTGTGATGTTGATTTTGAAGATGCATTTCAAAAGCATGTCAATTGGTCGCCTTATCATTGCTCACCTTATGTGGTAAACTCAGATGAGGAGCTAGTAGATAGAATAGGATTCGATATGATTAAAGGGGTTACCATTTCGGCTATTGGGTTCTATGGGCCTCAAGGTCGTCACGTTCGTCTTCCATTGGCAGATCCTAATTTGAATGCAAAGATAGAGTCGTTCAGATTTAATGATAGCTCAATAACTAATTATGAAATGGAGAGCTCGGCAATTGCTGGACTTAGCAAAATGATGGGGCATAAAGCAATGACTGTGTGTGCAATTATTGCCAACAGAGTGGCTTTGGACTCGAATGCTAACTACAAAGGCTCTATTGAGGATTTGTTAAAAGTAGTATTGGATAGGATTTAAAATAATAGGTATAACAACCTTTTTAATATAAATAATAAAAAAGAAAAGTATGAAAAAACTTTTGTCATTGCTTTTGTTAGCATTCACATTTGCTACAATGGCACAACAAAATCCACCTCAACCCACCGATCCTAATGTAAGAAAGGGTGTGTTGGAAAATGGATTGACATATTATGTGCGACATAACAAGTTGCCCGAAAACAGAGCAGATTTTTATATTGCTCAAAAAGTTGGTTCAATGCAAGAGGAGGATAGTCAAGCTGGATTGGCACACTTCCTTGAGCATATGGCTTTTAACGGCACAACAAACTTTCCTGGCAAAACCATGCTTGAGTACCTTCAAGATAATGGGATAAAGTTTGGAACTAACATTAATGCATACACTTCTTTTGATGAGACTGTGTATTATGTTTCGAGAGTACCAACTACAAATCAAAACCTTGTTGACTCTGTTCTGATGGTTTTGTATGATTGGTCGTGCGGAATAGCATTAGAAGCTGATGAGATTGATAGCGAGCGTGGTGTGATTCGTGAAGAGTGGAGAACTAGAGGCGGTGCACAGCAACGCTTGTGGGAGAAACTACTTCCAGTGATGTATCCAGATAGCAAGTATGCTAATCGTATGCCTATTGGTGATATCGATGTTATCAACAACTTTAAATATCAGGAAATTAGAGATTACTATCACAAATGGTATCGCCCCGACTTACAAGGTATTATTGTAGTTGGTGATTTTGATGCAGATGAGATGGAGGCTAAGGTTGTAGAATTATTCAGCAAAATTCCAGCTCATGAAAATCCTGCACATCGCGAATACTACCCTGTTCCTGATAATGAAGAGCCAATAATTACTGTTGCTACCGACCCTGAGGCTACAAATACTCAGATAATGATGTTTTATAAACACGACCCAACTCCTGATGAGCTTAAGTTATCACAAGCTGGGCTTGTTATTGACTATATCAAGTCGGTTGCATCACGAATGATTAATGAAAGATTTCAAGAAATAGTTCAAAAACCGAACGCACCGTTTACAAGTGCTTATGCTTATGATGGTGATTACTTTGTAGCAAAAACTAAAGATGCTTGGACAGTTGTAGCTGGTGCAGCGGAAGATAAAATTGATGATGCACTTTCGGCTCTTGTTCGTGAGTCTGAGAGAATGAAGCGTTTTGGATTTACTACCTCTGAGTATGAGCGTGCTCGCACTAACTTATTGACATCGTATGAGAATGCATATAATAATAGAGATAAAGAACGCACAGATAGCTATACACAAGAATATGTGAGAAACTTTACCGACAACGAGCCAATTCCTGGAATAGAGTATGAGTATAATATGATAAATATGATTGCTCCTAATATCCCTGTCGAAGCTATTAATCAATTGGCTGCCGAGCTTGTGAGAGATCAAAACATGGTTGTAGCTATAACTGGGCCAGAGAAGGAGGGTGTTGTATATCCTTCGTCGGAAGAACTTCTATCTGTTATTAACTCTGTTAAAGCAGAACAAATTGAAGCATATCAAGAGGAGGTATCGGATGAGCCATTAATTTCGGATGAGCCAACTCCTGGAGTGATTGCTAAAGAGGAGAAAGATGATACTATGGATGCAACTGTCTGGACTCTTGGTAATGGAATGAAGGTTGTTCTTAAGTCAACTGATTTTAAAGATGACCAAATTATTATGACTGCATCAAGTGCAGGTGGATACTCAGCATACGCGGAGAGTGAGCCTATCAACTCTAAAATAATGTCAAACGTTATGGCATTGGGTGGGGTAGGAAACTTTAGTGCTACTGGCCTTACTAAGGCTCTTGCTGGCAAGTCGGCTTCGGCACGTCCTACAATATCACTTACATCACAAGGTTTTACAGGTTCGTCAACTATTCGCGATTTCGAAGTGATGCTTCAATTGGTTTATCTGTATTTTACATCGCCACGTAGTGATGCAGAAGCTTTTGAATCATTTGTGCAGCGTATGGCTAGCCAAATGAAAAATCAAGAGGCTGAACCAATGGTTGCATTTAGTGATGCTATCACTGATGCTTTATACGGAGACCGTGAGCTTACAAACCGATTGAAACTTGAGGATTTAGATAAGATTGATTATGATAAAGTGATGGATATGTTTAAACAACAGTTTAGCAATCCAGGTAGCTTTGTGTTTACATTTGTAGGTAATATTGATGAGGACAGAGTGAAACCCGTAGTTGAACAATATCTTGCATCATTGCCAGGAGAGGCTGTTGATGGTGACTTCACAAAAGTGCCAATGGACTTGAAAGGTGGTAAGCAAGAGAATGTCTTTAAACGTCAAATGCAAAATCCAAAGGCATCAGTGTTTATTGCAACAACTGGTACAATGGAGAGAACTCAAAGAAATTCAATCTTGATGAGTATGTTTGATCAGGTTTTGGATATTGTTTATACAGAAAAGGTTCGTGAAGATGAGGGTGGTACTTATGGAGTTCATTCTCGTGGATCGATTGGTCGCTATCCAGAAGGACAAACATTATTGCAAATAATGTATGATACTGATCCTGCTAAGGTTGATGATCTTAATGTTATAATACATAGAGAACTTAACTCTATTGCTGAGAATGGACCACGTGCTGAAGACTTTAGCAAAGTGAAAGAATATATGCTTAAACAACAGTCTGAAAGCCTTAAAGAGAATAGCTATTGGTTAGGTGTTTTAAGTACTAAGTACTTCTACGGAGAGGATACATATTCTGAATATCTTGATATAGTGAAATCTATTACAGTTCAAGATGTTCAAGATTTTGCAAAAGAGTTTCTATCACAAGGCAATGAGGCTATTATTGTAATGTTGCCACAAGAATAAGATTTCAACTCTGTTTTGAAATAATAAAAAAAGGTGCTCCGTTTGAGAGCACCTTTTTGTGTTTATAAACAACTGTTGTTGCTATTATAGTTTCTTTATCTTCAATCTTAAACTATTACTTACTACACTTACACTACTAAATGCCATTGCTGCACCAGCAATCATAGGATTAAGTAAGAATCCATTGATAGGATATAAAAGACCAGCAGCAATTGGAATACCAATAACATTATAAATAAATGCCCAAAAGAGGTTTTGGCGAATTGTATTTACTGTTTGTTTTGAAAGCTTTATTGCCTTTGGAATTTTTGTTAGGTCAGATGATATAATCGTCATTTTGGCTACATCAATAGCTATATCACTACCTTGCCCCATTGCAATGCTAACATCTGCTTGAGCAAGTGCAGCGCTATCATTAATACCATCTCCAACCATTGCTACAGTTTTGCCACTATCTTGCAATGCTTTCACAAACTCAGCCTTTTCGTGTGGCAACACTTCAGCCTTGAAGTGATCGATACCTGCTTGGGTAGCAATTGCTTTGGATGTTGCTTCATTGTCTCCAGTTAGCATATATAGCTCTATTCCCATTTTATGAAGCTCATCTATTGCTTTAAGCGATGACTCCTTAATCTTATCTGAAATAGCAAGAATGGCAAGCACAGATGTGCTATCGGCAAACCATATTACGGTTTTACCTTCTGCACTCCACTTGTCGGCAGTTTGTTCTACTTCGTGGGGTAACTCTATCTTATTGTCTCTAAGTAGCGATTTATTTCCTGCAATATACTTTCTGCTATCAACACTTCCCGTAATTCCTTTGCCTGTAATACTATTGAAGTTGTCAATTGTAGCAGCTTCGCTATCTGTTAGGTGCTCCACTAATGCATCTGCTAATGGATGCTCTGATTGCTTTTCTAGGCTTGCAAGGATGTGCTTTGAGGAGTCGTCCAACCAAAGCTCTTCTGTAACTTGTGGTTTGCCCTCTGTTATTGTGCCAGTTTTATCTAAAACTACTGCGTTAGTCTTTTTAGATATTTCAAGACTTTCTGCATCTTTAATCAATATCCCCTCTTCTGCACCTTTACCAATCCCCACCATTATTGCTGTGGGTGTGGCAAGACCTAATGCACATGGACAAGCTATAACTAAAACGGTAACAAAAGCTAATAATGCGTGAGTGAGTGCATTATCGCCACCTAAAGTCATCCACACAATAAATGTGATTATAGCGATACCAATAACCGCAGGAACAAATATTGCTGCTATCTTGTCAACAAGCTTTTGAACTGGTGCTTTACTTCCTTGGGCATCTTGAACCATCTTGATAATTTGGGCAAGCATTGTATCTTTTCCCACTTTATTGGCCTTAAACTGAAAGCTGCCTTTCTGATTTATTGTGCCTGCAAAAACCTTCTCGCCAACGGATTTTCTCACAGCCATGGGCTCGCCGCTTAGCATACTTTCATCAACAAATGATTCGCCTAGTATGAGGGTTCCGTCAACTGCAATTTTTTCGCCTGGCTTTACTAATACTATGTCGCCAACAACTATATCCTCAATCGGTACTTCTGTATGTTGATTATCTTTTACTATTGCCACCGTTTTGGGTTGCAGTCCCATAAGCTTTTTAAGTGCTGATGAGGTGTTGCCCTTAGCCTTCTCTTCGAGTAACTTACCAATAAGAATAAAGGCTATAATAACTGCTGCTGCCTCGAAATAGACATGTGCTTCCAGTCCCTTGCTTTCCCAAAATTGAGGGTATAGCATATTGAAAACACTGAATATGTAGGCTGTACCCGTGCTGAGTGCAACCAGCGTATCCATATTTGCAGTGCGATACTTGGTTTGCTTGTATGCATTGATAAAGAAATCACGACCGAGCCATAAAACAACTGGGGTGGATAATATCCACATTATTAAATTAGCATAGGGCATATTCATAAAGAACATGCCTATTATCATTACTGGAGTAGCTAAAATAATAGCCCAGGTGGTTCTTTTCTTAAGCTCTCTATGACGTTTTTGATGAATCTCTTCAAGTGTCTCTTTCTGAGTATCGCTATCCTCTATCACTAAGTCGTAGCCAATAGATTGTATAGCTTCCTTCATATCATCGGCACTCAACACATTATTGTCAAAGTCCACTTGCAAGCTTTGAGTTGCAAAGTTTACTGCCGCATATTTCACGCCCTCAAGTGACTTTATTTTGTTTTCTACACCTGTGGCACATGCAGCACATGTCATGTTTAGTACAGGAAAGTTCTCTTTGTTGCTAGCTTTCTCCTTTTTGTCTTCCAAGTAGATATCGTAGCCCATTTCTTGAACAGCTTTCTTTATTTCCTGAGGTTTTATTTCGTTGGGATTGTAGTCTATCTGAACAGTTTCATTGGCAAAATTGACTGCTGCTAAGGTTACGCCTTCAAGTGAATTGATTTTCTTTTCAACTCCAGCAGCACATCCTGCGCAAGTCATCTTTAATACTGGGAAGCTTTCTTTTAAGCTTTTACTTTCTTGTATATCTTCATGGCCGTTATGATGCGACTCCTCGTCATCATCTTCATCCTCTTGATCTGATGAGTCATCAGCCACAAATTC
Source organism: uncultured Proteiniphilum sp. (assembly GCA_964439965.1). Taxonomy (GTDB): domain Bacteria; phylum Bacteroidota; class Bacteroidia; order Bacteroidales; family Dysgonomonadaceae; genus Petrimonas. Next base: position 19,369 of record CAYTQG010000001.1, read on the forward strand.
ATAACCAGCTTCTGTTATAGCCTTTTCAAAGTCTGAAACAGTTACTTTTTGTGGATTGTATTCAATAGTTGCTGATTTGTTTTCGAGACTAACATTTACGTTCTCAACTCCATTCAACTCCTTCAATGCTTTATCCACACGTCCCACGCAGTGCATGCAAGTCATGTTTAGCACTGTAAACTTGTCTGTTCTTGTTTTATTTGTTGTCATATCTGTTTTTTTTTGTTTGATACAAATATAGACATCATATAACTAAATATATTATGGAATTATGGATTAGATTTACAATGTTTCTATTAGGCTGTTATACCTTGTCTAGAGGTTTACGTTTGTCTTCACCTATTTTTTTGAAATGGCCTGGTGTGAGTCCTGTCACCTTTTTAAATTGGCTACTTAGATATGAAACACTTGAGTAGTTTAGTTTATACGCTATTTCCGTAAGCGATAGCTCATCATACACAAGAAGCTCTTTCACCTTTTCGATGCGTTGGGCAATAAAATATTTTTCAATTGTAATGCCCTCCACATCCGAAAAAAGGTTTGAAAGATAGCTATAATCATGCTTGAGCTCAGAACTTAATAGATCAGATAAATTGGTTTGCAATTCGCTGTTCTTCTTCTGTATCAAATCAATGATTATCGCTTTTATGTTTTCTATAATTCTACTGCTTTTGTCTTCAATAAGTTCAAATCCTAATGGCTCCAACGATTCTCTAATCTTATTCTTCTCAGCTTCTGAAATCTTTTTATTTAAGATAACCTCACCTAAAAGAACTTTTTCATAGTCGATGTTTAGTTGCTTCAAAGTGTTCTCCACAACCATTATACAACGATTACAAACCATATTTCTAACATAGAGTTTCATTTCAGCCCTTATTTATTTAAACTTGTTCATGAGCTTTTGGGTCGTGCTTATATTTGAATATGAAAGCAAACAATATAGCTACCACCAATGCATATCCTGCAAATGCCATCCAGATGCCTGGCCAGTCTTTAACTAACGTAACGGGGTCTTCAAACCACTTCACTATAACTTGCCCTGCAATAATATTTCCCAAAATTGCACCTATACCATTCGTCATAAGCATAAAAACACCCTGAGCGGATGATTGTATTGAAGGGCTTGTGTTCTCTTCAACAAATAAAGCACCTGATATGTTGAAGAAATCGAATGCCATACCGTATATAATGCACGAGCCTATAATTAATGCAAACCCAAGTGCAGAATTGTCTGCAAGACCAAATAATGCGAATCTCAACACCCATGCAATCATACTGAAAAGCATTACATTTTTAATTCCAAATCGTTTCATGAAAAATGGAATAGCTAGTATGAAAAGTGTTTCAGAAATTTGTGAAACGGATAGTATTATGGTTGAAAAGTTATTAATCATTCCACCTTTGGGGAAAACACTTGCATCTTGCAAAAAGCTATCTCCGTAGGCATTAGTAAGCTGTAATGCTGCACCTAACATAAGGCTAAAGATAAAAAATATAGCCATCTTTTTTTGCTTAAATAACACAAAAGCATCTAGCCCTAACTGTTCTACCCAGGTCTTCTTTACGTTTTTGGGTTTGCTCTTAGTGTTTACACTTGGCAGAAACATCAATGAAAATGCAGCTAAGAATATTGCAAAGATTGCTGAAATAATAAATGATACTTTAATGCTGTATCCAAATCCCCAATCTTTAGTGAATACGTTAGTAACCCACATTGCAACAATAAACCCTACTGTGCCCCATACTCTAATAGGGGGGAAGTACGTGATTGGGTCTTTCCCTTCTGATTTTAGAATATTAAAGCCAACTGAGTTTGTGAGTCCAATGGTGGGCATATAAAAACTCATTGCTATAAGTAGTACCCAAAAAAATGAAATAGGTGAATCAATTGAGGGCAGATAGAGCATTGTTGCACCAAATAGTAGATGTAAAAGGGCATATACATATTTTGCATTCCACTTGTCGGCAATAATTCCAAAAAGAGTAGGCATTATTAATGATGCGAAACCCATAGTGGAGAATACTAATCCAAATTGGGCTCCATTCCATGCTTTTTCTACAAATCCGTAGTGGCCTAAAGTTATCATCCAAGCTCCCCAAACGAAGAACTGGAAGAAGTTCATAATAATTAGTCTAAGTTTTGTGCTCATAAAGTAATTTTTGATGGTAAAGTTATTAAATATTTTTTTAATCCTATCGTTTTAACCACGGAGTTGGATTTAGTTTGTTGGTTTTATGCCACAACTGGAAGTGCATTGATGCTACGCCAGTCTCAGGGTCGGTGTATATAGTACCAAGCGATTGACCTGTCTTTAATTTGTCCCCAGTCTTCACATGCAAGTCGTATATATTGGCGTAGAATGTATAATAGTCGCCATGGCGAACAATTACGCAAGTATTCATACCAGGGAAATATGCAACTTTAGATACTTCACCTTCAAATATTGATCTGATGCTGGCACCCTTTTGGGCTTGAATATCTATTCCATTGCTGTTGGTTGATATATTCCATTCGGCGTGTCGGTTCACTCCAAATTGTGACACAATAGATGATGTGCCTGTTACTGGCATTGGAAGCTTTCCTTTATTTGATACGAAGTTTTTCGATAAATTGAATGTCTCATCAATATCCGCTTTAGGTGTTTCCACCTTTGGTGGTGCTTGTATGGGTTTACTTGTGTCGTCACTCTTTTTAGCTACATCCTTAGTATCGCTTTTTTTCTCTTTAGCTTTCCTCTCAGCCTCTAGGCGCGCTTGTTCAGCTTTGCGTCGTGCAGCAGCCTCACGCTCCTGGCGGGCAACCTCTTCTCTAATTATTCGTTCTATCTCAGCATCTACTTTCTTGGCTTGCCTCTCCTTGTCTTGTAGTGTCTTTTGTAGCTCTTTCTGTTTTCCTTGAGCAGCTTTCATCTCACTCTGGCGTGTGTTTTCTTCGCTTTGCAATTTCTTTTGCTCCTCCTCCAATGACTTGAGGGCTACAAGCCTCTCTTCTTTCGCTTTTTCTAACTCTTCTCTCTTTTTCGAGAGTAGTCGGTTCTGTTCCTTGATCTCGTTTGCCTGACTTTTTCTCCACTTCGAGTACTCTTTTATATATTGCATTCTACGGAGCGACTCGCCTAATGACTTTCCTGATAAGATAAAGAAAAGTTCATTTTGGCTACTTCTATTCTCCTGCAGTGTGCGCACGGCCTTTGCATAGCTATCCTGCTTTTGCTTCAGCTCTTGGTTTAGCTTTTTTATTTCTTGATCTGTTTTGTTAATCTCCTTTGTGAGCTCTTCGGCCTCCTGCCTTTGCAAGTTCATTATTTCTTTTCGCGAAGCTATTTGCTTGTTGATAAGATTTATTCGTTGCATTATTGTTGTGGTTTGTTTCTTCACATCAAGGTATAGCTTGTTTGTATTCTCTATATCTGCAAGAATAATTTTTTGTTGCTCTCTTAGTTTCTCTATCTGTTGTGATTGTGCAGATAAAGCTAACGACAGCAATAGGCAGGATAATATTGTGAAGAGCTTCTTCATTAATTTGAATTTAGGATTTTAACAATATCAGAAATATATGCTCGTGAGTAGCTCTTTGGAATAGTTACGTCAACATCTAGTTGCTCGTCAAGAACAATGTTTGAAAATTCGAGACCCACGTTTGCTTTTCTTTTTGGTGTTGCAAACATCACATTCATCTTGTGTGGGAAAACTTTTTGATGGTTTCTTATAAACTCGTCATACTGCCACTCAAGTTCATAGTTTTTACGGGGCTCTCTGAGTTGTGCACTAGCTATATGGTCATTACCATCGATGGCAAAGCTATATTCTATTCCTGATTTTTTATCTGTTGATTTCATCAAGTAGTACTTATCCGAAATTTGGTTTGTTTTAAATTTGCCAAAATCAGAATATGAAGTGCTATTGCTGCCCGAAACAAATATGCGATTGGTGAGCAGTGATTGTAGTGTGGTAAAATCGAAGCCAACGGGATACTCGTCTTTGATATCATTGATAGACTCCTTTACATATCTTTTGTTCATCCTGTCGAGAATAAGTAAACTGTCTTTGTCCAAATGGAGTCTGAGCATCTCAACGCCAAACAGTGGCTGCACTGAAAGCTGTATAGCTTGGTCTTTCAGTATTTTGATATTAGACCTTGAGCTAAGTGATTTTTTGCCAGATGATAAGTTTAGATTTAGCTTAGATGAAAATGTGTTGAAATCGAACTGCTTATCGATTATATCCACAAATAGTTCTTCGCTAAGCTTTGTTTCGATAGCTGATGCCGAAACAATCTCTTTCTTTGTTTTACATGATTGCATAGCTCCCCATACAGCCAGTGCAACAATAGTAACTATTATAATACTTCTACGGGTCATTTCTTATAGTATTTTTTGCGTTTAATTTTTTTCTTCAATAGTTTTGAGTTTCCACCCATTTCTTGGGCTTTCTTCCATTGCACCACAGCATTTTCTATATCGTCAGATAGTGCTAATATATCGCCATAGTGCTCATATACTTCTGCCGATATTTCATCCTCGCCATATTCAATGGCCTTTTCAATATATATCTTTGCTAATACGTATGATTCTTGTTCAAACAAAATCCAAGCATATGTGTCCAAAAAGGTGGGATTTGTAGGCTCGGCTTTTACAGTGATGCTACTCATCTTTTCGGCTCTGTCTAGGTCTCTTCTTTCAAGTGAGAGATAGTAACTATAATTGTTGAGCACATGCAAATTGTGCGGATTTATATCTATCGCTTGCTCGTAATATTCGAATGCCTTATCATCCTTTTTTTGCATATGATAAATATCGCCTATTTGTCCATAAAAGTCCGACTCGATAATAGGGTTTCTAAAGTTGGCATTTTCTAACCCCATTTCAAGCACTCTCTTTCCCTCTTCCAATTTGTCCTGTTGTAGTTTTGCCATTGCATTATAAAAAAAATACTCTGGTGCATCGGGTATGTTTTGCATTCCCTCTTCAGTTATTTCTTGAATACTGTTGAGAGTAGTATCGCTAAAAGTACTATCTGATAATACTATTTCGAGTATCTTGCCATAGCCCGTAGGGTCTTTAGGGTTTGCATCCTTATATTTTTCAAATTGCTCAAGGGCTTTATCCGTATCTTCCTGAAGTAGTAGCACCTCACCAAATAGTAGGTTTATTTCCGAATTGTTGGGATATTGATTAAATAGATGGTCGAACAAGGGGTTGGCATTTTCTATATCTTGCTTATTTTGCCTCAATATTGCTACATACTTGCCCACAAGTTGCATTTTATCTTCAATTTCCATTTTGGGATTTGAAACCGCACTCTCAATCTCTTTTGTTGATTGCTCTTTGTTGCCAGTCCTTTCATAAAAGTTTATCATCGAAAGGATTAGGTTCGGGTCTTCTTTATCTATTTCTCCAGCCTGTTGGTAATATTCCTGTGCTTTATCGTAGCTGTTGTCCTGCATATACAAATCCCCCATCAATAGTTTAAATCTAATATTGTTGGGGCTCTTATCAATCATTGCTTGGATTTCGGCAAAGGCTTCATCCTTTTTATCCATCATGTTGTAGAGCCTAAATTTGTTTATAGCAATTGCAGGGTTATCGCCCGAATATTTTTGAAGCGAGTCAAGAGCATTCAGTGCATTGTCGTATTGTTTATCATCGCTATAGGCATTTGCCATTTCAAGATAAAGCTCAATCTTGGCAGGATATTTATCTAGCAGTTTTTTATAAATCTCGATATTCTCCTTGTTCTTGCCAAATTGCTTATTGAGCCCCGCTGCTATCATATTGTAGTAGTAGTTGTCAGGGTCGTATTTTAAAGCTTTGTTGACGTAGGCTAACCCTTTTTCAACCTCACCAAAAGAATTGTAGAATGCACCTAACTCAACTTGAACACTTGCGTTGGTCGAGTCTAGAAGCATACAATGCTGCAGATAGTCAAAGGCTTCGGCATATTTGTTTTGTGTTTTAGCATTTAGTGCAGCATAGTAGTAATAGTCGAATTTACTTCTTGTAGGTTCGTCAAGCTGCGTTGTATCAGCTTGTGCACAGATGTTTTGCACACCTATTGCTGTGATTACTGCTAATGCTATAATGCTTTTTATATATTTCATTATTAATTGTTGTATAGTTTATTTCTTCCCAGTGTGGCCAAATCCGCCTTCACCTCTATCCGATTCGTCAAGCGTGTCAACCTCTTGCCACTCTATTCGTTCATGTTTCGAGATAACCATTTGGCAAATTCTCTCACCATCATTCACAACAAACTCTTCATCCGATAAGTTTACCAGAATCACTCTGATTTCGCCTCGGTAGTCTGCATCAATTGTTCCGGGTGAGTTCACAATTGATATTCCGTGTTTGAATGCTAATCCGCTACGTGGGCGTATTTGTACCTCATACCCAGGAGGGAGTTGTATGTATATGCCTGTCGAAATTAGTTCTCTTTGAAGTGGTTTCAGAGCAATTGGCTCTTCTATATTGGCACGTAAATCCATTCCGGCCGATAGAAGTGTTGCATACTCTGGAAGATTGTGATTTGATTTGTTTATTATTTTGACTCTCATATTGTTCTATAGTAATTGTTGCTAAAAAGCTGAGTTCTATATAACCTGCGAATTTAAACATTTAAGATTAGAAAATATATAAATTGAAGAATTTTAATTTTGATCGATTGCTTATCTCCCTATTCACGATTATGCAGTATTGCGATTTTTGCAGTTTCCATAAGTTATGATTGATGAATTATAATCCTTGTGCTATATTCATCGGTTAAGTATATTGTTAATTTTTCTATGGATGGCTACATAGCGGTGTTAATATATTAAGTTTTGTGGAGGCTTGTTTTTATTAAAAATAGTTTCATGTTTCATTTTCAGTGACTTTGGATTTTTGGTTTTGCTCTGAAATAAAAATCCTACACCACCAAACGCCC
>CAYTQG010000001.1:26389-98299 GCA_964439965.1 uncultured Proteiniphilum sp.
ATATGAATGTATCTGATATTTGTGCAAGTTGTAGTATTAATTAAAATAGCTTTTGATAAATGATTTATTCATCAATATAAAGGAACCTTCGGCTTTATTGCAGCTTAGTATGGCAAAACAAAATGATGTAATAGTGGGGTTACAACAATTTTTATGGGTCGGTGTATATATGAAAACTTTTATGTACATTTGTATTATTATGAGTAAAGACGAAGACTTATTAAAAAACCTACGACAAATGATCGAGGAGCAGGGAATTGAGTCGTTTCATCTGCTTGAGAACCTTGTGCCTATTGAGGAGCAGATGGAGTTTTTCCGTGAATCGGATAAACAAAGGCGACTTGACGATACATTTGATACTGATGAGGAAATAGTGATACTTTTTTCATCAAATCAACCCTTGACACGAAAAAAGAAGAGCTTGCTTAAGCTTTCGTCTATTCCTGATGTGAAGGCTTATAGGGCTATTGAAACGTATCATAGCAGCCCATTGGAACCAGAATTGCTCAACTGGTCGTCGATGGCATTGGTGGGCAGTAGAATAATATTGAGTTCCAACTTGTCTGGGCAGCAGCAGGTGTATATTTCATCGGGCTTGGGGGGACAGGGCAAGAAGCTACGATTTTTTGGCTTGTTTAATTCTGCTACATTTGAGCCTTTTACTGAATTACAGCGAGAGATTATAGAACGAGAGTTTAAATTTCAGTTTTCTCAGCAAGATATAGGCATTGAGTCTCTTGATATTCGTGAAAACTATTTTGCAATTCTTATGCTATTCCCCATTGAGATTGATGCTCGTATAAGCATCAATTTGGTTTTGGAGGAGATTAATAAGTTTGGTGGATTTTTAGATACTAAGTTTCTGTTCACAAATGTGCGAATTTTAAATGATATCGAAGTTGGTCAGTTTCTTGAGAAAAAGAAAAATATGGATTCTCGAAGCGCTGATTAGAGCTGTAAATGAATATTGATATAATAATAGAGGCTGCATAATTGATATATGCAGCCTCTAATGTTTTTTAGTATGTGTGAATATGTTTTCTATTCAATACCTGCTTTCTCGTACGAAATGCCTAATGCATCGGCTACGCCACGACCATAGTTTGGATCGGCCTTGTAGCAGTTTCCGATGTGTCTGATTTTAATTATCTCATCAGAACATCCCATATTTCTGGCAGTGTTGCCGAACAAGCATTCTTGTTGTTCAGGTGTCATTAGCCTAAATAGCTTACCTGGCTGCTCGAAATAATTGTCATCATCTTCGCGGAAGTTCCATCTTTGTACGTCTCCACCCTTTTCTATAGGATCGCTATGTTCTGGTTGTTCATTCCACATTCCGTAGCTATTGGGCTCGTAGTGTAGGTTGGCTCCATGATTGCCATCTACTCGCATCATTCCATCACGATGGAAACTGTTGTAGGTGTTTTTTGCACCTCTTGGTTGGTTTACAGGAATTTGATGATGATTTACACCTAATCTATAACGTTGTGCATCGCCATAAGAGAATAACCTTCCTTGCAACATTCTATCGGGAGAGAAGCTAATTCCGGGAACCACGTGTGCGGGGTTGAAAGCTGCTTGCTCTACATCTTGGAAGTAGTTGTCGGGATTTCTATTAAGTTCAAACTCTCCTACTGGAATTAGTGGGAAATCTTTTTTATACCATACTTTTGTCAAATCAAATGGGTTGTATGGCATCTTCTCTGCTTCCTCCTCAGACATTATCTGAACATACATTTTCCATTTTGGGAAGTTGCCATTACCGATAGCTTCAAAAAGGTCTCTTTGGTGGCTTTCGCGATCTTTACCAACTAATGTTTCGGCTTCCATATCTGTTATGTTCTCAATTCCTTGCTGTGTTTCGAAATGGAATTTAACCCAGTGTCTAACATTGTCAGCATTTATAAAGCTGAAGGTGTGACTACCAAATCCATGCATATGGCGATAGCTACGTGGGATGCCTCTATCACTCATGGTGATGGTTACTTGGTGAAGTGCTTCGGGAAGACTTGACCAAAAATCCCAGTTGTTGTTTGGGCTTCTTAAGTTGGTGTGTGGGTCGCGTTTTACAGCGTGATTTAGATCGGGAAATTTTAGAGGGTCTCTAAAGAAAAACACAGGAGTGTTGTTTCCTACAAGGTCCCAGTTTCCTTCTTCAGTATAAAACTTCATTGCAAAGCCTCTGATGTCTCTCTCGGCATCGGCAGCACCGCGCTCGCCTGCCACAGTTGAGAAGCGAACAAACATTTCTGTTTTCTTTCCTATTTCCGAGAATATTTTGGCTTTAGTGTACTTTGTTATGTCGTGCGTAACGGTAAAAGTTCCAAATGCCCCAGATCCTTTAGCGTGCATTCTGCGCTCTGGAATAACTTCACGATCAAAATGGGCTAGTTTCTCAAGAAACCATACATCTTGCAGCACCATGGGACCTCTAGGTCCTGCTGTCATAGAGTCCTGATTGTTGCTTACAGGTGCACCAGCAACTGTAGTCATCCTTTTTTGATTCTCTTTGTCTCTTTGTTTTTTAAGTTCTTCAGCATTCATAATTTTAATATTTAGAGATTTGTTTTGGTTGTTTTTCTCTTTTTAGTTTGTTAATGATAGTATTAATTATGTTGTAAAGATAATGATTGTTTTTGTAGAAACCGTATGAGTTATTTGATTTTTATTTATGCTTTGATATTAAATGGGTTACTATTGTGTCAAATTGTATGGATTGCTAATGGTGTATAAATTAACAAGTTTGCGAAAATTGTGGATAGTAATTTTTTTATTGTAACTTTAGAGCAATTATTATTAATGCATTTAAATATGGAATACAGAATAGAAAAAGACACGATGGGGGAAGTAAAAGTACCCGTTGATCGACTTTGGGGTGCTCAAACGGAGCGCTCACTCGAGAACTTCAAAATTGGACCAGAGGCTTCGATGCCTAAGCCTATAATAAGAGCATTTGCTGTTTTAAAGAAATCAGCAGCTTACGCCAATCATGATTTGGGAGTTTTGCCAGTTGAAAAACGAGATGCTATTGCTGCCGTATGTGATGATATATTGGATGGAAAGCTTGATGATGAGTTTCCATTAGTGATATGGCAAACTGGCTCGGGAACGCAGTCAAACATGAACGTAAATGAGGTTATAGCAAACAGGGCTCAATTAGATAAATATGGTAAGCTTGGTGGCGATATGTTTGTGAAAGCTAACGATGATGTGAATAAGTCGCAGTCGTCTAACGATACTTTCCCTACTGCTATGCATATTGCAGCTTATCAGGCTCTTGTTCATAGGGCAATCCCGGGTATTAGGCAGTTGCAGATGACTCTCCTTGGCAAATCGCAAGAGTTTATGAATGTGGTTAAGATTGGTAGAACTCATCTTATGGATGCTACACCTATTACATTGGGACAGGAACTATCTGGATATTCGGCGCAACTTGAATATGGAATAAGGGCAATAAATAATTCTCTTAATCATCTATCTCAATTGGCACTTGGTGGAACCGCTGTGGGTACTGGTCTCAATACTCCAAAGGGGTATGATGTGCTTGTGGCTAAGTATATTTCAGAGTTTACTGGCTTGCCGTTTGTTACGGCTCCAAATAAGTTTGAGGCTTTGGCTGCTCACGATGCAATTGTGGAGAGCCACTCAGCGCTTAAGCAGGTTGCCATTTCGTTACATAAAATTGCAAATGATATACGAATGATGGCTTCTGGACCAAGGTCGGGAATTGGTGAGATTTTTATTCCTGAAAATGAACCCGGCTCTTCTATTATGCCTGGCAAGGTTAATCCTACTCAAAGCGAGGCCTTAACAATGGTTGCAGCACAAGTGATGGGTAATGATGTTGCCATATCATTTGGTGGTTCGCAAGGACACTATGAGCTAAATGTATATAAGCCAATGATGGCATACAACTTCTTGCAATCGGCCGAGCTTATTGGTGATGCTTGTCTATCGTTTGATGTGAACTGTGCTCAGGGTATTGAGCCTAACTATGATAGGATTAAAGAGTTGCTTGATAATTCTCTGATGCTTGTTACTGCACTAAATACAAAGATTGGATATTATAAATCGGCGGAGATAGCTCAAACTGCACATCGAAATGGCACTACATTACGAGAAGAGGCTATAAGGCTTGGATATGTTACTGCCGAACAATTTGATGAATGGGTGAAGCCCGAGGATATGGTAGGAGAAATAGAGTAATAGACCCATTTACATACTAACAATAAAGCAAAAAGCCGTTGTCTTATTGGATTATATCCAAAGACAACGGCTTTTAATTGCTTTGCTACTTCAAATTATCATGAAGTATTATTTCATTTCAATTTCTTCTTTCAGGTCTATCTCATTATTATCTTTATCGAAAAAAGTATATTGTAGGAATCCCAAGTTTTGATTAGGTATCACTTTAAATGAAACTCCATATCTCTTTTTCCATTTGCTACTTATTGAGAAAAAGCCCTGCTTTACGTATGCTGCGACATAAGGATGAATGTGCAGACTGAATTTCTTCACTTTTAGCTTATTAGCCAAATAATCAATTTTGCCTTCTAATGTATCTGTGAACAAAATTGATGACTTTATTTTTCCTTTACCAAAGCAAGTGGGGCATGTCTCGCTTGTGGCTATTTCCATTTCGGGTCGAACACGTTGTCGTGTTATTTGCATTAGCCCGAATTTACTTAATGGTAGTATTTTATGCTTCGCTCTGTCGGTGGCAAGTAGCTCATTCATTTTGTTGAATAGCTTGTTGCGATGCTCACCCGAGCCCATATCAATAAAATCTACAACAATAATTCCTCCCATGTCTCGTAATCGGAGTTGACGAGCAATCTCTTCGGCGGCTGCAATATTTACTTCAAATGCACTTTCTTCCTGGCCTAAAGATTTTCTATTCCTATTTCCGCTATTTACATCGACGACATGTAATGCCTCTGTATGTTCAATGATAAGATAAGCACCATTTTTGAATGTAACAGTCTTTCCGAAAAGTGACTTTACTTGCTTTGTTACACCAAAGTTGTCAAGAATAGGTAAACCTCCCTTATAAAGTTTTACAACATTTTTTCTGTCGGGAGCAATTAAGCTTACATATTCTGCAATCTGTTTTGCTACACTCTCATCATTAACATGAATTTGTTCAAACGATGGGTCGAAAATATCACGTAGTAGAGCAACAGTTCTTCCTGTTTCTTCGAAAACCAATTTTGTTGGTTTAGCTTTTACTAGATTTTCTGATGTCTTTTCCCAGCGTTTTACTAATACCTTTAATTCTGCATCTAACTCCGCAACACGCTTATCTCTAGCATTGGTACGTATTATTACTCCAAAATTCTTTGGTTTGATGCTTTGTACTAACTCTCTTAGACGAGCACGTTCTTCGCGTGATCTGATTTTTTGTGAAACAGATACGCGATTCATAAATGGTATCAAAACCATAAATCGGCCAGCAAATGAAATTTCTGCTGTGAGTCTAGGTCCTTTGGTTGAGATTGGTTCTTTAGCTATCTGAACCAATACCTCTTGCCCAGGCTTTAGCATATCTGAAATTGAACCCTCTTTTTCAATTCCGGGCTCAAGTTTCATCTTTTGTATTTGCTGTGCTTTCTTTTTGTCCGAAACAAGTTTTTGAAAGCTAGACACAGAGTTAAATTCTACCCCTAAGTCTAAATAGTGAAGAAAAGCGTCCTTCTTATGTCCTACATCTACAAATGCAGCATTTAGTGCAGGCATCAACTTTTTGACCCTGCCCAAATAGATGTTCCCTACCGAAAATGATTCATCTTGGCTCTCCTCTTGGTACTCAACGAGTTTTTTGTCTTCAAGAAGTGCTAGAGTAATCTCTTTTGGTTGAACATCAACTACAAGTTCGCTTACCACAATTTGTTTTGTTTTAATTATTAATTAATCTAGGTTTTTGTTCCACTGAACAAAAAACGGTGTTCTCACGAACACAATCTGTTTTGATAAAATGTATATACACAAAGAACAAACTTGCAGATATAATTCTTTAAAGTTTGTTCTTGTGTTCGAAGGTTTAAAATAAACTTACCAAAAGACTAATTTTTCTTTTTGTGTCTGTTTTTTCTTAGTCTCTTCTTACGTTTGTGTACAGCCATTTTATGCCTTTTTCTTTTTTTTCCGCTTGGCATCTCTTTTAGTTTTTAAAATTTATAATTAATCTACTTTATTATTATCCTTAACTTGTGAAACAAACGACTTAGCTGGTTTGAAGGAAGGGATATTGTGTGCAGGAATGATGATAGTTGTATTCTTTGAAATGTTACGTGCTGTTTTCTCAGCTCTTTTCTTAACTATAAAGCTACCAAATCCTCTTAGGTAAACATTTTCGTTCTCCGTAAGTGAAGCTTTGATAACATCCATCATAGTTTCAACCGTCAATAATATATCCTTTTTGTCAATCCCGGTCTCCTTCGCTATCTCGTTTACAAGGTCTGCTTTAGTCATTTTAATTTAGTGTTAATGATTATAATGTCTTTTCTTAAAAAATTGGATTGCAAATATATAGCTTTTTTTCTAACGCAAAAAATAAATGAACTTATATTTTGATTTTTTCTAATATATTCGGATGTGTAACTGTTTTTAATATAGAGAAGTAGCTAATTTGATGTCTATAAAAATGACTAAAAAAGTGGGTGTGAAAAGTGATGGTTTTTGGATAAAAAAATGTATGATTTTGACCATAAATTCCAGGAGTTTTTAGCTGCTGAAATTGGTCGTAATATTTGAAGTAGTTTCAATTCTAATAAATTTTCAAATTACCATAAAGCTTCAAATTTGAATAAATGGCAGGAGAGAAAGGTATGGGAACTAAATTTGGGTCTGAAAGTGGTTGACGCATAAATCTGACTTCTGATAGAAGTTGGCGTTTATATCAATAATACATTTGAGATAAATATTTGCTTTAAGTGTGTATGTGAAATGATCATATAAAGTACGCTACACATTATATATAGAGCTGATTCTTTAAAATATCATATTGCTCAATGATTAGCATATAGTTTATAATTGTGCTTTAAAGCATAGATATAATTATGCCGCTAAAAACTTGTATCTATCGAAAAAAGCATTAATTTTGCTTCACAAACAAACATATATCTTTAAAATTATTAAATATGTCGGTTAACAAAGTTATATTAGTAGGAAACGTGGGTAAAGACCCCGATGTAAGGTATTTCGATGATAATAGTGCAAGAGCTAGCTTTCCCTTAGCAACTAGTGAAAGAGGGTATAAAATGGCCAATGGGACAGTGGTGCCAGAACGAACTGAATGGCATAATATTGTTTGTTGGCGTGGTCTTGCGCAAGTGATAGAAAAGTATGTAAAAAAGGGCGATCCGTTATATATTGAAGGTAAGATTCGTACTCGTTCTTACGAGGATCAAAGTGGAATTAAGAGATACGTTACTGAAATTAATGCAGAGACAATAGAATTCTTAGCTCGTAGATCTTCAGATTTTGGAGAATCTCAGGGTGGTGTTAGCGATTCGGGTTCAAGTGCTTCTAGTCAGCCTCAAGTATCTCAGAGCAACACGCCAACTCCTGGACCAGCTCCAACAACACCTACCAACATGGATGTAGATAGTGCTGAGGGTGAAGTTGATGATTTGCCATTTTAAAAAAACATTGTAAATTTGCAAAGAATGTTTTATGTCGATAGTGACCTAGAACATTCTCTTTTGTTATACTAATTATTTACTCTTTGTATTCAGAAATATTTATCAATAGTGCAGTAACTACTATGTTCGATACTAATATGGTATTGGATGTTAGTATTATTGTCATTATTGTGGGGCTATTATTTGTAAATGATATCGTTTCTGGATTTGAAATAGCATTCTTCTCATTAAAAAAGGAGGAGTTGCAAAAATCTCATAACCATTCGGACTCAAGGGCTTTAAAAATATCAAAACTACTTCAGAACCCTGAGAAACTACTAAGCACTTTGCTTGTTACGGGTACCACAGTGAAGGTATTTATAGTAATACTGGCCTCATTTCTAGTAATCAATTTGCAAATTGAATTGTGGGCTACACTAGCTATTATTGTACTTATTGGGTTGCTTATTATTATTCCTGGCGATATTGTGTCAAAGGCTTACGCATCACAAAAGTCTCTGCAGTTTGTTCGACGCAATGTTTCGTTGGTTGAGTTTCTAAATCGTATTATGTCTCCTTTTTCGTATGTGCTAACTAAGATGATAAAACTATTTAGTAGGTCAACTATCGAAAAGAAATATGATATTTCTCTTGAGGAGCTCTCTAAGGCTCTAGAGCTTACATCTGATGATAATAATAGAGACAATGATCTTGAAATGTTAGAGGGGATTATTCGCTTTAGGAATAAAACAGCTGAAGACATTATGGTATCTCGCTCTGACATGGTTTCGATAGATATTGCCTCCAACTTTAAAGATGTGGTAACGTATATTGTTGCAGCTGGTTTTTCGCGAATACCTGTGTATGAGGAGAATCAAGACAATATAAAGGGTATATTGTATGTGAAGGATTTACTACCTAATCTGGATAAGAAGGATAACTTTAGATGGCAATCTCTAATTAGATCTGCATATTTTGTACCAGGCACAAAAAGAATAGACGACCTATTAGAGGAATTTAGGGCTAATAAAAATCATATGGCAATCTTGATAGATGAGTATGGTGGAACTATGGGTATAGTGACGATGGAGGATATTTTGGAGGAGATTGTTGGTGAAATTAGTGATGAATACGATGAGGATGAGCAACCCCTATATTATATTGCTCCTGATGGGAGCTATGTTTTTGATGGCAAAACTTCCTTAGAGGATTTTATCTCTATTACTAATGTTGCCGAACGAGACTTTGAGAAAATTGTAGATGTTGCTGACACAATTGCTGGATTGATGCTGGAGGTGAAAGGAGATTTCCCTGCCCGTAAGGAGATTGTGGAGTATATGGGATATTCGTTTCAGGCCGAAGAAGTAAGTAATAGGCGTATACTGAAGGTGAGATTTTTTAGGCCTAAAGATTAGAATACAAAGGCAATTTATTATTATTCAAACTGATAGATGCTTATTCGTAAAGAGTATATAGGTGAGGATGCTATTCTTGGGATTAGAAGAATAAACAAAGACAAAGAGGGTCTGATTAAAATGCTACCGTTGAGACAGCGTGACATTCTCCTTTCTCAGATTTCAAAAATGAGATCTGAAAGTAGAATTATTGAATGGCTCAATACTCGCGTACTCTTATACGAGCTATTGGGACAAGAAAAAATAATTTCAAATCATCCTAGTGGGCGACCATTTCTATTAGATAGATCTCATAAAATTAGTATATCTCACACTCGCGGATACGTAGCCATTTTACTTAGCAATAAGTGCTATGTTGGTATAGATATAGAAACTATCTCTGATAGGATTTCAAAAGTTGCAGATAAGTTTATATCAGAGGATGAGTATATTAATAAGGAACTGGAAACTGTGCATCAATTGCTTCATTGGTCGGCAAAAGAGACACTTTTTAAAATTATACGAGAGAGTGAAGTGGATTTTAAAGAACACTTACGGGTGTTGCCCTTTGAACCTTATCAAACAGGAGTGTTTGAAGCTAAAGAATGTAAAACACAAAACAAGAAAACCTATCAAGTTCATTACGAAATACTTGAAGATGCTGTACTGACCTGGGTGCTTGATAGAATATAGATGCTTATGACTTGAACTTAACCCCATGTTAAACTATTATTACCATTGAATCTAAAATGAGAAAACCATTACGAATCATTTTTTCAGTCATCATTGTATATTGTAGTTGTTTAGTTAATGCCGATGCTCAGGATAATAATTGGAGAGAGTACTTACAGCAACTAATGGAAGACGAAGCAGATGAAGAGAGCATAGAGAATATGTATCAAGAATTAATAATGCTTGAGACAAATCCTCTAAACTTAAATAACGTCTCAACAGAACAATTAGAGAGTTTTCCATTGATTAGCTATGAGCAAGCTAATGAGTTGGCCAACTTTTTAGAGAGGAATAGGCCAATATACACAGTTTATGAATTGAGAAATGTACCCTTATTTGATTTTAAAACGGTTGAACTTGTTATGCCCTTTTTCTATGTTGGTGAAATGGAGGTAGTAAAGCCAAGCTTGGGCGAAATGATAAGTAATGGTCGACATGAAATTTCGAATAGATTAGACAAGACTGTAACACCTCGTGCTGGATATGGTGTTTTCTCAGATAGTATATTGCAACGATATCCTAACCGGAAGTATCAGGGTGAAGATTTTTATACATCTCTTAAATATTCGTTTTCATATCGTGATAAAATACAATTTGGAGTGCTGGGCGAAAAAGATGCTGGCGAACCTTTTTGGCAAAAGCAATATTCAAAAGGATATGACCATTATGGGGTTCACTTGATATTGAGAGATATGGGACGACTGAAAACTTTGACTTTGGGTGACTATAGATTGTCGTTTGGTCAGGGGCTAATATTGAACAACGACTTTATGCTTTCGAAATCGTGGGTGTCTGGCAACATCATACGTAGAACGCAGGAACCTAAACGGCATTTTTCGACAGCCGAGTATGGATTCTTTAGAGGTGCGGCCACTGTGTATCAATTATATGGATTAAAGTTCACGGCTTTTTATTCTAATAAGAGATTTGATGCTAACCTGTCAGATTATGGAGAAATTACCTCTTTTAAAAATGATGGATATCATAGGACGCTTTCTGAATTAGATAAAAAGAATAATACTAGAGAGCAGGTTGTGGGTGGCAACATAAATTGGCGTAATGGTTCTCTTCAGTTGGGTGCTAGCGCTTTGTATCATAAATACGATAGAATGCTGAACCCTACTTTTCAAAACTATAATCTTTTCTATCTTAGAGACTCGTCAAATTACAATATTAGTGTCGATTATTCTTATAGGTTCTCAAATATTACTTTGGCTGGCGAAACAGCTATTGATGCAAGTGGTGCGATAGCAACAATCAATATGGCACAGTATAATCCAAATTATCTATACTCATTTTCCCTTTTACATAGGTATTTCCCTATTACCTATAATGCTTTGCATGCTAATGCTTTTGGTGAGAGTAGTAGAATACAAAATGAAAATGGGATTTATTTGGGCGCATCACTCAACCCTATTAGATATTTGACTTTGACTTCCTATGTGGATTTATTTAAGTTTCCCTGGCTGAAATATCAACTTGATGCACCCTCTAAAGGAGTTGACTTTTATCTGCTGGCTGATTATGCGATAACTAAAGCCTCTAATCTGGAAGTAAGATATAAATATAAACGGAAAGAAAAGAATGCATATTATCCTGAATCTGTTAAGACTGTGCTGCCATATAATACTCAAAAGCTCCGATTTAGATTTGTGAATTCACAGATATCTGGTTGGAGTTTTAGATCGACTGTTGACATGGCCTTATATTCTCTAAAGCATTATGAAAATGAAACAGGATATATGTTATCGCAGAGTGTTAGTTATAGAGGAGATAAAAGGGTTCAAGGTGATTTATATGCAGGATATTTTTCTGCCGATACTCATGCAGCTCGTCTTTACTCGTATGAAAGAAATATACTTTCCACATTTTATATGCCTTCGTTTTATGGAGAAGGTATAAGATTGGCAGCATCTGGGAGATACAATATTACACCTATGTTGTCGATATCTATAAAAGTAGGTTATACCAACTATTTTGATAGAGGATCAATAGGAAGTGGAACAGAGCTTATAGATGGTTCAAGTCGTATAGATATCTATAGCTTTGTAAGATGGCGCTTTTGATTATAAGTCATTTAACTACTAATTGTTGATTATTTTATCAACTATGGTTTTAAAAGAGTATTTTTGTAGCCTAAACTAATAAACAGTATGTCTCATCCATTATTACAAATAGATACTCTTACTAAAAGCTTTGGTGATTTACAGTTATTCAATGATATATCATTTGGTGTTGCCGAGGGCGATAAAATAGGTTTAATAGCCAAGAATGGTGCAGGAAAAACTACACTACTAAATATAATAGCTGGCAAAGAGCCATATGATGGTGGTAGGGTTGTGTTTAGAAATGATATACGTATTGCTTATCTTGAGCAATCGCCTAATTTTGACCCCGAGTTAACAGTGCTTGAAGCTTGCTTTGAATCTGGCAGTGATGTGGTTAGAGTTATATCCCGATATGAAGAAATAATGGAATCGGGTGATGCAGAAGGGTTGGATGCGATATTAGCTGAAATGGATATGCTAAAAGCTTGGGATTATGAGCAACGTGTTAAGCAAATTTTAGGGCAACTAAAAATATATCGCTATAATCAGAAAATTGGTCATTTGTCGGGTGGACAAATTAAGCGAGTGGCATTAGCTAATGCTTTAATATCTGAGCCAGAACTAATAATTCTTGATGAGCCTACCAACCATCTAGACCTTGATATGGTGGAGTGGCTTGAGGGATACCTACGTAGTAGTAATGTGTCGTTGCTTATGGTCACACACGATAGATACTTCTTAGATAGTGTTTGTAATCAAATAGTTGAGATTGATGATAAGCAGATATATTCATATAAAGGAAATTATGCATATTATCTTGAAAAACGAGATGAGAGATTATTAACTCAGAGTGCCGAAACTGAGAGAGCCCGTAATTTATATCGTAAAGAGCTTGAGTGGATGCGTCGTCAGCCACAAGCACGTGGCACAAAAGCTAAGGCGCGTGTTGAGGCATTTTATGACTTAGAGGATAAGGCTTCGAAACGACAAAGTAGTGGTAATGTGAGACTTGCTGCCAAGGGTTCTTACATAGGCAAAAAGATTTTTGAAGCTAAGGGAATAACTAAGAGCTTCGGGGATATTCGTATAACTGATAATTTCGACTATATATTTACAAGATATGAGAAAATGGGAATTATTGGTAATAATGGTACGGGTAAGAGTACATTTATAAAAATGCTTTTGGGCTTGGTAGAACCAGATTCGGGTGAATTTGAAATAGGTGAAACGGTTAATTTTGGATATTATAGCCAGGATGGATTAGAGTTTAACGAGCAAACAAAGGTTATTGATGTCGTTCAGGAGATTGCAGAAGTTATTGACATGGGAGATGGTAGGAGGATTACTGCATCTCAGTTTTTGCAGCACTTTTTGTTTTCGCCAGCACGTCAGCACGATTATGTGTATAAGCTTAGTGGTGGTGAGAAGAGGCGATTATATTTATGTACTGTACTTATTAAAAATCCCAATTTCTTGATTCTTGATGAGCCAACAAATGATTTAGATATTGTTACTCTGAATGTGTTGGAGGAATATCTTGCTGAGTTTAAAGGCTGCCTTATAGTTATTTCGCATGATAGATATTTCATGGATAAGGTGGTAGATCATTTGATGGTGTTTAATGGTG
The DNA here is from genome assembly GCA_964439965.1 of uncultured Proteiniphilum sp. Lineage (GTDB taxonomy): Bacteria > Bacteroidota > Bacteroidia > Bacteroidales > Dysgonomonadaceae > Petrimonas. Next base: position 39,813 of record CAYTQG010000001.1, read on the forward strand.
ATGCAGATTTGCAGCTATATCCTGGCAACTACACTCAATATAGAGAATGGAAATCAGAAGAAGAGAAACGATTTGCCCAAGAGGAAAAGCAGGTAAAAGAATCTTCAGAAAAAGAAAAGAAGGTTCAAAAAACTACAGAGAAAACAAAACTAACATATAAGGAGAGGCTTGAGTTTGAGGGCTTAGAGAGTGAGATAGAAAAGCTTGAACAGGAGAAGGAGTCATTAAATGAGTCTCTTTCATCGGGGACATTATCACCAGATGAACTTATTTCAGTATCAAATAGAATTGGAGAGGTGATAAACCTAATAGATGAGAAAACATTGAGATGGCTTGAACTGAGTGAATTTCAATAAATAAAAAGCAATAGACACATAATATTCGTTTATCTAATGGGCATGATCAATCGTAAAAATATCAAACTACTACCTTTTGAGCAACTTACATTGTGGTATAGCGTACTTACTTCAATTTTAATTGTCTTGTTTTGGAACAATCTTGAGCAACCAATACTCCAACTAGTCGGTCGCGCACTGATTGTTTCTGGTTTGTTCATAGTAAGTGTGTTTTCAAATAAATATTACAAGTACGATAATCTGTTCTCTTTTATTAGAGTGATGTATCAAGTTGCCTTATTACCCTTTTGGTATCCAGATATTTATGCTTTTAATAATGCTTTTCCTAATCTAGATCATGTTTTTGCTTCGTTCGAGCAGTCATTATTTGGGTTTCAACCAGCAATTGAGTTTTCAAATCTTATGCCTCAAAAATGGTTTAGTGAAGCAATCTACTTTGGATATTTCGCATATTATCCAATGATTGTAGGATCAGCTCTTTACTGTATTCTTAAAAAGAAAGATGAGATAAATAGATATATGTATATATTGATGGGAACTTTTTTTGCTTTCTATCTTATTTTTATATTTGTTCCAGTGGCAGGGCCACAATTCTATTTTTTAGTAATAGGAATGGAAAATGTAGCATCAGCCAATTTTTATGCAATTGGTGATTACTTTAAACATCAGTTTGAAATTATGCCAGGTCCTGGTTATGTAGATGGTCTTTTCTATCATGCCATTGAGCTTGTTCAAGCTGGGGGTGAGAGGCCTATAGCAGCATTTCCAAGCTCTCATGTTGGGGTTTCGACTGCTATAATGTTATGGTCGGCAAGTATTAATAAGAGAATTACTGTTATACTTTTTCCAGTCTATATTCTTTTATGTTGCGCCACAGTATATATTCAGGCCCATTATCTGATTGATGTGTTTGCAGGATGGGTGGTAGGTACATTGTTTTATTATATGTTTAGTGCTACCTATAAGCTTAGTAGTAAAAGGTATAATAGCCGTTAGATCTTTTGTTGTTTATTTCTGAGCAATAAAAAAACGTAAACATCATGCGATATTTACGTTTTATCTTTGTGATCCCGACAGGATTCAAACCTGTAACCTTCTGATCCGTAGTCAGATGCTCTATTCAGTTAAGCTACGGGACCCTCCTTATTATTTAATCGACCGCAAAGTTACGCCAATTTTTGTAACTACACAAGTCTTTTCTGTTTAAATTTTATCTCAACACACAAAAAACAGGTTGTAGAGCTAAAATAAAAGAGTCTTCTAAGAAAGTTCTTAAAAGACTCTTGCTGTGCGGCTGAAGGGACTCGAACCCCCACGGATTTCTCCACTAGATCCTAAGTCTAGCGCGGCTACCAATTACGCCACAGCCGCAATTGCGATGCAAAGGTAATACTAATTTTTTAATACGAAATAGTTTTGCACTATTTTTTTACTATCTCCTCAATTATTCTTGGAAAATGCTCGTATTCTAGCTTGTGAATCTTCTTTGCGAGGTCGCTTGCAGAGTCGCTTTCATCTATTTTGCAGGTTGCCTGAAAAATAATTGATCCCTCGTCATAATTTTCATTTACATAATGAATTGTTATTCCTGACTCTTTCTCTTTAGCCTCAATAACTGCATTATGAACAAAATCACCATACATACCCTTGCCACCATACTTTGGTAAAAGTGCAGGATGGATATTAATAATTCTATTACTAAACTTATCCACCATTTTCTCTGACACCTTTAAAAGGAAACCTGCTAGTATAATATAGTCTATATTATATTCTTCTAGTAATGATATTATCTTGTCACTATCATCAAAATCCTTTTTATTAAATGTATATGCTGGGATATTAAGAGTTTTGGCTCTTTCTAAAACATAAACATCCTTTTTGTTTGAAATAATTACTGAAACATCAACATTTGTATCATCTTTGAAATATTGAGCTATATTTTCAGCATTCGAACCGCTTCCTGAAGCAAAAATGGCTAATTTAATCATGAAATATCTCTTTTAATGCACAAAAATACAAAATATGTGCATGATTTTGTGCTTTTACTATGAAAAAGTTGTGTGGTTAGGAAAAAAATGATTTACTTTGCAACACAAAATTAAAGAATAAAACAATTTTATTTACTAATTTAATTAATAAAGTTATGTCAGAAGTAGCAGAAAGAGTAAAGTCGATCATTGTCGAGAAATTAGGTGTAGAAGAATCTGAAGTTACAGATACTGCAAGTTTCACTAACGACCTAGGTGCTGATTCACTTGATACTGTAGAGTTAATCATGGAATTCGAAAAAGAATTCAACATCTCAATCCCTGATGATCAGGCTGAAAAAATTTCAAGCGTAGGCGATGCTGTTGCTTATGTAGAGCAGCACGCGAAATAAAAATCCATATTAAAAAACAGATGGAATTAAAAAGAGTAGTAGTAACAGGTCTGGGAGCAATTACGCCGTTAGGTAATGATGTTAAAACAACATGGGATAATGTTATTGCTGGCAAAAGTGGTGCTGGACCTATTACTCTTTTCGATGCTTCAATGTTTAAAACCCAATTTGCCTGCGAGGTAAAAGGGTTCGACCCACTAGATATATTTGAAAAAAAAGAAGTTAGACGCTTCGATCGCTATTCACAATTAGCCATTAAGTCGGCTATGGAGGCGATGGAAAACTCTGGTCTAAATCTTGAAGAGGAGGATACAAACCGAATCGGTGTAATCTTCTCAGCAGGTATTGGTGGAATTAAAACATTTGAAGATGAAGTTGGTAATTATTTTACCAATATTGAAAGAGGACCTCGTTTCAATCCCTTTTTCATTCCAAAAATGATAGCCGATATTGCTGCTGGGCATATCTCTATGATTTATGGACTTAGGGGTCCCAATTATGCAACTGTTTCGGCTTGTGCATCTTCTACCAATGCTATTGCTGATGCTTACAATCTTATCAGATTGAATAAAGCTAATGCAATTCTTACTGGTGGTTCAGAAGCTACAATAAGTCCTGCGGCTGTTGGTGGTTTTAATGCTATGCATGCATTATCAACCCGCAACGACTCACCTGAAACAGCCTCACGCCCATTTAGTGCAAGCCGCGATGGCTTTGTGATGGGGGAGGGATCTGTAACAATTGTTCTCGAAGAGCTAGAACACGCATTAGCACGCGGTGCTCATATATATGCAGAGGTAGTTGGCGCTGGTATGTCAGCCGATGCTCACCACCTTACTGCTTCTCACCCCGATGGATTAGGTGCTATATTAGTGATGCGCAATGCACTTGAAGATGCGGAAATGCAACCAGAAGATATTGATTATATCAATGTGCACGGAACCTCTACACCTGTTGGTGATATCTCAGAGGTAAAGGCTATCTTGGATGTATTCGGCGATCATAGCTATAAATTGAATATTAGTTCTACAAAATCAATGACTGGTCACCTTCTAGGTGCAGCAGGTGCTGTAGAAGCTATGTTGTCTATTTTGGCTATTGAAAATCAAATTGTGCCACCTACTATCAACTTCCAGGAAGGTGATGAAGATCCAGAAATAGATTATAATCTGAATTTTACATTCGATAAAGCTCAAAAGAGAGAAATTAAAGCCGCTTTGTCAAATACTTTTGGTTTTGGCGGCCACAATGCAAGCGTTATATTAAAGAAATACACTAAATAATGTGTTAAGAAAATTTATGCGAAAAGTAAGAGCCATCCCAAGAAAAGGGAAAGAGCCTTACTTTTCTTTTTATCAAATGCTGGGATTTTATCCTGATAGGATAGATCTGTACCACGAAGCTCTGACACATAGATCGTCATCAGTACGTGCTGGTTCGGGAAAATGGATTAACAATGAACGTCTCGAATTTCTTGGTGATGCAATCCTAGATGCCATCGTAGCGGATATACTATACAAAAAATTTGTACACAAGAAGGAAGGTTTTTTGACTAGTACAAGATCGCGAATTGTACAACGAGACACATTGAATAAGATTGCCGTTGAGATTGGCATCGATAAGATTATTATTACATCAACTAGAAATCTGGCTCACAACACCAATATATATGGTGATGCGTTAGAGGCCTTAATTGGAGCAATATATCTTGATCAGGGCTATAGAGTTGCAAAAAGCTTTGTTTATGAAACTCTTATTAAAGAGCACATCAACATCGACACTGTTTTAAAAAGTGAGGTTGATTTTAAGTCACGACTAATTGAATGGGGGCAAAAGCACAAAGTAGATGTCGCCTTTGAATTAGTTCACTCATCGTATGATGAGCAGAACAATCCAATTTTTAAATCAATAGTTTTAGTTGGTGGGCAAAATTTGGGATCAGGAAAAGGATATTCCAAAAAAGAGTCTCATCAAAAGGCATCTAAGAAGGCTATTAAAAAGTTGCGGAATGATAATGATCTTTTAGACTCATTATTAGGAAACCAAAAATCATCCGACTTGCCTGATGAAGATGACACAGAATAGAGCTTTTATTTATAGCAACAAATGTTATAGGTATTAGATTGAGAAAAAGCTACCTTTCTCATGGAGAAATTTAAAAGGAGTTATAGGGATTATATTATAATATATCCTATAGCTCCTTCTTTTATGAATTATCTATTATTGAACTCTATATTCCAAATGATATACCCATTTGTTTTCCCTGAACTACCAATGCCGAGTCTTGAGTAACTAATCTCAATTTTCCTGCAACCTCAGATAAAGGTATATCCGAAATCTTATTATCAATGATAGCGCTCATTCGTCCAAATTTTCCCTCATGAATTAGTTGAGCAGCATGACCACCCAATAGAGTACCTAGATTTCTATCTGCTGGCGATGGTGATCCGCCCCTTTGGATATATCCTAGGACAGTCTCCCTTGTTTCAATTCCAGTTTGAGCCTCAATTTCTTTTGCAAAATATATTGCAGGTCTCTCTTTACTGCCACCATGAATTTCTATTCCCTCGGCAACAGCTACAATCGAATAGGCTTTACCTTTTTCCATCCTGCTCTTAATCTTATCTATTATCACCTTCATATTGTATCCAAGCTCTGGCAATAGAATAATATCTGCACCTCCAGCCATTCCTGCATTAAGTGCAATCCAGCCCGCGTGATGGCCCATTAGTTCGATAACCATAACGCGCCTATGTGAGCTTGCTGTAGAGTGAAGCCTATCGATTGCCTCAGTAGCGATATTAACGGCGGTGTCAAATCCAAAAGTCACATCCGTGCCCCATACATCGTTATCAATTGTTTTAGGTATTCCCACTACATTAAGTCCCAATTCAGAAAGCATCCAAGTGGTTCGTTGTGTGCCATTACCACCAATGCATACTAGGCAGTCAAGACCCAATTCGTGAAAGCTCTGCTTTATTGTCTCCCTATCCTTTTCGTCGGGTGATTTGATAAGCTTACGGAACAGCTTTTCGCGTGCAGTCCCTAAAATGGTTCCACCTAGATTTAGGATACCCGATAGCGCTGCATCGTTAAGCTCAATAATGTCTTTGTAGAGTAATCCCGAGAATCCATTACGAATTCCGATTACCTCCATTCCGTAGTTGTTTATAGCGGTTTTACCAACCCCTCTAATGGTTGCGTTTATTCCTGGGCAGTCGCCGCCTGAAGTAAGGATGCCTATTTTCATGATTTATCTGTTTAAAAAATTAGTATGTATATAGAGAAAACAATTAAAACAAAAAAAGTTTTATTGTACCACCTCTTTTAACATCTTACTGCTCATTATTAATTAGAAGATATCTTATCAACAATGAATTTTGCAGCATTTGTTGAAGCACCTGCATCACCTAGTATTCCTCTGAGTTCCTTATAGTTCTCAAGCATATTGTGTCGATAATTCTGCACGTGCAAAATCTGATGCAGCTCAGTTCGGATATTATCTATTGTAAAAAACTTTGCGAAGAGCTCCTTTACCACTTCTCGCCCCATAATAAGATTAACGAGTGAGATATATGGAGTCTTTAAAATATTTTTGAATGCCCAGTACGAAAGGCTGGGTACTGGAGTGTGATAACACACCACTTGAGGAGTATCTAAAAGAGCAGTTTCAAGAGTAGCCGTTCCCGAGGTAACCAAAGCCACTTCCGATTGCGATAATGCCCTATAAGTCTGATTGAAGAGTACCCTTACAGGTTGCCTCTCAATATATTTGCTATAAAACGATTCCTCAATGCCTGGAGCACCCAATATTAGAAACTGGTATCCCTCAAATCCCTTAAGAGATTCGAGCATAACGGGCAGGTTTTTAGAAATCTCCTGCTTTCTGCTACCCGACAATATTGATATTATAGGCTTATTTTCAAGAGTGTTGTGTTTAATAAAATCCTCAAACTTCTCATCCTTATACTCTCTTGCTTCAATTGCATCTACTGTTGGGTTACCAATATAATGAGCCTCATAGTTGTGTTTCTTATAAAAATCAACTTCAAAAGGCAGGATAAGCAGCATTTCGTCAACATATTTTTTAAACGACTTCACCCTATATTCCTTCCAAGCCCACACTTTCGGCGAAATATAATAATGAACAGGTATCTGAAGGCTCTGCGACACATACTTTGCAATCTTCAAGTTGAAGCCAGGATAGTCTATCAGAATCACTACATCAGGTTGATATCTCTTTATATCCTCCTTGCATAGCTTCATATTGTTGAGGATAGTTCTAGCATTCATTAATACCGGCACAAAGCCCATATAAGCCATATCACGATAGTGAATAAGGGGTTCGCTGTTGGCCTGTTTAGCCATCAAATCACCACCTAGGAATCTAAATTCAGCACTCGAGTCCAATTCTTTGATAGATTTCATCAAGTTTGAAGCATGAAGATCTCCCGAAGCTTCGCCAGCAATCAAATAATATTTCATTTTATAAGGATTTTATAGTTGCAAACACTTGTACTAATTATAACGACATGTTACACACAATGTTCTATAAATCCCATTTCTCAAGCTCGTCCATTAGCTGATAGTCAGTCATATCGATTTTTACGGGAACCACAGCTGCATAACCATTTGCAATAGCCCATTCATCCGAACTGCCATTATTCTCTTCCCAATTCTCGAAGCTACCCGTCATCCAATAAACATCTTGACCAATTCCATCGTATGCCTTCTGATATTCGTTAACCCACTTTCCTTGTGTTTGCTTCGAAATCTTAATACCCTTCACCTCACCTCGTGGAACATTTACATTTAGGCAAACACCACTCGGAAGTCCATTCTCAAGTACCTGTTTTGCCACTTTGATAGCCACCTCACATGTTTGTGAAAAATCAGCATCATGCGAAAAGTCACACAAAGAAAAGCCAATAGAAGGAACATCAAAAATACAACCCTCAATAGCCGCACCCATTGTTCCAGAGTATATCACACTAATGCCCGCATTAGAACCATGGTTGATACCCGATACCAATAAATCTGGCTTCCGATCCATAAACTCATTCAAAGCAAGTTTCACACAATCCACCGGGGTGCCATTGCAATAATAAGCAGTAATACCCTCCTCGTCGATATATTTCTTAGTACGAAGCGGCTGCATAGTAGATATTGCCGACGACATACCCGATTGATGGTGTTGCGGTGCAAACACAACCACATCACCTATCTGTTTCATTGCATCAATAAGAGAGTTAATTCCTTTGGCCTGATAGCCATCATCGTTTGATATTAAAATAAGAGGTCTTTTATTTGATTCTTTCATATTCTTAATTTCTATTTTAGAGCAAACTTAATAAAATGAATTGAGTTTTAGCACTTAAAAAATGTTACATAGGTGTTAATCAACAATCTTTTCATAAAAAACTGTATCAAAATAATTACCTTTACCGATTAAAGAAATCTAAAACAATATATATTATATCAATATATGAGGAAAATTAGTCTACTATTTGGCTTCTTGGCCATTTCAGTTTTAATCTTTGCGCAGGGTGTAAAACCTGTTAAAAATGTTATTGTGATGATTCCCGACGGAACATCCACAGGAGTTTACTCAGCTGCTCGCTGGTACAAAATTTATAATGATATGGGTGATAAGTTACATATCGATCCTTATTTTACAGGAACTGTAACTACTCACTCTTCCAATGCCCCAATCGGTGACTCGGCACCTACAGGCTCTACATATGCCACTGGTGTATTACAAAAAACGGGCAACGTAGCCATTTACCCTGAGGCTGACCCTGAGAATGATCTATATCCAGTTGATGCCAATAGAACTTATCAGCCCGCAACAACTATTCTTGAAGCTTCGCGTATTATGAAGAATAAAGCAACGGGATTAGTGGTAACTTGCGAATTCCCACACGCTACACCAGCCGACTTCTCTGCACACTACTATTACAGAAGTCAATATAAATCCATCGCTCCACAGGTTGCATATCAAAACCTAGATGTAATGTTTGGTGGTGGAACAGGAATTTTGACAGACGATATAAGACAACACTTCCAAAATAATGGAACCACACTTATTGAAGATGACAAAAATGCTCTATTAAATTATAATGGTGATGGAAAAGTATGGGCACTATATGGCGAGCGTGCATTACCTTACGACATTGATAGAAATCCAGACAAAGTACCTTCGCTAGCCGAAATGACTGAGAAAGCACTTGAGCTTTTGTCTAAAGATGAGAATGGATTTTTCCTTATGGTAGAGGGAAGTCAGGTTGACTGGGCAGCCCATGCTAATGATGCTGTAGGAATGATTACAGAACTTATTGCCTTTGATGATGCAGTAGGCAAAGTAATGGAGTTTGCAATTAAAGATGGCAACACTGCTGTAGTAATCATGTCCGACCATGGTAATAGCGGTTTCACTATTGGCTCATATGCATGTCATGGATACGACAAGCTTTCAATCGATCAACTATTCAGCAATGTTTCCGACTACAAATTGAGTGGTAATGGTCTTGAGTCTATCCTTCTCGAAACTGCTCCCGAAGATTTAAAAAGCGTATTTAAAGAATACACTAATATAGACTTGACAGATGACGAAGTAGAAACTCTACTATCATCTAAAAACTATAAAAAAGAAAGCGACTATATGGAAGTTGCAAATAGCGAAAACATGGTACGTAGCATTATCAAGATAATGAACTCACGCACATGTTTTGGCTTCACCACTGGAGGACACACTGGCGAGGAGACTCTTTTAGCATCATATCACCCACAGGATGATATCCTAAGAGGTAATGTTCGCAACGTAGATGTGAATAAATATCTAGTTGAGGTTTCAGGAATTGAAAAGACATTAGAAGAAATTTCAGATGAGATATTTGCGAAACACACAGATGTATTCGAGGGCTACAAATATAGTATCGATAAGAAGGATGAGGATTTCCCAATACTTACTATCAAGAAAGGAAAAAACAAACTTGATATCAAAGCTTTCTCATCAGTAGCAACTCTCAATGGGAAACCCTTTGATATTGGCTCAGTAGTAGTTTATATAGATAAAAACGATACATTCTATTTACCAAAGCACTTGGTAGAGAAACTACAATAAAGACAACAATTCTATTAAATAACAAAAAAGCGGACCATGGTCCGCTTTTTTGTTATTTATCCATATCTATCTCGCCCGAGAATGATATCGATTGTCTTCTAGAGTCCGAAACATTCAATCGTGCAGTTCCATTGTCCCAAATATCAAAGTATAACGAAACATCGTCACCTTTATCTTTTACCTTAATATCTACGAGCCAGTTTCCCTTCTTCTTGCCTTCCCTCACATTATACTCAAATGAAGTACTTGTAAACTTTATACCACCCTCGCTAGGATTCATAGGTGCTGTGTAGGCTTTGCCGTAATAGGGCAGATATGCTACTACACTATCTGGCGAAACTTTCACATCGTAGTATGGCGATAAATATATCGACCTAAATGTGGAAGGGTAGGCATAGTTGGCTTTGAATGTGAACTTTAGGTTATCTACCTTCTCCTTTACTTGCTCTGATACCTCTTGCTTTTGAGCGGCTGTTTGTGAGCTGCCACACGAAATCATTACTGAAAACAGTAGCGACGCAAGAAGCAATTGTGTGAAATGTAGCTTTGTTTTCATAATCATAAATGTTTTATCAGTCACTATAATTAAAAAACAATGCAGAATAAAAAAAGTTGCTAGAATGGTGATAAATTACTAACTGTATTTATTATCATATAAAAAGCGATGATAGCCATAAACACTGTAAATGAGTATATTACCATGCTGCTCGTTACGTTTGTGTAGTAATGTGCAATTATAATTGATAAAAATGCAAGTGCCACATACATCCAAAATACAGTGTGACCCAAAAATAGAATATGAAGCAGAAGTGAAACGATTATCACCGACATGCTCAAGTATAATATCTTTTTTGTAAAACTCCTTTCCCTGATTATTTGCCTATTGTCAACGCTGATAAAGTATATCACAAAAAACAAGATAGAGCCAATAAAACCCCATTGTGGAACCGAAAAGTCGGGTAGGCGAGTAAAGTCATATATCTGTCCTAGTTCAATCATAGGAGCTATGAAGCCCTGAATATTATCAGCAAACACATAAAATGCAAAAACTATCCAGTAAACCACACTAATACCAAAAATAGCGGCCAAGAGTGATCTGAACTTTATTTCTGAGAGTGCCTTTAGCCCTATTATCCACAGTGGAACAAGAATTATAGCATATATCTGAAATACACTGGCCATTGCCAGTAGGGCACTAAACTGGAAAGTATATTTATGTGTATTATGCGATTGGTATGTTGCCAGCAGTGGAAACATAGACCACAACACCAAAATCAAAGCAGGCAAATCAGGTGTGAGCCTAAGAAACATAGGATGTACACTGAATATAATAAACGGAATATAAAACGGCATTGATGTACGAGTTCTAACAATCCCGAACCGGTTGTTGATTTCGGAAATTAAAAACGAAATAATAAACAACGCCAGGGTGCTAGCCACAAACGAAGCCATTGGATACTGCTGCAGCCATGGTTCTATGGTGTTCCATATAAAGTTGGCATCATTGATGGGTGTTGTTGGCAACCCTCTTTTTGTAAACATCAAAAAGCGCACCAAAACAACCACAATTGCAATAATTACGGAAATAAAGCGAGATTCAATAAAATATGTTGTGAAATTACGATTTAGCTTTGTATTCATTATTATATATATCTTACTTTCTATTTATTTTAAATCGAACCCTATATCTTTTCTGCAATAGCTACCCTCAAACACTATTTTATCAATGTTTTTATATGAGTTTGCAAGCGCCTCTTCCATAGTGTTGCCATATGATGTTACTGCTATCACACGCCCGCCAGCGGTTACTATTTTATTATCCACCTCTCTAGTGCCTGCATGAAAAACTATTGAGGCATCCACATTCTCAAGCCCCGATATCTCCTTGCCATTCACGTAATCGCCAGGATATCCTCCCGAAACCATCATTACAGTAGTGGCGTATCTATCATCAATTTCCAGAGTTGCGCTATCAAGGGTTTCGTTGGCTACCGACTTAAACAGCTCCACCAAATCCGATTTTATGCGTGGCATTACCACCTCCGTTTCAGGGTCGCCCATTCTCACGTTATACTCAATTACCTTTGGCTCACCATTCACCTTTATCAAGCCTATAAATATAAATCCTTTATAATCAAAGTCTTCATTATGGATTCCATTCACTGTGGGAACAACAATTTGTTCTTCCACTTTTTTCATAAACTCATCATCGGCAAATGGCACTGGCGAAATGGCACCCATACCGCCTGTGTTAAGCCCCGTGTCGCCTTCTCCAATTCTCTTATAATCTTTAGCTACGGGAAGTATTTTATACGATTTTCCGTCCGTAAGCACAAACACCGAACACTCAATACCATCCAAAAACTCCTCTATCACCACTCTATTGCCCGCATCGCCAAACATACCGCCAAGCATTTCGTTTAGCATCTGCTTTGCATCATCAAGGTCGTTAAGTATCAGCACACCTTTGCCAGCTGCTAGTCCATCCGCCTTCAAAACATAGGGAGCCGCAAGCGAATCTAAAAACGAATATCCCTCCTCAAGATTATTTGGTGTAATAGTTTTGTGGCGTGCAGTAGGGATGTTGTTTTTGTTCATAAAATCTTTTGCAAAATCCTTGCTTCCCTCTAGTAGCGCACCCTGCCTTGATGGGCCAATCACTGAAATATGCTTTGTAGCCTCATCATTTTTAAACACATCATACACACCTAGCACTAGCGGCACCTCAGGTCCCACCACTATCATGTCTATACTATTAGTTATTGCAAAGTCTTTGAGTGCACCAAAATCGGTTGGCTCAATAGGTATATTCTTACCCACCTGCGCCGTTCCCGCATTTCCGGGTGCTATGTATAAATTGTCAAGCTGTTTACTATTTTGCATGTGCCATGCAAGGGCATGCTCGCGTCCACCAGAACCAAGAATTAAAATGTTCATTATAAACGATTATGTATTAAAATTGAAAAATCCACTTTAAGCTACAAAACTAATAAATTTATACCGAACTTTTGCTACAAAGTTGCTTATATGTATAGTCTTATCTAGTTTCCCGAAACGTAATATGTATATCGAGTAATTGCAAACTTCCGTTTTTAGCAATCTCCAATAAATCTCGAAATCGATGTTTCTTAACGTCGTAGTCTGTTTTAAATATAGGATGTTTAAATTAACATTTACACTCACTGGTGAGGCTATTGTACATTTACAATTAGCATTCCCGCACCGTTTTGTCTCTATTGTAAATTTACAATTAGCATAATATGGTCGAGAAGCGTCTATTGTAAATTTACAAATGATGTTTCGCCACAGTTTTTCATCAAAACGAAAGCTTATTTAACTATAAATAGCCCTTTAGATGCAAATAATATTAAATTTTCAATTGTCAGTCTAATAAGAAAGGCTATTATGAAACTGCTTTCGACCGTCGGAGTTGATAATTACCCCTATTGTAAATTTACAATTATCGTATCTTGCTTCGGACTCGTAAATTGTAAATTTACAATAGAGTTATTTTCTCTGAAACTGTTAAATGATTTAATTATTTAGCTCGCATTTGTGCGTTGGGTAATGTTAAAACATTGTTTTTTTTGCTCGAGATAATTGTGGAGGGTTGATAATATAAGTTTTGGAGGTGAAAAAAGCCCTAGATATGTCGTTTGTAAATTTACAATAGAGAGGCTTTTCGAAACGATAAGTTGCAGTAATTTTATTATTAAGCTGATTTGCAGCAGTATATGCTTGGATGTGTCATTTGTGAGTCTGCTTATTTGCATTTATTTACTTCTTGAGAATCGGTGAAAGATTAAAAAAGATAAACAAGGAAGATTTTGTCATGTTTTGTTTAACAATTCCCCTGTGAATTTTCCATCATCATGTACCATAGCTATTGATATGAATTCAACTACCTATTCGAATGATTTTCTTTTTGGTCTTGTGTTCTACAAACTAATTAATTTTTCAGCTATCACCTCTAGCTTATCTCCGGCGCTACTATACGTATGAAACGTATATCCTCTAATTTTTCCTTCAGTATCTTTCTTATATCGTATTATACTTGATATAGCCTTGAATTACTAATTTGGTTTGAGCTTTAGCAGTATGGCACCTCCTATTTTATTGAGTTATGCTCAGCTAAGCCTCTATCCATAGTTGCATTGCCTGATAATTGGAAAGCTAGCAACGCATACACCCTATTTTTATAAAAACGATTTATCCAGTGATGATTTTTTTATGTAAGTTTGTCGCATGAAAAAAAATAGAATAACACAATTATTTGGAATCGAGTATCCCATCATTCAAGCGGGTATGGTATGGTGCAGCGGATGGAGGTTGGCTTCGGCAGTGAGTAATGCTGGAGGGTTAGGATTAATAGGTGCAGGATCGATGTATCCTGAAGTGCTTCGCGAGCATATTCAGAAATGCAAGCAGGCTACTGATAAGCCTTTTGGGGTTAATGTGCCTCTTATGTATCCACAAGTGGATGAGATAATGAAAATTATTATCGACGAAAAAGTACCAGTGGTTTTTACTTCAGCAGGCAATCCCAAAACATGGACAAATCATTTACAATCTAATGGTATAACTGTTGTTCATGTGGTATCGAGCTCTTATTTTGCCCAAAAGTCGGCACAAGCAGGAGTTGATGCTATTGTTGCCGAAGGTTTCGAAGCTGGGGGGCACAATGGTCGTGAAGAGACAACTACATTAGTGCTTATTCCACAAGTTTGTAAAGTTGTTGATATCCCTGTGATAGCTGCAGGTGGTATTGCCACAGGTTCGGCCATGGCGGCTGCGTTTGCAATGGGAGCAGAGGGAGTTCAAGTGGGTACACGCTTTGCTCTGACTACCGAGAGCTCGGCAAGTGATGCTTTCAAAGAGCGTTGCTTATCGTTAGGTGAGGGTGAAACCGTTTTGTCACTAAAAAAGGTAAGTCCCACTCGTCTTATCAAAAACAACTTCTATGAAGAGGTGAAAGAGATGGAAGATCGTGGTGCATCGGCTGATGAAATTCGTGAACATCTTGGCCGTGGAAGAGCTAAGAAAGGAATATTTGAGGGCGACTTAATTGAGGGCGAGCTAGAGATTGGGCAAGCAGCATCGCATGTTCACGAAGTAGTTTCGGCACAGCAAGTGGTGAAGGAATTGGTGGATGAGCACAACGAAACTATTCGCAATCTTTACGCCAATCACACAATGTAATAAAAAACATAAACACTAATGAAGAGATATAGATATTCAATACTAATAGCGCTTATAGCCTTTGCAAGCTCTATTGGTGCACAGCAAGCCAAGCAGTTTACTCTCGATGAGCTAATCCCCGGAGGAAAGTCGTATTTTAAATATACTCCACGCCTTGATGCACAATATCAATGGAATGGTGATAAATTGATAGAGATTAAGGGAGATTCCGTTTTCTCAATTTCCAATCCTAGCAAGATAAATAAAAAGGAATTGTTGTTTTTGCAAAGTGAATTATCCTCAAACGAAGAGCGCCTGTTTTCGCCATCTTTCTCAAAGGATGGGGAGCCTATTGTAGTTTTTAGGTCGTCAAAAGGATTTGTGGTTTATAACTATGCCACGCACACTCGCAAAGCCGCCTTTGAGTATGCAGCCGATAGTGAAAATCATACACTATCGCCTAATAATAACTACATGGCCTACACAAAGGGTAATAATTTATATGTAGTGGATAAAGATGGAATGGAAACAGCCATTTCCACCGAAAGCGATAAGAATATAGTGTATGGACAAACTGTGCATCGCAGCGAGTTTGGTATTAGTGGTGGCATCTTTTGGTCGCCCAATGATAGTAAGATTGCATTTTATAGAATGGATGAGTCGATGGTTGAAGACTATCCGCTTGTAGATATGTCGGCCCGCGAAGCAAAGCTCAAAGATTATAAATATCCGATGGCAGGAATGGTAAGCCATCACGTAACTCTTGGTGTTTTTGATATCCAAAGTGGCGAGGTGGTGTATATGAATACCGGCGAGCCAGACGAGCACTATCTAACCAATGTGGCATGGAGTCCGCAAGGTGATGCTATATATATAGCCGAGCTAAATAGAGACCAAAACCATATGCATCTAAATAGATATGATGCGGCTACGGGGCAGTTCGATAAAACATTGTTTGAGGAGACACACCCCAAATATGTTGAACCCGAAAATCCAGTGCTGTTTGTTGATGGCAACCCCTATCAATTTGTGTGGCAAAGCCGTCGCGATGGATACAATCATCTGTATCTCTACAATATATCGGGGCAGTTGCTAAAGCAGCTAACCTCTGGCTCGTGGGATGTGACTAGTGTTGTAGGCTTCGATGCTAAAGCACAAAATCTATATTTCACCTCCACCAACCCCACACCTATGGATAGGCACATATATAGTGTGGGCATGAAAAATGGAAAATATAGAGCTTATACATCAATGCAGGGTACTCATTCGGCCTCAATTAGTGCATCTGGTAGATACATGATTGATAGATATTCGGCACACGATAATCCTGGGGTAACTAATTTGATTGATACTCGGAGCAACAAGCACACGCTGCTAGCACAGGCTGAAAACCCCTTTGCTGATTATCTTGTTCCAAGTGTTGAAACGGGAACTATAAAGGCAGCCGATGATGTTTCGGATTTGCATTATAGAATAATAAAGCCGACAGACTTTGACGAAACTAAGCAATATCCGGTGGTAATATATGTGTATGGCGGACCACACTCGCAGCTGGTACAAAACAGATGGAGGTATGGATCTGGTGGTTGGGAGTTTTATATGGCACAACGCGGACACATAGTGTTTGTGCTAGATAATAGAGGCACTGCCAATCGTGGGTTCGAGTTTGAAAACGTAACCCATCGCCAACTAGGAGTAGAGGAGGCAAAAGACCAAATGAGGGGTGTTGAGTATCTAAAATCTCTTCCATATGTTGATGCCGATAGGATGGGTATTCATGGCTGGAGCTATGGAGGATTTATGACAATAAACATGCTACTTCGTAATCCTGATGTATTTAAGGTGGGTGTTGCGGGTGGCCCTGTGATAGACTGGAAATACTATGAAATAATGTATGGTGAAAGATATATGGACTCACCACAAGATAATCCCGAAGGATATGAAGAGACAAGTTTGCTAAACAAAGCAGATAGGCTTAAGTCGCGACTACTTATCATCCATGGCGATGAAGACCCCGTGGTGGTAATGCAGCATAGCATGCAGTTTTTGAAAGCTGCCGTAACAGCAGGCACACACCCCGATTTCTTTGTATATCCTGGTCATGAGCATAATGTGATGGGTATAGATAGGGTGCATTTGCACGAACATATAACCCGTTATTTCGATGATTTCTTGAAATAAGATATTCTAAATAACATACGGTCTTATAGATTATAAAACGAAGGTACAGAAATATTTTTTGTACCTTTGTCGTTACTTATGCAATACGAAATATTTCCAACAGAAGAGTTTACATTTTTTAGTCTCGGTAGCGGCAGTTCAGGCAATTGCTACTATTTGGGTTGCTCACGATATGGCATTTTGATTGATGCAGGTATAGGCCCGCGAATCATCAAGAAGCGACTGGCCCAGCATGGCATAGATATGTCATCAATATGGGCTGTGCTTATCACTCACGATCATTTCGATCATATCCGCTCGGTGGGTCATCTTGGCGAGAAAAACAATATACCAGTTTATGCTACCAAGGGTGTGCATCGTGGTATTAATCAAACTCCGCTAGTGAAGCACAAGCTAAATGGTTCGGCTAGATATATAGAAAAGAAGAAGCCTTTCAGAATTGAGGATTTAAAGATTACTGCCTTTCCCGTTCCACACGATAGCACCGAGAATGTGGGGTACTTCATAGAGTTTGGAAATCAAAAGCTGATGATAGCTACCGATGTGGGAACTATTACTGACGATATAAAGCATTATATGCTTCAGGCAAATCACTTAGTGATTGAGAGCAACTATGATGAGGAGATGCTTGTAAGCGGTAGATATCCTATACATTTAAAGCAGCGTATCACTAATGGCACTGGGCACTTGAGTAATCGTCAAGCTGCTGAGTTTTTGGCCGAAAACTTCTCCTCTAAGCTAAAGAATATATGGTTGTGTCATTTGAGTGGCGATAATAATCACCCGCAACTGGCTTACGATACTGTGGCAAGAGCTCTTGCAAACACGGGTGTTAAAGTAGGCGAGGAGGTATCACTCTCAGTATTTGGTCGCGATAAGTTGTCTGATAAAACTATTTTGTAGTAAGATATGAAACTCCTTTTTGTTTTCAGTGCTATTCCCCCATACCTTGATGCTTTGCTAAATAAGATATCTGCAAAGGATCAGGAGGTGGTAGTGGCAATTGCTGCTAAAGAGAGCACAGTGATAGGAAAAGGAGTGAAGATAGTGGATGAACATAAGTCGGACTACAAGTTAATCCCAACCAGAGAAGCAACATCTATTTTAGGGAAGAAATATTTTCCAGACTTATATAATATAATAGAGTCCGAAAAACCAGATATACTAATTGCAGGGTGGCCCTATTTCTTGGCTTTATCGTTTCAGCCTAAGTTGAGGCGAGCTATAAAGCGCAACAAAGTGAGGGTAGCCATAAGAGAGATTCCTTTTCAGACACCACCATATGGGAGGATAAAAGAATACTTCGACTTGCACCCAATGTATGATGAGGATATGAACTTGCAAAGCCAAGGATTAGCATTCTATACCCGTCAATGGGTAGTAATGAATATAAGGAGATATTGCTACAAGTTAGCTGATGGTGCTTTGGCCTACTCATCAGTGGGGAAAGATATTATGCCAACCTATGGAGTGGACAAAGAGCTAGTGTTTGTAACCTACAACACAGGCAATAGTGAGGCGCTGATGCTAGAGAAAGAGAATGTAATAGCCAGCAAACCTATCTTGCCACACAATGCCAATCGCATAATACACATAGGCCGATTGGTGAAGTGGAAACGAGTGGACTTGTTGATAGATTCGTTTGCCATTGTTCTTGAAAAGTATCCACATGCTGAATTAGTTGTCATAGGTGATGGTCCCGAGCGTGAGGCATTAGAATTGATGGTTCAAAACATGGGTATTGAGCAGAATATAATATTTGTTGGTGCAATATATGATCCTATCATGATTGGTGCTTATATGCACTCATCATCGGTGTATGTGCTTGCAGGGATGGGAGGATTATCCATTAACGATGCTATGGCTTATGGCCTACCCGTTATTTGCTCTGTATGCGATGGTACCGAGAAAGATTTGATAGAGGATGGTGTGAATGGTTTTTTCTTTGAAGAGGGTAATAAGCACGACTTGGCAAACAAGATAGTTACGCTATTTGAAAATCCAGCCCAACTAAAGAATATGGGACAGGAAGCACTGAGGGTGATAGAAGAGAAGATAAATTTAGAGATTGTGAGCAATAGATATATCAATGCTTTGAATAAGATAAACTCTTTGTAAATGTTAGTTGTTGAAATATAACTAGTAAAGATATTCAAATAGATAGAGGCAATGAAGATATTAATAATCAGCAAATCCGATTTGAGAGGTGGCGCAGCTATTGCGGCATATCGTCTGATGCAGGCACTTAACACTACTGATGTTTCGGCCAAGATGATGGTGATGGATAAAATGTCGGATGATGATAATGTGATACAAGTTGGTGGAGCTGTGAAAAGTAAATTTGGCTTTTATTCTGAACGTGCAAGTATATTTGTGAAGAATAAGTTTTCGCGCAACAATCTATTTGATGTCTCAATTGCCAGCAAGGGTGTGTCAGTAACAAAAACTTCCGAGTTTAAGGATGCTGATGTAATTCACTTGCATTGGGTAAATCAGGGTATGCTATCATTGGATGAAATAGGTCGTATATTATCATCAGGTAAAAAGGTGGTGTGGACTATGCACGATATGTGGGCATTTACAGGTATATGTCACCATGCGGGCACTTGTCGCAATTATGAAACTGGATGTGGGATGTGTCCCTATTTAGCAAATCCTTCTGAAAAGGACTTATCTCACAAAATATTTGAAAAGAAACAGAAAATATATTCCAAAGGTCATATCACTTTTGTGGCTTGTAGCAATTGGCTTGAGGAGCTGGCACTAAAGAGTCCTCTTACTCAAAATCATACAGTAGTATCTATTCCAAACCCTATAAATACTAACCAATATAGACCAATGGATAAATATTATATTCGTGACACAATGAATCTGCCTAAGGATAAACGTATTGTGCTGTTTGCAGCAGCTAAGGTGTCGGACAAACGAAAGGGTATAGACTATCTTGTGGAGGCTGCTAATATTCTGTCTGAAACCGAAAAGTCTAATATTCTGTTTATGATGGCGGGCAGTCATGGTGAGGGAATATCGCCTCAGCTACCATTTTCTGCTTATCATTTAGGATATGTGGATTCGGATAAGATGATGGACTTATATAATGCTGCTGATTTATTTGTTACGCCTTCGTTGCAAGAAAATCTTCCTAATACTATAATGGAGGCTATGTCTTGTGGCACATCGTGTGTAGGGTTTGATATTGGGGGAGTGCCCGAAATGATACAGCACAAATCTACTGGTTATGTGGCAAAATACAAAGATGCGCAAGATTTGGCAGATGGAATATCGTGGGTGCTCAACGATGCCGATGCTGAAACTATTTCATCAAACTCACGCGAGTTTGTTATCCGAAACTATTCGCAAGAGGCGATTGCTAAAAGATATATTGACTTGTATAAATAGATATGGAAAACAAAAAAACATTATCTGTAATTACCGTTACCTATAATGCTAAAGAGACTCTTGGCAGAACTATTGCAAGCGTAAGTGAGCAGACTTATCCTTATATTCAGCATGTTATTGTAGATGGCAACTCTAGCGATGGCACTATTGATATGATAAGGGCGTATGCCAACACAAAAACAAAATGGATTAGCGAGCCCGACAAGGGTTTATATCATGCTATGAATAAGGCTGCAAAGCTTGCTGATGGATATTACCTGTGCTTTTTGAATGCGGGTGATACTTTCTATTCGCCCGACACCGTTGCGCAGTTAATGCATGAAGTGGATAGAGAAATGAGGCCCGACATAGTGTATGGAGAAACAGCTATTGTGGACGATGAGGGTCAGTTTTTGCACATGAGGAAATTGAAAGCCCCCGAGGTACTCACATATAAGAGCTTTAAGCAGGGCATGTTGGTATGTCATCAGGCTTTCATTGTGAGGAAAGACTTGTTCAGACCTTATGACACTAATTATCGCTTTTCGTCAGATTTTGATTGGGCTATTCGTATGATGATGGGTGCTCACTTTATATATAATACTAATCTTGTGCTTATTAATTACCTAAACGAGGGGTTAACTACTGCCAATAGAAGAGCATCACTTAAGGAGAGATTTAAGATAATGGTAAAGCATTATGGCTTTGTTTCAACTGCCATATATCATTTGTGGTTTGTGGTGAGGGCAGCAATAAAAAAATAATCTGTAATGAAGAGAAGAAAACTACTAGTTGAGGAGCTTAATAGAGTAAGCATAGAAGAGTTTCAGGAGATTCGTAAAATACCACTCACAATAGTGTTGGATAATATAAGGAGTCAGCACAATATTGGGTCGGTGTTTCGAACTAGTGACGCCTTTTTGGTTGAGGAGATAATACTTTGTGGAATAACCGCCACACCACCCAATGTCGAGATACATAAAACAGCTCTAGGCTCTGAGGATTCGGTGAAGTGGAGTTATCGGGAAGATTCGCTTGAGGTGGTTAATCAATTACGCGATAATGGTTACGTGGTGTATGCGGTGGAGCAAGCCGAGAATAGCTTGATGCTTGATCAAATAGAGGTAGATAATAGCAAGAAGTATGCATTGGTGCTAGGACACGAGGTGCATGGCGTGCAGCAATCTGTGATAGATGTTTGCCACAATTGTATAGAGATACCACAGTTTGGAACCAAGCACTCGCTCAATGTTTCGGTTGCTGGGGGCATCGTTATTTGGGATTTCTTTAAGATGCTGAGGTAGGGCTACTCTTTATCTAGTTGATAGGTTGTCAAGTTCTTTGTCTATTAATTCTGTAAACCTTCTGCTGCCGTGCTCATTAAGGTGCATTGCATCATAATACTCATCTGCCGAGAATAGATTTAGCTCCGAGTAGTTGATGAAATAAACATTGTCGTGTGAGCTTGCCAAAGATTCACAAAATAAGTCCCTGTCGTCAATAAACTTACGTTCGATAGTATTATTGTAGGAAATATAGTGGGGCGAGCCTAATAGAATTAATTTAACTCCTCTATCCTTACATTTTTTACTAATATCTTTTATAAAATCTATGTTTTGATGGTAAATATCATCACTTTGATAGGCGCTGCTTATTAATATGTTGTGCCTTTCACCTTCTTCTTGTCCATTGTCCCATTCCTCAGCTCGCTTGTCGGAGGTGTAGTTGGTGCCGTATCCATATTCGTTTACTGTGAGGTGTGATACATTATTTAATCCCAGCAAGCGTAGTGTTCCTTTTGCAGCTATTGTCATTGTTTCGGGGTTGTGGAAATATAGCTCATAACTATATTTGGTTTTGTCTTTATCATAAGGACAATCGTAATGTATTGTATAGTATTTCATTCGCCACCATTCGGTAGTTCCCTTCATTGTGCCACGGGGCGACCAGTAGTCAACTCCCAAAACAACATACTTGAGCGAGGCCATTTTATCCAAGTACTTATTAAATATAAAGTGATCGTAGATTAATGGTTGCGATACATGCGACGCATTGAATCCTTTCCATTTAGATATGGTGGGATCGAGATCATAAAAAATAGTTGAGGGACCAAGATACAATACTTCAATGTTGCGACTATTATTATCCATCCAGCTACTTTTATATGCATAATCATTGGGTATATTGCGCAATGAATATTCTGCCACCACTGCAATTATGCTGAGCGGAAGGAAGAAAAAGAATACTATTTCGATAATAAATTTCTTCATACTATATTCTTATATTTGTTTGGATGATGCTGTCCACAATTAAGGTGAATTTTCTTGCACCTTCATCATTCAAATGGTTTGAATCATAGAAGTCGTCACCTGTGAACCGAGAATCATTTGTGAAATCAAAATATTTGGTGTTGCTGAAATGTTCGTCAAAATATTTACAGAACTCATTTTTAACTTCAACATATTTAGAGTTCGTATTTGATATATATGTGTCATAAAAAGGTGTGTTGATTAGTAATACTTGAATATTCTTACTTTCACATTTCGAAATTATGTCATATATGTGTTTACCGTTTTCAATGATATGTGCTTTGTTAATATTCATATTAATAAATGAATTATGAAGGGCGCCCTCTTCGATACCATTATCCCAATTTTCTTTTTTATTTTCGAAAGAGTATTTGGTGCTATATCCAAGTTCATTGACTGTGAGATGTGTGTCATTTCTCTTTCCTAATAATGTAAGAAATGCATTTTGTGCATTCCTTAGCGTTTCTAAGTTAGGGTGATGAAATTTGTATCGATATTTAAATTGATTTTTATGATAGTTGCAATCGTAGTAAATGAAATAATCTTGTGCTCGCCACCATTCTGGGCTTTCTTCAAGCTCACAAAAGAGTGTCCAATAATCAATTCCTATTATTAGATATTTAAGCGAGTCCATTTTATCGATATAGTTGTTGAATATGAAATGGTCGTAATTGATAGACTCTAATAAATGGGCTGCATTAAATGCGCGTGTGCTTAAATACTCTGGATTAATATCATATAGGATGATGGAGGGCCCAATGCATAGAGTTTCTATGTTTTGACAGTTTTTGTTCATCCAGTTGCTCTTGTATGCATAGTCGTTGGGTAGGCTTCGCAAGGAGTACTCGCTAATAGTAAATATCAGCAGTAGCGGTAAGATGAAATAGAACAAAGAATTAAGTAGAAACTTTTTCATCACGTAGCTTTGTTTTTAGAATTGAAAATAAATGAACTCTTGTTCTTCGCCACTGTATAGCACGGTGACAATGATGATAAGCCAAAATAATGCAATGCGCATAAATTTGCTTGGAATGATGGTGTCAAGTTGTAATGGGTACTCTTTGTTGCGCTGTATCCACTCGAATGCAAACATTGCTATTGTGCATAGTAGAGTAGGGATGAGTGCTCGCAGGCCATCGGTGGTAAGTGATACAAAACCGACTGGATTTACTATTCCAATAAGATATTGCCAAGCTTGTGCTATATTTTCGGCTCGAAATATTACTAGCCCTATAGTTACAAGCAGAAACGTAAACAGCATCTTTATTAAGTCATTCATATATGGCAGGCAAAACTTATTTGCTTTAAGTTTCTTTTTTCGGGCAAATGATCCGCTTATTATCAGAGGTATAAATAATAGGCCGTGATATAATCCGAATACAGCAAATGTCCAGTTTGCACCGTGCCATATTCCGATTATTACCATATTGATAATTATTGCCATAATGAGGCCCAGATTATCCAAGTTTCTAAATTTCACGTTTAGTGGCATAAACACATAGTCTGTTACCCACGATGTGAGTGATATATGCCATCGGCGCCAAAACTCTGCCACGTTTCGTGCAAAGAATGGGTAGTAGAAGTTTTTTGTGATGCGAAAACCTAATATCTTACCCACACCAATCGACATATCTGAATATCCTGAGAAGTCGGTGTACATTTGCACACTATATAATACGGCGGCAATAAATAGTGTGGCACCGCTTTGGGAGGGAATGTCGGACCATACAAGTGTGACAAACCCTGCAATATTGTCGGCTATAAGCATTTTCTTGAATAGACCCCATAGCACTTGTCGACTTCCATCTATGGCTAGGTCGTAATCGAACGATCGTGTGCTTTTTAGTTGTGGAATAAAATCATTGGGCCTGTCAATAGGACCAGACATAATGGTTGGGAAGAATGCTATATAGGTGGCAAATGCAACAAAATCTTTTGTAGGCTCTATTTTGCTTCTGTTTATTTCGATGAGGTAGCTTATCAATCTGAAAGTGAAAAAGCTAATGCCAAGGGGCATAATAATATTAAAAGTGCTAATATTAGTTTGAAGCCCTATCGATGAAAACAGGTTGGCAAACGATTCAATAAAGAAGTTGAGGTATTTGAAATAAACTAGCAATCCTACACCTGCCACTACGCCCAGAGTGGTGTAGAGAGATGCTTGCCTATCGGTGCTCTTAGATATCCTAATACCTAGGATATAGAAAATGGTTGTTGATACTAACAATACGGGCACCATTCTCCAATCTGCTATTCCGTAGAATATGTAGCTTGAGATTAGTAGTAGCCAGTTTTGAGGCTTTGTTTTTTCCTTCAGCGGGAAGTAGTAGATAACAAAGACTATTATGAAAAATAATAAGAAACTGAACGAATTAATTATCATTTTAGTTGGGATGATTAGGTTTATAGTTTACTCTCTATGCTGTCAATCATTTCACCTACATTCTTCCACGATAGTATCTCTTTGGAAGTGAACTTAAACTTAAAGTGCTTCTCTACTGCTACTACTAGTTGTATGTGTGTCAGCGAGTCCCAGCCCTCAACTTCGGGAGCGGTGGTTGAGTTGCTCAAAACTAATTCTTCTTCATCTAAGATATCTCTGAATATATCTTGTACCTGATTTAATATTTCATTTCTCTCCATCTGTGATTTATTTTGAAGTTATATTGCTGTTATAAATGATTCTTTGTTTTGGTAATTGTCAACATCTAATTCAAATAGATATTGATTGTCCTTGCTTATGTCTCTAAATCCTAACTCGGGGTAATGGCTCTCTACCATCATGTTTTTTGGTGTTGGAATATATTCGCCTACAATTTTTTTGAAGCCTTTCTTTTTAGCATAATCCACAATGGTGTTTAGTGTGAAATTTTCCATGCCTCGCCTTAAAACTCTACAGCTCATAAACCAAGTATCGACAAATAGTGTGGCGCTATTATCGCTTTTCATTATTATTACACAAATCAGTCCATTATCACCATACTTATCGGTTAGTGTGAAGCTGAAATTGTGATAATCTTTATTGTTTGATATCCGCTCTATATCTGCTTCGGTGTATCTTACGGTGCGCAGATTGAACTGATTGCTGCGCTGCGATAGTTGTGACACTCGGGGGGTATTGAAGCTATTGAACGGTCCCACTTCCGAAACCATTTCTAAGCTTTTTAGGAAATCGGCTTCGTTGGTGAAATTGAATTGTGCTACTGCTCGTTGCGATTCTATTTGATATTGTCGTGTTCTATCAGCATCGGCGCTCGAGTAGGTTGCCGTTTCAAATAGGTTTAAGCTATATAGATATTCGAGATAGTGTGCGGGGTCTTCGGGTAGCTCTGGAACAGTAACTTCGGGCAGATTGTCGCGCACTAGGTTGCGCTCGAATGGGTTATCGTCGAGAAATACCATTGAGTCGAATCCAATATTTAGGATTGATTGAATTTTACGAATATTATCGGCTTTGTTTTCCCAATTAGCCACAAACACTGCTATATCATCCAAACGTAGAACCATTTCGGGATGCTTTTCGAAGGGCTCTTTGGCTGTATCTTCGTTGTTTTTTGAGCAGATTGCTAATATTACTCCTCTGTTTTTTAGCTTTAGTGCCCATTCCTGCAGCTCTGTAAATGCTTTCCCAATTCCCAATTCGTGCCCCAGTTGTATCTTCTCTATTCCATCATCTCCAATGATTCCACCCCATGTAGTATTGTCGAGATCTAATATCAAGCACTTTTTAAACTTACCCTGAATTGCCATTATTATATCTATAGTTTTGGCTGCTACGTAGGGTATGGCATCTATGGATAGTACCATCTCGGTGCTAATATAGATGGAGGGATGAAACATAATGTCGCGTCCCAGTTTATTTTGCAATGCTGCTATGTCGCAAATAAATAGGTTGGAGTGTTCTTGGGCTAGGTTCATTAGCTCAAAGTTTAGCTTTCGCACCTGATAGGTAAATGAGCTTTGAGTTTTATTTGAATAGCTCCCAAACACGTTGTCATCTATTTCGGGGTAGTTGTAGTATATAAGTTTTGAGTCTGTTGAGGTGCATATCATCTTTACAAACTGCAATCGCTGCTCGGCCAAAAATTGCTGTTCTGCAACTTCTAACTTGTTGAACCTAGATAATAGTTTGTGTGTGGATTGAAATACAACTATATAATCAGCCTTAAAGCTATATAGCTCGGAGGTGGGGTCCATAAATTGTCGCTCTACTTGGTTATAGTCTGCCTCAAACAAGTTTATATTATAACCATTATCAATAGCGGTTGCTTTTATTGCTGTGGCCAAAAATTGGGTGGCACTATCGCCTAATAGAGCAACTTTAAGAGTAGGGAGAGAGCGGGAGTCCTTTTTTAGCGTTTTTTGTAACTCCCTAAATGTTTTATTCATTTTTCACTTCATTTTTTAGTTAAGGGATGTCTGAAGTTAAAGTTTAGGATGAGAAAGTTTTTTACAAAACCATTACGCAGTTCATTGATACACTTTTGCTTTGCCAGTAGCTGTGATTATAATTGGCATAAGTGTTGTTGCTTTGTTTTTACTAACAATATATATTGAGTTATTGTTCTATTAATAATACGTTTTATAATTTACAAAAGATATGTTTTTCGATTTAAGACTGTTTGTGTTGCAGGATATTTTATATTTTTAATGCTCTTAACATCTCTCTCTTTCCGGGAGGGCCTGGAATGCGCTCCACTTTAAAACCGATGTTTTGTAGCATTCGTCTTATTGAGCCTTTGGCGCTATATGTAGTGAGGACGCTATCGTGCGACATCGATTCGAATATCTTTGTGAATGACTCTACGCCCCACATTTCGGGTTGCTTGTCGGGCCCAAAGGCATCAAAAAATACAACATCGAATATAGTAGCGGGGCTGAAGTTGTTGGCATTTCTAAAGTCAATATTATTTTTCAGTAATGAAAACCGAGGTGTAATTTGGTTTTTAACCTCCCATTCAGATTGATGAAGATTGGCAAAAATATCGGCCTTGCTTTTATCAATAAGCTCGGGATAGTTTAGTTGTTTTACATCATCCCACTCTATTGGGTATAGCTCTAGCGATGTGTAATTGATTGTTATATCATTTAGTTCGGCATATTGCAAAGCCAAAAAAGAATTAAGCCCTGTTCCAAATCCTATTTCCAGAATATTGATAATGCTTTTGTTGCAATAATTTAGTGCAGCATCTATAAACACATGTTTTGCCTCCTGTATGGCACCATTTGTAGAGTGGTAGTGCTCGTTTAGCTCTGGCACAAATATGGTATGCGAATTATCTTTTGTTATTTCAATCCTACGTTTCATTTTCAATAAGTGCTTATTAATGCTGTTGTTGCTACTACAAAAGTATTAATAATTGTTCGTACCATCATTTAATTGCATCGGTTTTATGAGAAATGGACTTAAAGCTTTGGCGGTTCTTTGGTATTTTGGTATTTGAGCGTGAATGGTTCAAATACATACTTTAGGATGTGATAGAAATCTGTTTTTACACTCTTTTTCGCTTTTCCTTTATTGCATTTGTGCGTGAATAGTATAAAAACACACTTACTATTTTCTATAAAACCTATTGTTACAACAAATTACACTTGTATTTTATATCATTGGTGCGTGAATAGCACAAAAACATGTTTCTAAAACACAATTGTTGGTTATTTATTTGGCATTTGTATTAATTATTGTTATATTTATGTCAGAATTTGATGTTTGCACAAGCTGTGTCATTAAATAAATAAAATATTGAACAGATAATTAACATATTAATAGTATGAAAAGTATAGATTATATAGTACGTCGCAAGGAAATACCAATTAGTTGGATGCGCAGATTAGGAAATGATGAATACACTACATTGTCGGACAAAATGTGGCAATCGGCAGATGAGGTATTGAAAGGTGTGCCAATTTTTGAGCCCATACTTAGGCAATTGAAAACAGTGAATGATGAGCTGCAAGGCATGAGGCGTGTGCCAAGGGGGCACTCGTCAACTAAGGATATAAACGAGTGGCACAAGAAGCGCAAGGCGTTGCTGTCGGGTATCATCGTTATTAGCTCAAACAAGATAAAATACTCGATGGGCGAGGATAATAGAGATGATTATATTTTTATCAGCAATTGGATAAGAGACTATGGCAAACGGCTTTACGATTTGGGCATCGAAAAACTGTC
This sequence comes from uncultured Proteiniphilum sp., assembly GCA_964439965.1. Taxonomy (GTDB): domain Bacteria; phylum Bacteroidota; class Bacteroidia; order Bacteroidales; family Dysgonomonadaceae; genus Petrimonas. The sequence continues at coordinate 68,890 of CAYTQG010000001.1, forward strand.
GGGTGTGGTGAGGTGGATGAGAGATGATTACGAATCCAATCCTGACTTTAGAGGGGCTATTGATGCTTGCTTCAAAAGCGAATTTGCCGAAGTATTGCGCCTTAGCTCAAAAATTGAGGATGCACAGATTGGGAGAACCAAAGATTTGATTGCTGCAAAGCCCAAGAGGAGCTATCTTGAGGTTCGCACAGATATGGCTTTGGCATGGAGGCACTTGATGGCTGCGCTTGCTTTTGATTTTTATGATAACGAAGAAACAGATAGTTTAAATCGTCTCGACTTTTTGTTGAGGTTTCATATTGCTGAGTATAAAACAAAGCTAAAGGATAGAGAAACAAGGCGTAAAAAGCGTAAAGCAGCCGAGGCGGAGCTTGCCAAAGTGGCACCTGTAAGCCATAAAGAGGAGAAAATAGCTAAGAAAGAGCCCATGAAGCTTGGTGAGCAAAAAGAGGAGTTGATTGAAAAGAAGCATACATCGGCTAAAACGATAAATGTGGAGCAAGTTGAGGAGCAAGTAGAGGATTTAAAACTTGTGCCTTGCTTACATAAATATGATGTGGAAGATAATACTATTGCAAAAAATAATAGAAGCACCCAAAAACAACCCAAGAAGATTGCTACGGCATGTTCTATAATTCCCAGAAATAAACCTCACACAAAAGTAAAGCCTATGGCAAGACTACGCAACGATATTAAGATCTCACTAGTGAAATGGGATGGAAAGAAATGGCATTTGTAATACTATTTATTTATCTTTGTGTTGCAGAATACTATTTTGATAATTATAGTGGTTTGGAGTTGCTGATAATCACTCTGTTTTGCTAAATATTATTGCTGCCTCTACACTAATAAAATGAGCAAGATAATGGGCTTGCAAAGGTTGAATAAATAAAATAATAATATGAGAAAATTATATTACGCTCTTGTTCTGATTCTGACTCTATACTCGTGTAATATGGGCGACAGAACAAATACCAATACCTTAACTGTGACAATAGAGCCACAGCGTTACTTTTTGGAGCAAATTGTTGGTGATATGTTTGAGGTTAATACGCTTGTACCTCCTGGTTCGAGCCCCGAAACATATGAGCCCTCGCCAATGGCAATGATAAACCTAGGAAATAGCAAGGCTTACTTTAAGGTTGGATTTTTGGGATACGAAAATGCCTGGAGTGGGAAGTTGGCTAAAAATAATCCAAATGTGGTGGTAGTAGATTGCTCAGATGGGGTGGACTTGATGTATGGTACTCATGGCCCGCATGGGCACGATGATGATCATGCTCATCACGATCATGGACCTGATGCGCCCGATCCGCATATATGGAGCTCTCCAAAAAATGCTTTGAAGATGTCGCAAAATATGCTTGATGCTATGCTCAAGTTAGATCCAGACAATGCTGAATATTATAAAACAAATTTTGAAACTCTTGCCGAGAATATTGCAAACACCGACTTACTAATACGTGATAAAATTAAGGATATTAAATCGAGAAGTTTTATTATATATCATCCGGCACTTAGTTATTTTGCTCGAGATTTCGATTTGGAGCAGCATAGTATTGAATTTGAGGGTAAAAATCCATCGCCAGCACAGATGAAGGAGTTGGTTGACTTGGCAAAGAGTGAGGCAATTACAGTGGTGTTGATTCAACAAGAATTTGATGTGAAAAATACTCAGGTAATAGCTAGCGAGCTAGGCACAAAGCCGCATGTTATAAATCCACTTGCTTACGATTGGAAAGAGGAGATGCTTTCATTGGCAAAAATATTATCAGAAGAGAATGAAGAATCCAATAGTAGATATTAAGAACCTAAATGTGGGGTATGATAATAAGCCAGATGTGCTTGTGGATGTTTCGGTGAATGTTTATGAGCATGATTTTCTTGGTATTATCGGTCCTAACGGTGGAGGAAAGACAACCCTATTGCGAACTATTTTGGGATTTCTAACTCCCGAAAGTGGCAGTATAACTTTTTTTGATAAAGGGAAAAAGGTATCGCACCTGAATATTGGGTATCTGCCACAAATAAATCATATAGATAAGAAGTTCCCAATCAAGGTGAGTGATGTTATCTTGTCGGGATTGACACTTAGGGGCAAAATCTTTAAAAGATATTCGGCCGAAGATAAGCTAAAAGTGCTACCGGTGGCCGAAAAGATGGGGGTTGACAATTTGCTTGATAGGGCTATAGGAGAATTATCGGGCGGACAACTGCAACGTGTGTTGCTGGGACGTGCAATTATTGATAATCCTAAGTTGCTTATTCTTGACGAGCCAAGCTCGTATGTGGACAAGCTGTTCGAAACCAATTTCTATAAGTTGCTAGGTGATATAAATAAAGATATGGCTATTGTGCTGGTATCGCATGATGTGGGTACAATTATTTCGCAGGTAAAAAACATAGCTTGTGTAAATCAGAGTCTGCACTATCACTGCGGTAGCAACATTTCGCAAGAGTGGCTAATGGGAGCCTACGATTCGTGCCCTATAGAGATTTTGGGACATGGCGATTTGCCACATCGCGTGCTTATGAAGCATGATGATCATTGAATTTAGAATTAAATTAATAACAAGAATATTCACATAATAGAGAGAAGATGAAAAAAAGTTTATTAGCTATGTTTTTGTCTCTTTTCGTTGTAGTAGCGTTTGCTCAACGTGCTGAAAAAGAGATATCTATTATTCCCGAGCCTGTTTCGATGGTGGAAAAGAGTGGCGAGTTTGTATTGCCCGAAGTGGTTACAATTTCAACACCCAAGATTGACGAAATGGGCTTTGTAAATAGTATGCTTGATAGAAAGCTGTCTACTGCTACTGGTAAAACAGTGGAGATAAAGAGTGGTGATAACTCGGCAACTATTGTGCTTGAGTTGAACAAAAAGTCTGATGATGCTATTGGTGATGAGGGGTACAAACTTGTTGTGTCTGACTCGCAAATCAAAATTAGTGCCAACAAGCCGGTTGGGCTTTTATATGGTGCGCAAACTATGTTGCAATTGTTTCCTGCACAAATCGAGAGTGATAAATTGGTTGAGGGGGTAGATTGGACAGTTCCTGCTGTTGAAATCACCGACTATCCACGTATGGGCTGGAGAGGCCTGATGTTGGATGTTTCTCGTCACTTTTTCACTGTTGATGAGGTGAAACAGTTTATCGACAATATGGTGAAATATAAATATAACTTACTTCACTGGCACTTAACGGACGATGAGGGTTGGCGTATCGAAATAAAGAGCTTACCCAAACTAACCGAGGTGGGTGCTTGGCGTGTGGAGAAGATTGGTACTTTTAATTACTTTTCTGATCCTCTGCCCGATGAGCCAAAAAACTATGGAGGATTTTATACACATGAAGATATTCGTGAGATTGTGCAGTATGCTGCAGAACGATTTATAGATGTGATGCCCGAGATTGATGTTCCGGGGCATAGCTTGGCTGCCATTGCTGCCTATCCTGAATTGTCGTGCACACCTGGTGCCGAAAATTATAATGTTCGTGCTGGCGAGCCTATTATGGATTGGTCGCAAGGTCATCCACCAATTGGATTAGTTGATGATACATTGTGTCCTGCTAATGAGTATGTATATGAATTTATGGATAAGGTGATGACTGAGGTTGCAGAGCTTTTCCCATTCGAGTATATTCACACTGGTGGTGATGAGGCACCACACAACTTTTGGGAGGCGAGTTCTCAAGTTCAAGAGTTGATGAAGCGCGAGGGGCTTAAAACGATGCCTGAAGTTCAATCATACTTTGGTAAGCGTTTGGAGAAGATTGTTCAATCCAAAGGCAAGAAGATGATGGGATGGGACGAGATACTTGAAGGCGGAATTACTCCTACAACTGCGCTAATGAGTTGGAGAGGTATAGAATACGGAATTGAAGCATCTAAATCGGGTCACTATGTGGTGATGACACCTAGCCAGTATGTTTATATCGACTTGATGCAGGGTGATGTCACAACTGAACCTCCTGTGTATGCAACATTAAGATTGAATCAAGTTTATAAGTTTAATCCTGTTCCTGAAGGTGCTAATGGAGATTATATACTGGGTGGTCAGGCCAACTTGTGGACCGAGCAGGTGTATAATATCCGTCAGGTAGAGTATATGACATGGCCACGAGCATTTGCTGTTGCCGAATCGGTATGGTCGCCTCAGGATAAAAAGGATTGGGGCAAATTTGTTGACAAGACAGAGGCCCATTTTGAGCGCTTTGATTATGCACAAACAAAATATTCTCCTGCAATGTACGATCCAATTGTATCGGTTGCCAAAGATGGTGATAAATATTATGTAACGCTTACTCCCGAAATTGATGGACTAGATATATATACCAGCTTCGATAATTCTACTCCCGATCATTTTTATCCAAAATATTCTGAAGCTCAAGAAATTCCTAAAGATGCTAGCCTGATGAGAATCATTTCGTATAGAGGTGATAAGCCTATTGGGCGATTGATGTCGATAACAGTAGATGATTTGAAGAAAAGAGCAAAGTGATATCTTGCGTAATAAAAAGATAATCACTAACTTTGCGCCGCTTTTGACAAGCCCTGTCGTGTGATGGGAAATAAAGAGCAAGTTTAAAAACTTTATTTTGAGTAACACAAATTATTAAGAAAAAATGAAATCATTTGAATTAAAAGGAGAAGTTAGAGATAACTTCGGTAAAAAAGCTGCGGTTGCATTCCGTAATGAAGGTTTAGTGCCTTGTGTAGTATATGGCGGAAGCGACGCTGGAAATACTAACTTTGTTGTTAAAGCTAGCGAGGTTCGCAAATTGATTTATACTCCAGAAGTATTTATTGTGAACTTAACTTTGGGCGACAACAAAATGATGGCAATCTTGAAAGAGGTTCAATTTCATCCAGTAAGTGATGATATTTTACATATTGACTTCTTACACGTATTCCCAGAAGTACCAGTTGTAATTGATATCCCAGTAAGATTGACTGGCTTGGCTGAAGGTGTTAGAGCAGGGGGTAAATTGTCACTTGACTCACGTAAGCTTAAGGTTAGAGCGCTTCACGATAAACTTCCAGAAGAGTTGGTAGTAAATGTTGAAAAACTTGGATTAGGAAAATCAATTCAAGTGGGTGAGTTAAGCTTTGAAGGTCTAGAACTACTTTCTCCAAAAAATGCAGTTGTATGTCGCGTTCAGTTGACACGTGCTGCTAGAGGAGCTGCCGCTGCTGCTGCCGCTGCCGCTAAGTAATTCTTGATAGAAAAAGATTTATAGATGAAATATTTGATTGTGGGATTGGGAAATATTGGTCCCGATTATGAGAATACTCGCCACAACATAGGTTTTATGATATTGGACGCCCTAGCTAAGGCGTCCAATGTTGTTTTTGAGGATAAGAGATATGGCTTTGTTGCCGAAATGAGATTGAAAAATAAGCATCTTATTTTGCTTAAGCCATCCACCTTTATGAACCTTAGTGGCAATGCTATCCGCTATTGGATGCAGAAGGAGAAAATAGAAAAAGAGAATTTATTAGTAGTTGTAGATGATCTGGCACTGCCTTTTGGCACACTTAGATTGAAGTCGAAGGGGAGTGATGCAGGGCATAATGGCTTGAAGCATATTCAGGGGCTTATAGGACAAAACTATCCTCGCTTGAGGTTTGGTATTGGCAATGATTTCCCCAGAGGTGCTCAGGTTGATTTTGTTTTGGATGAGTTTTCATCGGATGAGAAGCAGAGTCTTGATGAACGCATTGATTCGTCTATAGAAATAATAAAAAGTTTTTGTCTTGCAGGTATTAATATAGCAATGAATCAGTTCAATAATAAATAATTAGCGTTGTTGAACGATTGATATGATTAAGTTGATATTATGGAAGAAGTGAGAGTAGATAAGTGGCTTTGGGCTGTTAGAGTATTCAAAACTCGATCTATTGCATCTGATGCATGCAAAAAGGGTAGGGTGATGATTGGAGGTGTTGCTCTAAAGCCATCTAGAAATATTAGAGTGGGAGATGTGGTACAAGTTAGAAAAGCTCCGATTACCTTTTCATTCAAAGTTCTAGCATTGGCCGAGAAAAGAATGGGGGCTAAGATGGTGCCTGACTTTATGGAGAATGTTACTCCACCCGACCAGTATGAGATTATGGAGTTGAATAAAATTAGTGGCTTTGTGGATAGGCAAAGAGGTACTGGCAGGCCCACTAAAAAGGAGCGCCGGGACTTGGAACAGTTTACAGACTCCTTTGATTTTGATGAATATGACTTTGAGGATTGATTTTAATCAATCCTCAATTTGTTTTCATGCTTACAATACCTTGGCACAACAGATGTGCTATTTTCTTTGAAACAGAATTCAATGTCGCCTTCAGCACCGTTGTCAACAAGTCGCTTATAGTGATCCGAATCTTTTAGATACTCTATGGGGTTTGTTTTAGCAGTATTCCAAGTTTGTAATGCAAGCTTCACACTGTCAGATTGGTGCTTCAATTCTACTTTTTGTGATAATCTATGTACAAATGCACCAGCAAATAGAGTGTCTTCCAGATTTATCTTGTTTCTCCATCCCGAACAAAGTAAGACTATATTATTTGATGATTCAATACATCTGTTTACTAATGCATCTATATTCGAAAACGAGCCTATATATAGTTGATTGCAATCCTTTGCCACATTAACAGCTTGTGTGCCATTAGTTGTAGTGAATGCAATGTCTTTACCCATCACTACCTCCCTTTTATAATCAAAAGGAGAATTACCAAAATCCGCAAAATCTATCTTCTTTGCGTTTCTTTCTCCTCCTACTATTAATCCCATATTTTTATACTCTTTGGCTTCTTCAACGCTAGCCACAGGAATAACAGATGATGCACCATTTTCGAACATTGTGCATATTGTGGTTGTAGCCCTGAAAATATCAATTATAATCACTGTATCCTGAGATTCGTTATAATATGGATATAGAGTGGGAGATAAGCAAACGTCAATTTTCATAATAGTTGTAATATTTTTTTCATACAAAGTTACTGATTATATATGAGTTTTGTAACTTTGGCGAAATAACTGATTATGATTGATAAAAAATATAAGATAATATTAGCTTCAAACTCGCCCCGCAGGCAGGAATTACTTAGTGGAATTGATATTGAATATGAGATTAGAGTAATTAATGATATTGATGAGAGTTATCCGGATGATATTGCCTCAGAAGATGTGGCAGAGTTTCTGGCAATAAAAAAAGCAAACTCATATCATGATAAAATCAAAGATAATGAGTTGCTTATAACTGCTGATACAGTGGTGCTAAAAGGCGATGAGGTATTGGGCAAGCCTGAAGATAAATTAGATGCCCAAATCATGCTTAATAAGCTTTCTGATTCCACTCACTTGGTCATCACCGGTGTGTGCATTTATACAACAAGCAAACAAGTTTCATTTTCCAATATCACCAAAGTTACCTTTGGTAAGCTATCAGATGATGAAATTGAATATTATATTGACACATACAAACCATACGATAAGGCTGGTGCTTACGGTATTCAAGAGTGGATTGGGTTTGTTGGAGTTAAACACATTGAGGGTTCATACTTCAATGTTATGGGCCTTCCAATATATAGGATATATAATGAATTGAAAAAGTTCTGATTTAGATAGAGCTTAGCCATTCTTGATATTTATCACCTAATAGGAATACTGTTTTTTGCTGACCGCCAAGAGCAGCAACAAGACCTTGAACCCACATAATGAATAATATTATAGAGCCTATTACTGAGACAATCGTTCCTAATAGGGGAATAACATTAACTATCATAAGTGCAATACTAGTTAGCCCAATGCCTAGCGATTGACGAATGTGAAATGCCGCAAAAGAGTTTTTCTTATCATTATTTAGAACTATTGCAATAATGAGGCCTATATAAGTAATATAGGAAATGATAGCGATAGTTTTTCCCTCTTCTACGTTTGAAGATCTTTGGATGTTTTGGTTTTCTAAATTCATATTTTTGAAATTAATAGATTATGATAATTGTGTATTTATTTCAATGCACAGATATAATTTCTCAGTGATATAATCTGTCCCATTTCTAAATACTTAACGGATATTAGTATATATTGTTCAACCTTGTATATGAATTAGTGGATAAAAAAAGAGAGAGCAATTCTATGAATTACTCTCTCTAATAATATTTTCTAATATATTCTTACTCTGCAGGAGGTGTATCCGGCTCGGCTTGTTCAACCGGGAATGTTGGAGTCACATCTGGCGCAGTAGTAGGATTAAGCGGTGCTGGTTGCTGAACCTCTATCATTGATTGTGGCTCGGTTCCTCTTTTAGAAGTAAACCTTGCTGTCAAAATGCTAAGCACAATAATAATTGCAGCTAGAGTCCATGTTGCCTTCTCCAAAAAGTCGGTAGTTTTTCTTACTCCCATAATTTGGTTTGAAGAAGAAAATCCTGAGGCTAAACCACCACCTTGTGAGTTTTGCACCAAAACTATAAGAATCATCAAGATTGCGGCTATAAGGATGATAATTGTTACGAAGATATACATATTTCTATTATTTTTTATTTTTCTCGTTGAGTATCAAAAGCTCCAAAAAACGAATTTGGTCGGCAAAGTAAGCACTTTTTTTTGGAAAATTCAAACTTAATTGCTGAATAATTGTCAATGCTTGCTCATATTTCCTTTGCTTTATATATATTTTGGCCAATGTCTCTGTAAGGAAACTATTCCCTGCCGTCTCTATATCAGGCTTTGTGCTCTTTTTAGTCTCCTTTTGTATGGGTTGTATTGAAATTTCATTAGACTTGGCCTTTTCTAAAAAACTGTCAATGATGTCCTGATGTTTGAATTCATTTGTGGAATCGTTCTCTTCATTGTCTTGATTATTCTCATCATCACTTTGGATAAATGATAAATAATCGGTTGAAACAATTGTTTCTTCTACTCCTAAATTACTATCCTTCTCTTCTTTTGAAAAGTCGGTTAGGTATGATTCTAAAATCTCATCAGTTCGTTTGTCCTTATCTATTTCTTGTTTGTCTCGTTTTAAAAACAACTTGTATTTTTCGTTATTAATCAAATAGAATAATCGTTTTCTATCGGCACACAGTGTTGAAGTTGTTGAAAGAGTTCTCTCAAACTCTTTTCTATTTGTTGTGTATTGGTTTTTTGATAGTAATAGTCGAGCAGTTTGAAAATAGGGGTATTCCTCAATCAAACTTCTTAGTTGCTGTTCACTATCTGCGTTTAACTGCTCTACTTGATTAATATATTTATTTAATAATGATTTATCCATCTTTACCAATTTGCCATTGTCGAGTTGAATATCTGATCTACAATTTCTTCTGTAAGTTCCTTAATTAACTGATCTTGAACATCCGTAAGGTTTGTGTTACTTGAGAAGGTTCGATTGGCCGAAATAGTCTCTTCTTTGTCTTGTCCTCTTACCTTATTATTAACAAAGCGCATTCGCACATTCATCGTCAATCTAGTTTCAGATGCAAACTGATCTTCCTGAACGGCCAATGGAGTTAGTTCATATCCTACTATCTCACCCTCAATTTCCATATCTCCATTTTGATTCACAAACTGCAAGCGGGTGTTTCGTGTAAACATATCCTTTAGTTCCTCATTGAATAGATTTTCGAGTGGAGGATAAACCAGAGGTGCTTGGTTTACGAAGTGGCTCAACTGAATTGTTTTAGTTAAAGTATAGTCTATTGATGCTCCAGTGAATTTGTATGATACTGAGCATGCAGTGAGTACTATAAAAGTAGCTATTATTGCAAAAATTCTCTTCATTATAAGTCGAGATTATATTCTTTAAGTTTTCTGTATAAAGTTCGTTCGGATATTCCAAGTTCTATCGCAGCGGCTTTACGCTTACCATCATATTTCTCAAGTGCACGCATTATCATCTCTTTTTCCACATTCTCTAATGATAAATCTTCATCATCTATTTCAGTTATATCTTGAAAGTCATCATTATCTCTAATATTAGATATAATACTTGGCTCTGCTGAGACATCCTCATACTTCATAGGTAGGGTTACAGTTGCATCGTTGTGCTTTATTATTGCAGGATGTTCTGCTTTGATATCATCAGGGCTTTCCATGATGTTTTTCACAACTTGCTTCAAGTCATTAATATCCTTTTTCATATCAAAAAGCACTTGATAAAGTATCTCACGCTCTGATGCAAACGATTTGTAGTCTGACTCTCTTGTTTGAGAAGCCAATACAGGTAGAGTAGAGGTTTGTGGTAAGTACTTCATTAATATGTCGGCAGTAATCAGTCTTTCGTGCTCAATAACTGATATTTGCTCTGTTATATTTTTCAATTGTCGTACATTTCCTGGCCATCTGAAGCTACTAAGTAAAACCTTTGCATCTTCATCTAATGTGATGGTAGGCATCATGTACTTTTCAGCGCAATCGCTTGCGAATTTCCTGAAAAGAAGTGCTATGTCATCTTTTCTGTCTCTTAATGGTGCAATGCGAATTGGCACAGAATTGAGGCGATAAAACAAGTCCTCTCTGAACTTACCTTTCTCAATAGCCTCCTGCATATTTAAATTTGTTGCAGCAACAACTCTCACATCACTTTTTTCAACTTTAGAAGAACCTACCTTAATAAATTCGCCAGTCTCAAGTACACGTAACAATCTTGCTTGAGTAGAGAGAGGGAGTTCACCAACTTCATCTAGAAATAGTGTGCCACCATCAGCAACCTCAAAGTATCCTTTGCGAGTAGCTGTTGCCCCTGTAAATGATCCTTTTTCGTGGCCAAACAGTTCCGAGTCGATAGTGCCTTCAGGAATAGAGCCGCAATTGATTGCAAAGTATGGTCCATGTTTCCTATGGCTATATTGGTGTATTATCTGAGGAAAGTTTTCCTTTCCCACTCCACTTTCACCAGTAATAAGTACAGATAGATCGGTAGGTGCAACCTGAAGTGCTATATCAATTGCTCTATCCAAATCGGGTGATACGCCTATAATTCCAAATCGCTGTTTTACTTGTTGAATATTTTGTTTTGCCATAATTGTCGTGTTCAAGCTAATAAGTAATGTTACTAATATAACAAAATTATCCCTTTTTTGATAAAGAGTATGTCTTTTCTTTTAGAAAGTTGGCCAATTGGTCCATCTTTTTTATTGTTCTAATCTCTTCGGGCATTATTGGTTCGCCAACTGTAATAGTCATTGTCTTGCCATCTTTATTGTCTAGCTCGTGACAAAGTGCCATTGTTTGGAGTGTCCAGTGTATAAATCGAGTTGCATAGAAGGGGTAGCTATTTCTGAAATCAATATGAATAGGTATCACAGGGGCTTTAGCTCTGTAAATCATTCTTGTTACAGATTGTTGCCACTCTCTATCTATAATTTCAAATTTTCCTTTTCGTAGTTTTAGTCTTGATACCGACCCAGCTGGAAAAAATCCAAGTGGATGACCTTCTTTTATATGTGAAATACTCTCTTTTATTCCTGATAATGAAATATGTTTTTTGTCACTCTCTTTGTATGGGTTTACCTTTATGAAGTTTTCCTCCATAGTATCTACAAAACCCAATATAAAGTTTACCATTACCTTGAAATTGTCAACCCGCGATGCCACTGTCTCTATAAGTGCAATTCCGTCAACATGCCCATTGGGATGATTTGATACAGTAATAAATGGTTTGTCTTTAAATTGTTCTAAAATATCTCCATTTATTACTTTCCTTTCTATACCTAGCTTATCTAAGAGGTCTGTAGTGAATTCTACACCTGTTAAATGCTTTGAGTTGTCGTAAACCTTGCATGCTTTGTCGAGTCCAGTTAATCTCCTGCTTATTTTGATATATTTATCTCCATTTTTTTTGTTAAAAACAGGATGCATATTTCTTATATCATCATCACTAATGAGTTGCTCTTTCATTCCAATATTGTCCATTAATCAACATTGAAGGCACACTTGGTGTGTAACAATGGTTCTTATCTTCGAATCATTGAGTAATATTGTTGATTATAGTGTTAGTAAATAAAAAAATCACCGTAAATTAAAAACACACAACTGCGTCTCAAATTTACGGTAATTCAAATTGATATCAGTTTTATATTATCTAATGTCTTCGATAATCTTGATAATCTTTTCACCAAGATTATTGGCTTCATCTTGAGACTTTGCTTCAGAGTATATTCTAATAATAGGCTCTGTATTAGATTTTCGAAGATGTACCCAACTGTCCGGAAAGTCTATTTTTGCTCCGTCAATATCAGTAATTTGCTCATCTTTGAACATCTCTTTTACTTTCTCCAATATAGAGTCTGTATCTGTGTCGCTTGTTAGTTCTACCTTTTGTTTTGACATATAGTAGCTAGGGTATTCAGCTCTTATCTCGCTGACTTTTTTGCCTGATTTGGCTAGTTGTGTCAAAAACATAGCTATGCCTACCAATGCATCGCGACCATAGTGAGATGCTGGATAGATAACACCACCATTGCCCTCACCACCTATAACGGCACCCACTTCTTTCATTTTGGTAACAACATTCACCTCGCCCACTGCAGCGGCATAATATTTACCACCATGCTTTTCGGTCACATCCCTCAAGGCGCGTGTAGAGCTTAGGTTTGACACTGTATTACCAGGAGTATTTTGAAGTATATAGTCAGAAACGGCTACTAATGTATATTCTTCACCAAATGGCTCACCATTTTCGGCATATATAACTAATCTATCAACATCAGGGTCAACAGAAAAGCCAACATCTGCTTTCGAGCTTACCATCAAAGATGATAGTTCAGTTAGATTTTCTGGAAGTGGTTCAGGATTGTGTGAGAAATTACCGTGAGGTTGGCAGTGCAGTTTAAAAACTTGTTTTACACCAAGTGCATATAGCAACTCTGGCACTGCTATACCGCCAATAGAGTTAACGGCATCTACCGCTACCTTAAAGTTGGCTGCTTTAATTGCATCAACATCAACCAAATCTAGTTGCATAACATCTTTGATATGCTCCTGTAGGTATTGTTTTTCAGTTATTACTCCCAAATCATCAACTTGAGCATAGTCAAAATCTTCGGCATCAGCTATGTTTAGTATCTCCTCGCCTTCAGCAGCATTCAAAAACTCACCTTTGTTGTTTAGTAGTTTCAGAGCATTCCATTGCTTTGGGTTGTGACTGGCAGTAATAATTATGCCACCCGAAGCACTTTCTTTTACAACAGCAATTTCTGTTGTTGGTGTAGTTGCCATACCTAAATCTACAACGTCGCACCCTAATGCCATTAGTGTACCCACAATAATATTGTGAACCATCTTACCAGAGATACGCGCATCACGACCAACAACAATTTTAGGTCTTGTGCTATTAGTTGATTCTTTGATAAACTCGGCATAAGCAGAGGTGAATTTTACAATATCAATAGGTGTAAGGTTGTCACCAGTTTTACCACCTATAGTGCCTCTGATACCTGAAATTGATTTAATGAGAGTCATAATAACCTATATATAAAGAAATAATTTAATTGTTTTCACCAATGTATGAATCCATTCTGTAAACTACAGCATCGTAGTAAGTTGGGGTGTATGCTTGCTGATCACTTTGAGAACCCCATGTAAATGGAATAATCATTTTGACGCGCCCAGTGTGCCCTATATGTTTTAGAGGAGCCACCCATCCAGATGTTGTGTTTGAGTAAAGCGAGCGAGTTTCTAAGTTAACCTCTCCTCTATATGTAAATGTTTCTGGCCATGGGCTTCTATTAGGGTCCATATTGTCATATTCTGTGCTATCATTATCAGTAGAGAAGTATCTCAGCCCTTTGAATCTCACATGTACATCATCACCAACTTTCAACTTGTAATTTATAGTATCACCAGTCTCAATTATGTTGTAGTAAACTCCTGTTGCTGGATCTTTGTAAAATTCGTTATCTTTAAATTGGCCTTCCTTTGGGAAGTCTTGAAGAATAACAAGTTTGTTTTTTGATATAAACTTATCAATAGCTTTCGACTCAGCTTTTAGTAGATCAGCATAGGTCTTTCTTTTATTGCACGAACTAGTGATTACCAGCATGCTTACCAAGAAAATAACAATATAATTTAATCTTTTCATTTTCGTATTGTGTCTCTTTATAAATAAGCTACAAATGTAGTCATTACTCTTTGAAAAATATGTTATGTGTAAATAAAATTCTTCAAATTCACCTTGTTATGTGATAATTACACTATTCTATGCTGTTTTATTAATGCGACAATCCTACATTTATATATTTAGATAGACACAGCTTTATGTTTTTAAAAAGGGATGAGATATTCACCCCTTTTTTATTTGTTTGGATTTATTGTTGATGCTCTGGTCTAAGCAAATCATTTACAGTTTTAACAGGATTGAATGTACTAATAGGAACTTCTACGAATATTGTGTTCCAATCACTCATAGCACCATTCCATAAGCCTGGTAGTTCTAATGCCTGAAGTGGCTTTCCGTTTTGAGATTTTTGTGATATAAACCCAGTGTTTCTGTCAACATATTTAGGCAAATCAAACTTGTTGTTTTTGTAGCATCTAACACCGCATACCAAATCTACTGGGTTGAAATGAGAGCCATTCTTAAAGGCATCAGTTGCCAATTTGTCTTCCTGGTTTATTTGAGAGCTCTCTAAGATTTGTAGAGAAGCTGATCCATCATTGTTTACAGTTATAAAAGGTCCGCCACCTGGCTCACCTTGGTTCTTCACCATTCCACAAACTCTGAAAGGACGATCTAATTTTGAAATCAAATACTCTTTAAGTTCACCATCACTTGCGAAATCATCTTTCGGTGGAGTGATTGTAAGCTCTTCCTTTGTAAACTTTAGTATCTCTTGCAACTTATCATTAGAAACTTCACCCGATGTCATTTCCTTAAGATAGTCATGAGCTCTCTTTTGAAATGTTATTAATATACCTGCTAACAGCTTTTTATATTGAGCCTCTTCTTCCTTCAGCCTATCCGGAATCACGTTGTCAATGTTCTTTATAAATATTATGTCAGACTCTATCTCGTTTAAGTTCTCTATCAGTGCACCATGGCCTCCCGGTCTAAACAGCAAGCTTCCATCATCATTTCTAAATGGCTCATTGCTCATATCTGCTGCAATTGTATCGGTGCTCGGCTTTTGCACACTATACGACACCTTAAACTTAGCTCCAAGTTTCATCTCGTAACTTAATTTTCGAGCCGCCACTAATAGTTCAAACATACTTCTATGTTCTTCCGAAACGGTGAAGTGTAGATTCACCTCTCCATTTTTATCTTTCGCATAAAGTGTTCCCTCGGTCATATGTTCTCCCACAGGCGTACGGTTTCCCTCTTTATAATAATGAAATAGTAGCAACCCTTTTGGCAAGTTTCCATAATTAAGACCTTCTTCCGATAGTAGTGCTTCAATTACTAATTTGTATTTGCCATCATTGATTAATTCCCTTGATGATTCTCCAAACATCTTTTTACATGTTTCGCTTAAAGTTTCATTAAATGCAAACTTAGTAAGGTTGTCGAAGAATGTTTTCTCAAAATCTGTAGTTGGCTCGTCGTAATCTGCGTTCATGAATTCGAAGAGATCTTTAAACATGCGGCTAGCTGCCCCTGAGGCTGGCACAAACTTGGTGACACTCTTATCGCCCTTAAGGTAGTCATGCCATGCGTCCAAGTATTTATCTATGTCAGTATCCGAAACCGACATTATTCCTTTTTTGATTGATGCAGCATCAACTATCTGCAAAAATGGAAACCCCTCTTTGAAATGTAATAATTGGTTTGTGATCTGTTGCTCAGAAATACCTTTTTCCTGTAGCAGCAATAGGTCTTCTTTGGTAAACATAGCAATGTAATGTTTTATAGATTAGTAAATAATTGTCTTTTTATAGTTGTAAAACATCTCAAAGGTAATAAAAACTTCAAACATACATTAAAATAACATGTCGAAATAGCGACATTATGTCAGTTTTTGATTGGCAGATAAACTTTGGCACAAGATTTGAATTAATAATAGTGTAAGATTAAAATTGAAACTAAATAATAAAATCATATTTAAACTATGGCAAAAATAATAGGAATTGACTTAGGAACCACCAATTCATGCGTTTCAGTTATGGAAGGTAATGAGCCGGTTGTGATTCCAAACAACGAAGGTAAACGTACTACACCTTCAATTGTAGCATTTATTGAAAATGGTGAGAGAAAGGTTGGAGACCCTGCAAAGCGTCAGGCTATCACTAACCCCAAAAATACTATCTACTCTATTAAAACATTTATGGGCGAATCGTATGACCAAGCATCAAAAGAGATTGGTCGTGTGCCATACGAAGTTGTGAAGGGAGATAATAACACTCCTCGTGTTAATATTGATGGACAAATGTTTTCTCCACAAGAAATTTCAGCGGTGATTCTTCAAAAAATGAAACAGACAGCTGAAGATTATCTAGGACAAGAGGTTAAAGAGGCAGTTATTACTGTTCCAGCATACTTTAGTGATGCACAGCGTCAAGCCACAAAAGAGGCTGGTGAAATTGCTGGTCTTTCTGTACGTCGTATCGTAAACGAGCCAACAGCTGCATCATTAGCTTACGGACTAGATAAAGCTCATAAAGATATGAAGATTGCAGTGTTCGACCTTGGTGGTGGTACATTCGATATTTCAATTCTGGAGCTTGGTGATGGTGTTTTTGAAGTTAAATCAACAAATGGTGATACTCACCTTGGTGGTGATGACTTTGACCACGCTATTATTGACTGGCTTGCTCAAGAGTTCTTAAGCGATGAAGGTATTGATCTTCGTCAAGACCCAATGGCATTACAACGTTTGAAAGAGGCTGCTGAAAAAGCAAAGATTGAATTGTCTAGTGCTTCTTCTACAGAGATAAACCTACCATATATTATGCCTGTTAATGGTATTCCAAAGCACTTGGTGAAAACTTTATCACGTGCTAAGTTTGAACAATTGACAGATTCATTACTTCAAAAAGTGGTAGCTCCATGTCAAACTGCGCTTAAAGATGCTGGCATGTCAACATCTGAAATTGATGAGGTAATTCTTGTAGGTGGATCAACTCGTATTCCAGCTGTTCAACAAATCGTAGAAAAGATTTTTGGCAAAGCTCCTAATAAAGGTGTAAACCCTGACGAGGTAGTTGCACTAGGTGCGGCTATTCAAGGTGGTGTTCTAACTGGTGAGGTACAAGATGTATTGTTGCTTGATGTTACTCCACTTTCATTAGGTATCGAAACAATGGGTGGTGTGATGACTAAACTAATTGACGCAAACACTACTATCCCAACTAAGAAGAGTGAAACTTTCTCTACTGCTTCAGATAATCAACCATCGGTTCAGATTAATGTATTGCAAGGAGAGCGCTCAATGGCACGCGACAATAAACAAATTGGCGTGTTCAATCTAGATGGAATTCCACCAGCACCACGTGGTACACCTCAAATTGAAGTTACTTTTGATATCGACTCAAACGGTATTTTAAGTGTATCTGCAAAGGATAAGGCTACAGGTAAAGAGCAAAAAATTCGTATCGAAGCTTCATCTGGATTAAGTGAGGAAGAAATTAATCGTATGAAAGAGGAAGCAGCTGCAAATGCTGAGTCAGATAAGAAAGAGAAAGAGCGTATTGATAAATTAAATCAAGCTGACTCTACAATCTTCCAAACTGAAAAGCAATTGAAAGAGTTTGGTGATAAGATTCCAGCAGACAAGAGAGCTCCAATCGACAGTGCACTTGAGAAATTGAAAGAGGCTCACAAAGCTCAGAATGTTGACGACATCACAACTTATATTGATGAACTTAACACTGCATTCCAAGCAGCTTCACAAGACATGTATAATGCTCAGAATACTCAAGCTGGTGGCGACCCAACAGGTGGCGCAGGCTTTGGTGGGCAACAGCAAGATCAAGGTGGAAGCAGTGACGATGATGTAACTGATGTTGACTTCGAAGAGGTTAAGTAACATTCATACTTGAAATAAAAAGTAGCTACATAGCTGCGAAACTAAAAAGGGGCGATCAATTATGGTCGCCCCTTTTGGTGTTTTGTATAAGTTGTAATATTTAAATCACTTCTATTCTAGTGCCATTCCATCCAACAGCTTTTACAGATGTTGTTGCTTCAGGTGTGTGAACTATTGTTGTCTTCACATCATCAGAACCAGCACCCACAAAAGCCACTTTCACAAGCTTGTCACCCTCGTAGGTTTCGAATGCAACTGCATTTTGCCACTGTTGATTATCAATAATTAGCCTGCCTTCTTCTTTTTCAAAGCCTTTGCCAGTTGTTCCTTCCAAAGAAAGTTTGTTTTTATAAACATCCACACTATTGGCAGTAATATAATGTAGCACTGGAGTTGATGGTTTTGCGTACTTAGATGCATACTCCTTTACTTCAGCAATATCATTTTCTGTTATAGTCATTTGTGAGCATGTATAGTCATCAACCCATAAGTCGATAGGGTATAGCATACGAGAAAACTCGAAGAAGTCGGTTAAGTCTAATTGTGTAGCATCGCAAGCATTCTTCATAAAGTTTAGTTGATAATAGCTAGCCTCTTTTTCATTGCCAGCGGGTGCGTCTATAGCTTTTATGAATATGTCACCATAGAAGTCAGGATTTCCCCATTCATTTCCCTCACCAGCCACAGCAAAGTAAAGTTGCAACTGCCAAAGTGGCACAAGCTTTACAAAATGGTCGCCACCCCAATCTCGTGGACGCTCTCTGTCCCATCTATCATTTCCAGCTTGCGTTAGCCAAGGTTGATTGTGAACAAATGCGCTCTCCATATATGCCGTTATTCTACCTCCAATTTTAGGACCATCATAATCTCTAAGCTTTTCACGCTCTAGCTTTGGGTTATCCATGTTATATATATACTGTGTCCAAACAGAATATATATTGTTCGTAACTTCAGTAGTGCCAGTCCATTTCATATCTGGTCTAACCTGGTTTACATGTCCAAACTCGTGTGCAACGCCCCAACTGTTTCTTCGTAATCGCTCAATATTTGCAACATCCTTCATAGTGTTGTCATGAAATGCCGCACCCATACCATCTGCATGCATAAAGCCTTTCCAAATTACACGTCCAAACATATGATTCTTAGGAACTCTATTGTATTTCACTAAGCCCATTATTTTGTGTTGTATCCCTATTATAGAGTCATAAAGCTGAATAAGCTCTACTCCCTGAGTGGGACACTCTCTTTTAAGCGACTCCACAGAGTATGCCAGTTGTGTCTGTTTCCCCAATATATCCATTACAGGACCAGATGCATTGGCCAAAAGCTCTTGCCATCTGTCATTGTTGTCGGTTGCTAAATCAAATACACCGTTAACCTTTCCACCACTAATTTCAATTTTAATCTTATGATCTGTAACATCCTGAAACGAGTAGTAGCTTATATAGCTATTTCCTTTATTCTTAATCTCAAATTTGTTGTAACCCTCCACTAAGTCATAGCTACTGTCTTTGTAGTGTTCGTCACCCCAGTTAGTTACCCTCAGCTGAATGTTAGCCCCATTTGTGTTGCCCACCCAAATATGTGCTATGTCCCCCTCTTCAAAATAGATACCAGTAGGATTCTCAAACTGCGAATAAGGGCTTGTTTTTAGCTGCCTTGCAAGCACTCTAGGCGATAGGTAACACTCATAACTCTTGATTCTCTCCTTATCGGTTGGTCTTAAATCATTTTCCGATTGCGACCATCCTAATTGCACTGCAATAACAAAAAGCAGTAAAGCTGTAATTCTTTTCATTCTTAAATAATTTCTTTGTGAGATAGATTTGTTTATCAGTTCACAAACATACAAAATTAATGTATTAAGCACACTGATACACCCTCCTTGTTTGATGTTTTTGATGATATCTATAATTATATACCTCTGTATGTTGGTTAATGTATGTGAAAAGACGACTGCCTGCACACTCCTTTTTCTGAGTGTCATTCATAGGAGTTATAAAGGAGGTATAAAGGAGGTATGAAGGAGCTAGAGTGTAGCTCGGAATTGTAAAATAATGAAAATAAAAACTCCGCTAAAGTGAAATATTGTTTAGTTGATTGAGAGAGCTGAGTAATTGTATTTATATTTGCATTATTACTGCGAATGTAGATTAAGTAATATAGAAAATATACCAATCAAGATGTCACATAAACCACTCAAAATATCAATTATTGCAGGCGCTAGACCCAACTTTATGAAAATAGCCCCATTAATTCATGCAATAAACAAGTCGAACAAGAATAATGATCGAAAAATTAATTATCGCCTCATTCACACTGGTCAGCACTACGATAAAAACATGAGCGATACTTTTTTTGAAGAGCTCAATATTCCCCAGCCTGATATAAATTTGGGAGTAGGAGGTGGCACACAAGCTGAACAAACAGCAGGTATAATGATTGCATTTGAAAAATACTTAATTGAAAATCCAGTTGATTTGGTTGTAGTAGTAGGTGATGTAACATCCACCATGGCGAGCTCAATAGTTGCCAAGAAACTCCACACCAAAGTGGCTCACGTTGAAGCAGGTATTCGCTCGTGGGATTTAACAATGCCTGAGGAGATAAACCGTATGGTGACAGATGCATTGGCAGACTACTATTTTGCAACAACACGCCTGGCGGTTGACAATCTTAAAAAAAGTGGTGCTAGCGATGAGTCAATCTTCTTAGTTGGAAATGTTATGATAGACACTTTACTATCTAATATTCCAAAGCTTAGAAAGCCTACACTATATGATAAGATTGGACTGAAAGAAAAAGAATATATAGTGCTGACAATGCATAGGCCAGCCAATGTTGATGAAACTGAGAAGTTGCGTGCATCAATTGATGCAATAGTAAATAATGTTCATTCACTACCAGTTGTTTTCCCAATCCACCCACGTACAGCAAAAATATTTGATGAGTTGGGTATTAAAGCAAGCAATCTACATATTGTAGAACCACTTGGATATTTAGAGTTCAACTACTTAGTGAAGCACTCTAAGGCGGTTATAACTGATTCGGGTGGAATAACCGAAGAAACTACCGTGATGGGAATTCCGTGTATAACATTGCGCGACAACACAGAGCGCCCTGAAACCTGCACCATAGGTACCAATGAACTTATTGGCACTAATCCAGAAGCAATTGCACCAACGCTTGACAAGCTATTTGCAGGAAACTGGAAGAAAGGTTCAATCCCTGAATTGTGGGATGGCAGCACTGCCGAGCGGATAATAGATGTTTTGATTAATATTGAAGAGTTGACAAACTAAATTTTCACTTCACCTTCTCTTTGTAGGCATTCCATCGGCTTATTACATTTTGAACGTAGTTTACAGTCTCGTCCGCTCTAAAATATCCAGTTCTACAAACAGGGTCTTTGTAATATTTTTCAAGTCGTTTCAGTTCTAAATATTTTTCAACATTTCCATTCCATACATCTTTGTCGGCGTCATACTTTTCAGCCAAAGCACGAGCATCCATTATGTGACCAATGCCCCCATTGTATGATGCCAAGGCAAATTTTATCCTCTCCTCTTCCTCCTCAATTGCTGAAAAGATATCCAGAAGGCTCCTAATATATTCAGCACCCAAAGCCACATTAACCTCAGGGATATACAAATCATCTCTATTTACTCCCATCGATCGTGCCGTGGCAGGCATTATGCCCATCAGTCCCCCAGCACCAGCCCATGATTTTACGTCGGGGTCGAATGTTGACTCGTGAAATGATATTGATGCTAAAAGTCGCCAATCAAGATTATACTTCTTTGCCGATTCCTTAAAGTAGTTGTCCCAATGTGATATTTGCCCAGGAGAAAGAAACGATATCAAGGCAGATTGATTATCTATATGAAAACCCTTCGACTCTTCGAAGTATCTTTTTGAAAATCTTATGTCCGATTGATCTTTATGTGCTCTTTCAAACCAAGCATTGAGCGAGTCAGCCAGCACAGGCGAGTCCTTTCTAACTGTCCACGATGTACGCTGATCGAAACTGACAGGCATATCAATATTAAGATTTCGGAAATATGTGTGGTTAACTCTTGCTACGCTACTTTCGGCAACAGTATATCTTATTTCGCCCCTCGATACCATTCTAATTAAATCCTCCACAACCAATGTGTCGCTATCTAAATATTTAATATCAATACCCCCACCAAGCTCATTGTTGAGGTTGTTAATTCTTGTGTCATATTTGCTATCCTTCAGCACATACACCTCTTTGTCTATTAGCTCCGACACATCTTTAATCAATGTATCCACCCTCTCGGAGCGCTGCACCAATACCTGATGCGAAACCTGCGTAAGCCCACAATAGTACACCGAGTCTTTTCTTTCATTCTCAATCGGCACACTATAAGCTATCACATCTGCCTTCCCACTCATAAGCATATCGTACATCGCACTATTGTTGGGTGCCACTAAAATATCAAGCTCCAAACCCTTTTCATCTGCAAAACTCTTTATCATGTCATAATGATAACCCATTTCCTGATCGCGATATATAAAATAAGATGTAGAAGTGTTCATAGTAATCACCCTGAGAGTGTCACTATCTATGATTTGTTGGTAATCGTCTTGTTCATCATTTGCAGGTGCACCGCACGAAGCTAATAACGCTATGCCAACCAATAAAAAGATCCTTATAACCGATACAAAAGCGAAGTTTAATAAGTTATTCATTTATGATAGAGTTATAATCAAAGGTACTTAGTCTGTTATTCATTTTCTTTAATCAATCCAAGCTCATCGGATGTTAAGAACTCAACATCTGGCCATTTTCTCACAATTGATTCAAGTAGTTTTGAAAAATGCTTCAAATTTTTATCCCTGTTTCTTGGATGAATAGAGCCAATAAAATTGAGTCTGTGAGTTGATATAATTGCTGGCATACCCCATGAAAACTGTCGCTGTATTTTCCATAAGCATCTATTAATGCTTTCAGTCATTTTGGGTTGCGAGGGTTCAAAATCACACGTCCTAATCAGGTATATTAATCCTGTTTTGCTCTTCAATCCCATCAAGCTATTATTTCTTGCCTTAAATATATTATCATCATCTACTGGTATCGACTGATATTTAAAGCCCTGAATATAGCGCACACCATTATCTTTTAGTGTTGACTCTATTTCAATAGGCCAAGTATATGTGGTAGGGATAAATGAAAGAGATTTATAGCCTATGATATCTTTAAACATGGCTAGCCCCTCAGTAATTATATTGTTAAATTGCTCAATATCTTCTTTTAATCCTGAATTATATGCTCCCATATAGTTTAGGTTAATCTCGGGCGATGTGTCTGAAGTTAACCCAAAGGTGCCTGCATCAAATCCAATTCTGGTAGATCTTATATTGTTTTTCAGATCATTCATCCATTTCTTCACATACAAATGTTCACGTCCGTGCGATTGTGGATGAAATAAGTTGTGATTCATTCCCTCCTTCCACATTTCAAAAGAGTTTTCGGTGGCTGGAAATCTTTTCATGGTTTTAGTGAAAGGTTCAAAAAAATACTCTTCGAAATCACTTTCTCTTATTTTTTCAAAATCAGGATTAGCCACTATAGTATTAGCTGTGATTATTGCATGATTACCGTTTTTATCTTTTACAGATGATAAAACCTCATACAGAGATGCAAGTTCATCGGGTGTGGCTAAGTTGTCATACTTGCAGTAATCATCTTTGTCAACTCTAATGCCCTGTTTGAGAAGGCTGTTATACACCTCTTTTGATGGCATTCGTATGCTACCCCAGTCGTCCGACTCAATAACAATAATTTTGCGAGATGTTTTCCACCCCCTCCATTTGTATATAGTGTCCTTGACCCTCTGCTTTAACTTCTTCATCAACTTAATCTCAAAACAATTTATTATCTATTGGCGTACATATTCTCGTAATATTTTTGATAATTCCCACTAGTCACATTGTCAAGCCACTCCTGATTTTCGAGATACCACTTTACAGTAATTTCTATACCCTCCTCAAATTGCAAAGAGGGTTCCCAGCCGAGCTCATTCTTTAGTTTTGTTGAGTCTATTGCGTATCGTAAGTCGTGCCCAGCCCTATCAGTCACATAGGTTATAAGCTTATCCGATTCACCCTCATTGCGGCCAAGCATACGGTCAACTGTTTTTATCAACACCTTTATTAGGTCTATGTTTGTCCACTCATTAAAGCCACCAATGTTATAAGTCTCTCTCACTTTACCGTTATGAAAAATCACATCAATAGCACGAGCGTGATCATCTACCCAAAGCCAATCACGCACATTCTCACCCTTGCCATATACGGGCAAAGGTCTATTGTGTCTTATATTATTAATAAATAAAGGAATTAGCTTCTCAGGAAATTGATGACTACCATAATTATTAGAGCAGTTCGAGATAACCACCGGAAGCTTATGCGTATCATAGTAAGCACGCACAAAATGGTCTGA
This sequence comes from uncultured Proteiniphilum sp., assembly GCA_964439965.1. Lineage (GTDB taxonomy): Bacteria > Bacteroidota > Bacteroidia > Bacteroidales > Dysgonomonadaceae > Petrimonas. The sequence goes on from CAYTQG010000001.1 coordinate 93,319, forward strand.
TGATGCCTTAGAAGCAGAGTATGGCGAATGTGGATCGTATGGAGTCTCTTCAGTAAATAATGTGTCATCAAAATCTAAATCACCATACACTTCATCAGTCGAAACATGATAAAATATATTCCTAGCTCCATCCACAGCTACATTATCTTTCCATCTCCTTCTTGCAGCCTCCAGCAGATTGAGAGTGCCCATCACATTGGTTCTAGCAAATGAAAATGGATCTTTAATACTTCTATCAACATGACTTTCAGCCGCAAGATGTATAACGCTGTCAATATTGTATTTAGCAAACAACTCTTGCATCAGCTCAAAATCGCAAATATCACCCTTCACAAACTTATAATTATCTGCATCCTCCACATCCCTCAAGTTTGCTAGGTTGCCGGCATATGTCAAACTGTCAAGATTTACAATACGATATTCGGGATAGTCCTTCACAAACCTCCTCACCACGTGCGATCCAATAAAACCAGCACCGCCTGTTATTAAAATATTCCTTTTGAAATTCATGTTGTATCTGTTTGATGGATTCTACTTCATTAACAATGAGCTGAATGGATTGTTTTTTTTATCCTTATCCGAAACAATAAAATCCTGTTCGGGTATTCGCCAGTCGATATCCAATTCTGCATCATTCCACAATATAGCACCCTCCGATTCGGGATTGTAATAATTATCGCACTTATATTGAAAAATAGCCTCCTCGCTAAGAACCGAAAAGCCGTGTGCAAAACCACGTGGAATAAATAGTTGCCTCTTATTATCTTCCGAAAGCTCTATTGCCACATACTTCCCAAAGGTTGGCGAACCCTTTCTTATATCCACTGCTATATCCCATATCACTCCACTTACAGCTCTCACCAATTTTGCTTGAGCAAATGGCTCCTCTTGGAAATGTAGCCCACGAACCACACCATATTTTGATTTTGATTCGTTTTCTTGTACAAAATCCACATCTCCTACCAGTGATCTAAACACCTTGTCTGAAAATGCCTCCATAAAATAGCCCCTGTTGTCACCATGCACAGTGGGCTCTAAAATTATTAACCCCTCAATCTCCGTTTTAATAGCTTTCATTTATCTATTGTCTTCTTTATGCGAATGTTTAATTATTCTGTAAAGATACTGCCCATATTCGTTGTTATTCATATTATCGGCAATAACTTTCAGTCTAGCTGAGTCTATCCAGCCATTTCGCCATGCAATTTCTTCAAGACAAGCAATTTTAAGTCCCTGACGCTTCTCAAGTACCTCAATAAAAGTTGAAGCCTCATAGAGAGAGTCGTGTGTGCCAGTATCCAACCATGCGAATCCCCTACGAAATAGTTGAACATTAAGCTCGTTTTTCTCCAGATAAATTTGATTAACAGTAGTTATCTCCAACTCACCCCTTACCGATGGCTTAATTTGTTTGGCAATATCTACCACACTATTTGGATAAAAATATAGACCCACCACAGCATAGTTTGATTTCGGGTTCAGTGGCTTCTCCTCAATACTCAAAGCCTTGCCATTGTCGTCAAAGTCAACCACCCCGTACCTCTCAGGATCGTTTACCCAATATCCAAATACACTTGCCTTATTGTTATCTACGGCATCCGCCACAGCCTCTTTTAATAAGTCAGTAAGTCCTATTCCATGAAAAATATTATCTCCAAGTATTAGGCATACACTGTCGTTGCCCACAAACTCCTCACCAATAATAAATGCTTGTGCCAATCCATCAGGTGATGGTTGCTCAGCATATTCAAAACTCACACCATAGTCCGAGCCATCACCCAGCAAGCGCTTGAAGCCAGGCAAATCGTGTGGAGTGGATATAATAAGTATTTCACGAATACCTGCTAGCATCAGCACCGATATTGGATAATAGATCATCGGTTTGTTGTAAATCGGAATCAACTGTTTCGAAATTCCTTTTGTGATGGGATAGAGTCTTGTCCCTGAACCTCCGGCTAAAACGATTCCCTTCATATATTTTAGTTTATAATGGGTTGATATGTGAACAAAAATATAAAATAAAGCTGAAAAAGTTTGTTTATTTTGAGTTTATTTATCAGTGTAAAATTTCATCATGTCTAAAATGTCAAGTTTTCTAGCTATCTTTGTGTTTTGATAAACTAGAAATATTGTAATGAATATGAAGCATAAAGGATTGTTTCTCATTTTATTTATATGTCTGCTTGCAAGCAACAAGCTTTTTGCACAGGAAACAATAAGCACACAGCTATTTGAAGAAATAACAGATGTCGAAAAATTAGTACGACAAAATGCGGTTATTGAAAATGATAAAGAAACAAATGGGATTGCTGTAACACACGATACCATTTCTCCGCAAACAAACGATACTATATTTGTGACCGATAATTTGCCATCAGGCATTGTACCGCTCGATTCTATGTATTATAGAAATGAGTATGGTATTTTGCAACTGCCCGACAGGCCTATTAGGCAACTTGCCGATTGGGTGACGCTGCGCGATACCGTTATTGTTGATCCACTATTCCTACCAATAGTTTTTACTGGTGGTTTGGTGCCTGATGATTTAAGTTTCTACCCACCTAAGAAGGATTATAAGTATAAGGGAGCTTTAATTCCTGAGGAGAAGACATTTGCAAAACGTCTTGATCATAATGAGTTTATGCGAAAAGTGCGCCTCGACTATTATAGTAACAATCTCGACAAGGTGAAGTTTACATACATGGATTTTGATGATGAGCCAATGATTGGTACTGATAAAGATGTGATAGAAACATTCAATCCGTTTAAAGAATTGATATCTACAGAAACAAGTTTCTCTCTTGAAGCTCCTAAGGTAGATGGAGTAAAGCTTCGCCGTATATATTGGACTACGAACGGCGATCACTCGCTCCATTTCACTCAAAACTATTTTTCGCCCAACTGGCACAAAGGGGGAACGAGCAACTTCAATATCATCAATAGCCACACGCTTCGATTTAATTATAGGAAAAATAAAGTGCGTTTCAATAATACGCTCGAAATGCGTGTAGCGCTTATGACTGCGCCTGATGATACGTTACGTAATTATAGAATTACCGACGATGTGTTGCGCTATGTAGCCGACTTTGGTGTAGATGCTTTTGGAAAGCATTGGTCATACTCTACCAACGTTGATGCTCGATCGCAATTCTTCAATAATCACCCTGTAAACTCCAACGAAATTCAGTCGGCTTTTTTGGCACCACTATATGTCAATCTGGGTGTGGGTTTGAAATACAATCTAGATAAGAAATCAGAGAAGGTGCGCCACCGCCGTGTTCGCCTAAGTTTCAACTTCGACCCTGCATCGCTTAGTCTAAAATATGTAAATCATAAAGATGTTGATGTAAAACGATACGGTATTGAAGAAGGCAAAAAGCACGTGCTTGATGTGGGTTCTACCGTTACGGGCAATTTGATTTATAACTTTAATAAGTATATCGAACTAAATACTCGATTCAAATACTTTACTAGTTACCACAAAGTGGAAGCTGAGTTAGAAAACACCCTCAATATGGCTCTAACCAATGCCTTATCCACACGTCTATATGTAAATCTACGATACGATGATGGCGTGCCTGCAGATGATAAATATAAGTATCTTCAGATCAATGAGCTGTTAAGTGTAGGTCTCAACTATAAGTGGTAAGCCCCATTACATAACTTTGTAGGCTATTCGAAAGAGAAACCATTTAGAAACTGATCAGTTTTCATTCTTCTCTTACCCGATAGCTGAAGATCCAAAACATCAATAAAGCCATCTTGTGCAGCAATGCGTAGGGTGGCTTTGTTGTCTGTAACAATCTCGCCTGGCTGCTTGTCGTGAGATTCCTTTATCGGCTTAGTCTCAAATATCTTAAATGAAAGATTCTCGTCTTTCACCTTCAAGTCAGTCCAAGCAGCAGGATAGGGCGATAATCCACGTACAAAGTTATGAATCTCCTCCACACCCTTTGTCCAATCAATTTGGCAAGTATCTTTAAATATTTTGGGCGCAGGCTTTAGCTCACTCTCACAGCTGAAAAAGTCGCTCTGTGGTTTTGGCATCACATTATCCTCAATTACCGCATCTATAGTTTTCACCACCAGATTGGCACCAATGTTCATCAGCTTATCATGTACAACCTCCACATTATCGTTGTCCTCAATCTTTATACTCTCCTGAAATATAATCTCTCCAGTATCAATCTCATGCTTCAAAAAGAAAGTGGTAACTCCCGTCTCCTTCTCTCCATTTATTATAGCCCAATTGATAGGTGCAGCGCCTCTGTATTGAGGCAATAGCGAAGCATGCAAATTAAATGTGCCTTTAGGTGGCATATCCCACACCACTTCGGGCAACATCCTAAATGCCACCACCACCTGTATATCGGCCTTTAAAGCACGCAACTCATCCAAGAAGCCCTCATCCCTCAGCTTTTCGGGTTGCAAAATATTAAGTCCCTGAGTAAGTGCATACTCCTTCACAGCCGATGGTTGCAGTTTATACCCCCTACCAGCTGGTCTGTCGGGAGCCGTTATTACCCCCACCACATTATATTCGTTTTCCACCAAAGCCTTTAGCGATTCCACCGCAAAGCCAGGTGTACCCATAAAAACAATCCTTAAATCCTTTTTATTCATATCTCATTCGTCAATTTCTTTGTTATACTACAAATGTAAATAAAAATAATGGAAGTGCTCAGCTCTACAAATGCTAATAGGATTAAACTCGTATTTTAAGCCATAAAATACGAGTTTAATCCCTGCTTTAAGTATTATAAATTGTCGTTATATTGGACTTCAATTGTTGGAATATTATACAACAAAAGTGCGATGGAAATTCACATAATTATCTGAAAAATTATACTTGAATGTATTCTTCTGATTGTTAGTATGTTGTTTTATTTTTTTGTAACAAAGCAAGGGCAGTTTGCCTCCATTTTTGTAACAAAACAAAGGCAGTTTGGCTGTTTTTTTGTAACAAAACAAGGGCAGTTTG
>CAYTQG010000002.1:0-86611 GCA_964439965.1 uncultured Proteiniphilum sp.
AACACAAGAACTGAATCCTGAAGCTCACTTTATAGTTTTATAAAATCTCCATTTATAGCTAAAAAACTCTCTATATTATTTAATAAATAGTTCTGCGAAAAGACCGATAGAATGCTGAACAAGAGGCCATTCAAAAGGGGTGACCGAGCGTACGACGATTGCAATGTAATTGAAAATATAGATTTAACGTAGTATTGTATATTAATGGTTGATAATAAGTGGTTTGACTATGAGTAGTGTGAATGCTATTTGTAGCATAATAATATCCATCATATTTAATATTTTAAATGTGCTATTTTCTTAAAACACTCTCACTCTATCATAGCTATTAAAAGTAATTTTCAGCACGATGTTTTATATAATAAAGCATACTCTGCATATTTTGATTAATTTTGTGACTCACAAATACTAAACGGATATTATGGCGAGTGAAATGAAAGTGTTGGCAAAGGAAACTGCTATTTATGGTGTAAGTAGTATTGTTCCTAAGTTATTGAGCTGGTTTTTGGGTCTCTTCTGGGCTTTTGCGCTCGAAACAAGAGCCGAAATGGGGGCTATAACCAATTTTTATGCCTATGTGGCGCTTTTGCAGGTGATTTTGACGTATGGTATGGAGACTGGATTCTTCAGATTTGCCAATAAGGAGCAAAATCCGATGACAGTATATTCCACCACACTTATTTCTATTTTCTCTACCACAGTATTGTTTCTGGTTGTTGCTCTATCATTTCTAAATCCTATATCCAATGGCCTAAGTGGTTTTGGCATGGCTATAAAGCCGCACTACTTGGTGGTGATATTTCTTATCCTTGCCATCGATGTCATGGCATCGATACCCTTTGCTTATCTACGATTTAAACAGCGCCCAATAAAGTTTGCTTTTATAAAAATATTGAATGTGGTGCTTACCATATTCTTTAATCTATTCTTCTTCCTAATTGCACCCAAGCTTAAGGAGGTTAATCCTGCTATGTTTGGTTGGTACGACATAAAAAACGGAGTAGATTATATACTTTATTCAAACTTGATGGCTTCGGCATCACAGTTCTTATTCCTTACTCCTGAGTTGCGAATTAAATATCGATTTGACAGAGAGCTACTATCACGTATTTTTAGATACTCGTTTCCTATAATGATATTGGGGATTGCTGGCGTATTAAACCAAACGATGGATAAGATAATATTCCCAGTACTTTATCCCGACAAAAGTGACGCCCTTACCCAATTGGGTATTTATGGACAGAGCTTTAAGATAGCTATCATAATGGTGATGTTTACCCAAGCTTTTAGGTATGCCTTCGAGCCCTTTATATTTGCTAAAGATAAAGATTCTACCGGCAAGTCTGTAAAATCTTATGCTGATGCATCAAAATACTTTTTGATACTCGGATTACTTATTTTTCTTTTTACAATGGGGTATTTAGATGTTATCAAGTTCTTGATTCCTCAAAATTATCACGAAGGCCTCAAGGTGGTTCCCATTGTTATGATTGGTGAGTTGTTTTTTGGATTATATTTCAATCTTTCGTTGTGGTATAAGCTTACCGACAAAACTCGCTGGGGAGCCTACATGTCTATTATGGGCTTTATCATCACGCTCACTATCCAGATTTTGTTTATCCCTACCCATAGTTATATGGCTTGTGCATGGGCTGCCTTTGTGGCAAATCTTATTATGATGGTTGTTTCGTTCTTTCTCGGGCAAAAGCATTATCCCATCCCCTATAACCTCAAAACGGCGTTGACGTTTACCCTAATTGCCGTAGTCTTATTTGCTGGCATTCAGATATCACACAATTATATTGATAATGTGTGGTTGCGACTCTTAGTAAATACCATAATTGTTGTAGTTTATGCAATTATCGTTATAAAAAAAGAATTACCTTTGCGAGATATGCCTTTGATAGGCAAATATTTTTCACGTAAAAATGCAGATTAAGAAATAAAATAATAATTCAAAAAAATCACGTTTTAATGAAAAAAACATTTTTATCGATTGCCTTAGCTCTAATGGCAATCACCATAGTCAAAGCCGATGAGGGCATGTGGCTATTAAAAGAACTTAACCGTCAGAGCGTAGAACGAATGAAGGAGTTGGGATTCACTTTCCCAATCGATCGCTTGTACGATGAAAGCAACTCATCGCTAAAGGATGCAGTAGTTATTTTTGGTGGTGGATGTACAGGTGTAGCCGTATCTGATCAGGGCTTGATATTTACCAATCATCACTGTGGATATGCAGCCATTCAAAAACTAAGTGCGGTGGAGCACGACTATCTTAAAAACGGGTTTAAAGCAGACAATCATGGTGAAGAACTGCATGCTGATGGACTTACGATACAATTTTTGAGAAGTATGGAGGATGTGTCTGATGCAATATTGTCGCAAATTCCTGCAGGGCTTAGCGAAATTCAGCGATCTAATGCAATCGATTCTATTTCGGATGCAATGATTGATAAATATGAAGATGATCCATTTACATCAGCACGTATTATTCCTTTTTATTCTGGAAACAAATATTATAAAGTTGTATATGATGTGTTTCGCGATATACGTTTAGTAGTTACTCCTCCATCTTCGGTAGGTAAGTATGGTGGTGATACCGACAACTGGATGTGGCCACGCCATACGGGCGACTTCTCGGTGTTCCGTGTGTATGCAGATAATGATAATAAGCCTGCAAGGTATTCTGAAAACAATGTGCCTTACCAACCTAAGTATGTAGTGCCAGTGTCGATGGCTGGAGTAAACGATGGCGATTATGCAATGACTATTGGATACCCTGGTAGCACTCAAAGATATTTGTCGTCATTCGGTATCAAGCAAATGATGGAGTCGCAAAATAAACCCCGAATCGAAGTTAGAGGTGTTAAGCAAGATATCTGGTGGAACGAAATGACTCAAAACGATACTATCCGCCTAAAATATGCCAACAAATATGCAGGAAGTTCCAACTACTGGAAAAACTCTATGGGTATGAACGAGGCTTTGGTTAAGCTAGGTGTACTTGGTGAAAAAGAAGAGCTTGAGTCGAGATTGAGCCAATGGATTGACAGTTCGGAACAGAATAGTGCTAAGTATGGTGATTTATTGTCTTCACTAAAAGAAGCCTACGAAGGTTCGGCCGAAGATGCTAAATATGTTACCTACTTTATGGAAACATTCAACAATGGTATTGAGCTAATAAGATTTGCAAACACTATCCTGCAGTTCAATCCAGGTGGAACGGACGAGGAAAAGGCCGATTTCATAAATGATAGAATCCTTGAGGCATACAAAAATTATGAGCCTCGCTTGGATCATGATGTGGTGGTATCGCTAATGGAACTTTATGCAAAGCGTGTTCCTGAAAAATATCATCCCGACATATATAATGTAATTAATGAAGAATTTGGTGGCGATTATAAAGCATATGCCGATTGGTTGTTTGCAAACAGTAAGTTTACAAATCTTGAAGACTTGTTGGAATTGCTAAAAACTGCCGATACCGAGATATTGACGCAAGATCCTGCAATGCAACTAGCTATATCTACAAAGGATATGGGTTACGAAATTTCGGGCAATATGTTATCTTCATACGAAAGTATTATGAAAGGTGAACGTGAACTAATAGCTGCACTAATAGAAATGGATAATAAAAAAGATTTTTATCCTGATGCTACTTTCACACAGCGCATGAGCTACGGATCGGTGAAGGGATATGTGCCTTATGATGGTGCATGGTATAACTACTATACTACCGAAAAAGGAATAATGGAGAAATATAAAGAGGGAGACCCTGAGTTTGATTTGCAACAATATATCAGAGATGCTATCAAATCAAGAGACTTCGGACAATATGCTGCCGAGGATGGTACGCTTCGTATTAATTTCTTGTCGGATAATGATATTACAGGTGGAAACTCTGGTAGCCCCGTTATGAATGCTAATGCCGAACTAATAGGTCTTGCTTTTGATGGTAACTGGGAGGCATTGAGTGGGGACATTATTTTTGATCCTGATATGCAGCGCACTATTAGTGTAGATATTCGCTATGTGCTTTACACTATTGATAAAATAATGAATGCACCACATATTATTGATGAGTTGAAACTGGTTAAATAGATTTCAAGTTATTCATCTAAGTATGGATATAAAAAAACGTCGAGAGCTATAAAACTCTCGACGTTTTTTATATAATAGTGCGCATTTTATTTGCGATAGATAAACTTGTTAGACAACCAGCGTCGAATAGGTATATCGTAAAACTTCATCACCACATAAGCCAAAGCGATGTTTCCGAAGAATAGAACCAGAGCTATTGGCCATGTTTGTGCAAAAGTTAGTGATGGTTCGTGGCTCCATGCCCAGGCATAATACAGATACATAAATGGATAGTGTATTATATATAATGGGTAGGAGATGTCTCCCAAAAATCGATATATCTTTTGTAAACTTTTGTTGCTCGATTTGCTTTTGTTTGAATAGTCAGATGCACCCATAAATACCAAGAGTGGGAATATTAGTATAACCACAACTGAGTCGTAGATGCCATTTATCCAAGTGCTATTTTCGTTGCCAACATACGGAATGGATAGTAAAATAATGATGGCAGCTGATGCAATCCAAAAAGCACCTTTGATTTTGCTAGGCTTGAATATGCGCGAAACAAGCATACCTGCCGAAAATGAGAACATTATACGTAGCGAACCACCAAGTAAGTTATTATCTAATAGCGACCAACCTACACCTAAATTACCATAGCCAGATAGTCCTGCTATTGAATAGTAAGCAAGCCCTATTCCGGTGGCTATTACAACAGATGCAAGAGCACGTATGGGTAAGCGACGGAGAAAAAGTGCGTAAAATATATTAGCTATATATTCGAAAAATAGCGACCAGCTGGGTCCATTTAATGGAAACATTTCTCCGTTTCCTCTTACTTCGGCACCGCTACCTGGAAGGGCTGGTATTAAAAATAAGCTTAATAATAAAGAAATTATTATCCATGAAGGTGACACCTTTGTTCCGTCCCATTGCACACTACCTTGTATCATGAATGTGATAACTCCAAATAGTGCACCTATAACCACTAGTGGATGTAAACGAATGATTCTGCGTTTGAAGAAATCTTTGACTGACATTCTGTGCCATCTGTCGTCATATGCGTAGCTAATAACGAAGCCTGAGAGGACAAAGAAAAAGTCAACTGCTAAGTAACCATGATTAAATCGCTGATCGATAGGACTGGTGGCAAATGCTTCAAAAACATGATACCAAATAACCATTAGGGCCGCCACTCCGCGAAGACCATTGAGTGCTTCGAAATGTGGTTTTGAATCTGCGTAAGCAGAACCCGACATTCGTTTGAAGTTCATCTCTATTACTTTTTAGTTGGCAAAAATAGCTTTTAATAATGATTGAAACAAAGAATGATTATAAATTGTGAGTTATTCTGTATTTGTGCCCAGGCAGTTATTAATTGGTATAGTATGTTGGTAGTATAGTTTGTGAAATTATAGTATGAAAAAAAGACACAGTTGCCAATATTAATATAATAGGCAATCTGTGTCTTTTGTAATTATAATATGTAACCTAGTTACAGACCGAAGTGCTCTTTTAAAGCTTCAATTTTTACATTTGCTCCTGCTTCTGCTTTAGCAATTTCTTCGGCTGAAGATACCTTTGGTCCTTTCACTTCAAGATAGAATTTAATCTTTGGTTCAGTTCCAGAAGGACGAATTGATACTTTTGTGCCATCCTCAGTAAAGTATTGTAGCACATTGGAAGTAGTAGGCATTGCTAGTGTTGTAACTTCATCTTTTTTGAAATCATAGCTCTCAAGTTTCGCATAATCTTTTGACAAAATAACTGGCGAACCTGCTAGCTCTTTAATTGGGTTGGCTCTGAAGTTTTTCATCATTGCCTCAATTTCGTCTGCTCCTTCTTTACCTGTGCGTACAAGTGAAATATTTACCTCTTTAGAGTATCCGTATTCCATGTATATATCCTGCACTATGTTATACACCGTTTTTCCTTGATCTTTTGCCCAAGCTGCAATCTCAGCAAATAATGTACATGCAGAAACTGAATCCTTGTCTCGAACAAAATCATCAGCTAAAAATCCGAAGCTCTCTTCACCACCTCCGATATATTTTTTCTTGCCTTCATTATCGCGTATTATTTGAGCTATCCATTTAAATCCTGTGTAGCAATCGTACATCTCAACATTGTTTTTCTTAGCAATTTCTTTGATTAACTCTGTTGAAACAATTGTTTTAACTATAAACTCTTTACCAGTAAGTAGTTCTCTTTGCTTACGTTGGGTTACAAGGTAGTAAGTCAATACAAGCAATATTTGGTTGCCATTTAGCAAGAAGAAATTGCCGTCATTGTCTTTAATTGCTGCTCCTATTCTGTCAGCATCTGGGTCGGTAGCCAATACTATATCAGCATCTTGTTCGATAGCTTTTTTGATAGCTAAGTCTAGTGCTGCTGGTTCCTCTGGATTTGGTGAAACAACTGTAGGAAAATCGCCACTAATAACATTTTGCTCAGGCACATCGATGATGTTAGTAAACCCAATAGCTTTTAGTGTATCAGGAATTAGCTTAATACCAGTTCCGTGAATTGGAGTGTAAACAATCTTCAAGTCGTGCTGGTTGGCAATAGCTTCAGGTGATAAAACAAAGCTTTTTACTCTATTGATAAATGCTTTGTCCATGTCCTCACCAATTATTTCAATCAAATCTTTGTTGCCTTCAAATTTGATATCGTCAATTGACGAAACTCTATTTACCTCGCCGATAATGTTTTTGTCGTGAGGTCCTAGTACTTGAGCACCATCTTCCCAATATGCTTTAAAGCCATTATACTCTTTGGGATTGTGAGATGCAGTAATCATTACTCCACTTTGGCATCCAAGTTTTCGTATGGCATAAGATACTTCGGGGGTAGGTCTTAGTTCTTCAAAAAGATATACTTTTATATTGTTAGCACTAAAAATATCAGCAACAATCTCTGCAAACTTGCGACTATTATTTCTGCAGTCGTGTCCTATCACTACTTTGATTTGCTTAAGTGAATCAAATTCTTTAAGTAGATAATTTGCTAAACCTTGAGTTGCTGCGCCAACAGTATATTTGTTCATCCTATTGCTTCCTGCACCCATAATGCCACGAAGTCCACCTGTACCAAATTCCAAGTCTTTGTAAAATGCATCGATAAGTTGACTTTTGTCTTCATTATCTAGCATTTCTCTAACTTCTTCTTTAGTTTTGTCGTCATAGTTCCCCTCAAGCCACATTTGAGCCTTGTGAGATACTTGATCTAATAATGTCTCGTTACTCATAAAATTTATATGTTTTGTTTTGTTTTATTTCATATTCAAGCCCTAAGATAACAATGTCTTAAATCTTTTGTTTTGTATGTGTATCTGTTTTGTAATTTATTAAAAGAAAAATGGGCCCAAAAATACACATTATTATTTATTCAACTGGCAATACTTTATATTTATCTCCTGTTTGTTCTATCACCTTTTTGTAAAACTCTTCAGAGTATCCTGTTCTAATTGGTGATGCAGGCTGTCCGTGTTCATTTCTCTTGAATTGTCCATTATCCTCGGGCTTCACCACTCCGTCTATATATTTGACAAGTAGGTATTGGCTAAGCTTTTTCCACTCTGTCATGCCATCTTCAACTAATTTGTTGGTATAGTTGGTTAGATATGTAACAGCCTCATCATTAGAATTGTTGAACAATTCCTGTGCTTTATTTTCAACTTGTGGTTGATTACTTTCAAATTTGTCCTCTAGCATCTGCTGAACCTTTTGTAAATCTTTGATTTTATCGCTATATCTGGTATAAACCATGTTCGAAACAAGATTATGTGTCCAAAAGGCTGAGGTTTCTGAATAGGTTAATAAATCGCCGTTTCCTACCTCCATTTCATGAGGAACTTTATTGTGACCGCTATAGAATGGATAGTAAACTGTTTGTGCTGCATCATCTATGCCAAACCAAAGGATACCACCTATTGGGCTGGGCAACCATGAACGCATTTGGGCTATAAACGAAAATCCAGTTTGCTGTGTAGCAATTGGTCTTTCGTTGCAATAGGCTACCGAGTCAACCTCATATGTTAGTGGCGACCATCTGTAAGGCGAATTAAAAGGACCTGCACCAATATCGTATCTCCAGTCTAGTTCAGTGTCTTCGTAATGATCGCGCATAAGGTTTTGGATATCTCTTACACTAAGCTTGTTGTCAGCTTTGATATATAATGGCATTGGGTCGGTAGTTTTACCTTGGGCGTATGTTACATACTCGCCCATTGAGCTGTTTACTCTGTTAAAGAATGACCAAACACGAGCCTCACAAAAGCGAAGTGCTCCAAAATCAAGAGGTGCATAAGCTTGGGCAAAGCTAAAGTCATCATCATTTCCTTCATAATATCCTTTTTCTTTGGCAAAAGAAATTACATCAGGCGAATAGATGCAATTTTCTGAATCATTGAGTGGGAATTGTTGGATGCGAGCTTGATTGGCATGGGCCGAAACACAATCGTCTGGAATGCGCACTGCTACCCATACTGCTCCTTTGTTTCCTTCGCCTTTCCCTATCATCTCCATTACCCATACCTCGTTTGGGTCGGCTATCGAGAATGACTCACCTGAGCTATAAAAGCCATGCTCCTCAACAAGGCTTGTCATTACTTGTATTGCTTCGCGAGCAGATTTAGCTCTTTGTAGAGTAATGTATATCAGACTACCATAATCCATTATTCCATTTTTATCCTGTAGTTCGGGTCTGCCTCCAAAAGTTGTTTCACCAATTGCGAGTTGATGCTCATTCATATTGCCAATCACATTATATGTTTGAAGGGCCTGTGGTATTTCACCTAGATATTTTCCTGAATCCCATTCATATACTTTCAGCATCGTTCCCTTGGGGTATGTGGCTGCTGGCCAATGATAAAGTTCGCCATAAAGATTATATGAGTCGGCTGAGTAGGAAATAATAGTGGAGCCATCTTTAGAGGCTTTTTTGCCAACTAGAAAGTTTGTGCATGGATACGTACTTGATACTGCTAGTAAGAATATCCAGATACTTAAAAATGTTCTTTTCATTATTTACATTAAATTAAAAGTTTATAGACCATAAAGATAGTTTAAAAATATGAGATACCGAATATGCTTTATTATAATTCTGAATTCAATTAGTAAGTAACTTGATTAACAATGAAAAATAGTTTATTTTTGTAGCTTAAATTTCAACTAAAATGAACATCAGGGATATTAAAAAATGGCTTACTCGAAGAATTATGAGATTATCTGTTATTCAGATTATAGTGCTTGTGGTTCTGATTGCTATGTTGTTTATTTTTGGTGATAGTAGTTTGTTGAAAAGGAGAAAGTACGAAAAGGAGATTAAAGATTTAAAAACTCAAATTGAGTACTATAGAGAGCAAACAGAAATAGATAAGGCGAAGCTAGAAGAATTGCAATCGAGCCTTGATAACCTTGAGAAGTATGCCAGAGAGAACTATTTGATGAAAAGAAAGGATGAAGAGGTTTTTATAATCAAATAATCTGTGTTTTTCTTTTTTACTTATAATGGTTGTAGTCGGGCATAGTATAGTAATATCTATCCTTTATGTATTAAAAAGTTTATAATTAGATGCGTAATTTAAAAGATCTGTTTTATAAGGTTTCGGCTGTTTTAATTTTAATTTCTGCAGTGCTATATTTGACAAGTCCTCTTATAGCTTCTTGGATAATGGTTTTTTCGGTTGTGGTTTTTACGAGCATAACTTTATCTTCCCCTTATCCAGGCAAGAGTTTGCGTGGCAAGCGATTATTTAATATGCAGATATTATCTTGTGTTTTTATGCTTGCAGCTGCTTATTTGATGTTTACTTCAAATAATTTGTGGCCTTTGGCGATGCTAGCAGGCACTGTCTTTTTATTATATACATCAATATTTATTCCCATAGAGTTGAAAAATGAGAAACATAAGGAATAGATATTCTTAATTGATTTGAATATGGAGAATATATTAGTTGTAGATGACAATCTTACTATCTGTCTGATGCTTAAGTCTTGGCTGATAAAAAAAGATTATAATGTTGATACTGCATCTAATGTTGCCGATGCTATAGGTAAAGTGAAATCTAATACATATGATCTTATCTTGTCTGATATTAGAATGCCTGATGAAGATGGATTCTATTTTTTGGAGTGGATTAAGCGATATGATACTAGTATACAAATGATAATGATGACCAGCTTTGCTGATATAGAGTCTGCAGTTGAGTCAATTAAAATGGGTGCCTTTGATTATATTCCAAAGCCAATTGATGCTAATGCATTGTTTAGCAAAATAGAAGAAGCCTTTAAGAAGAGTGAGATTGATAGGCGTCACAAAGAACTAGATCAGGAGTTTGTGAGACCTGAAGGGCTTGAGATAGAAGAGAATCATGATAAAATGATTAGTGCTATTAATGAAAGGCTACACCTGCTAATTATGGGCGATAATGGAACTGGTAAAAGTACTGCAGCTAAATTTATTTATATAAAGAATACTCAAATCAATGGCCCATTTGTAGTGATGGATATGGCTGAGCCTAGCTTCGAATCTGACAAGGTAACGGATGATTTGCATTTTAGGGATTGCTTTGAAAAGGCTAGGGGAGGATTGTTATATATAAAGGGATTTAAGAAAGCTAGCATACAATTTCAAACATTACTGCTTGATGCACTTACAAAGCAAAGTAAGGATGATGATTATACGCAAATAGTAATATCTACATCAAACAGTAAAAGCCAAATAAAGGAGTACTTAGTGCCAAAGTTGGCAGATAAAATGCTTGAATTATGCTTGCTGCTTCCAGGTATTAGGGGGAATAAAAAGGCTATTAGATCATTTTCTGAAGCATTTTTGAAAATGGCTAATAGAGAGCTTAATAAGAAAATACTTAGTATATCAAATGAGGTGTATGATGTCATGTATGAGCAAAAGTGGGAGGGCAATATTCAAGAATTAAAAAATATGGTTTTTAAAATGGTGCTATTGACTGAAGGTGACACAATCAACACCGATATTATTCCCGTTATAAAAGATAAACCTAAGTATCTTTATAGCAATATGGAAATATTTAAGGATGGCTCACTTGAAGGATTTAAAAGAGAAAACTTTGAGAAGAAAAAGATAGAAGAGGCACTTAGTATTGCTAAAGGAAATAAAACTCTTGCTGCAACAATATTGAATATCGATAGAAAAACACTTTATAACAAAATTAGATTGTATGAAATATAATTATACATGATACTTTTAATTCAATTATTATATGAAAAATAGGGGTACTAATTCAATTGTAAAATATATTGTAATTGGTGGATATGTGTTATTGGTAGCAATAATGCTATTGGGATTATGGGCTATATTCAAAAACTTAGTAGATTTCTCTGAGAAAAAAGTAAGAGACGAAGATAGGAGAGAGCTTGTAATTGTTAGCAATATAATTAATGAGTTGTACGAAGCTGAAGGCTATAATGATTTGTTGACCTATGATAGCGCCAAAGACTATTTACAATCGTTTAGTGATGCAAAACCCAATGTGTTTTTAAGAATTGATACTTTGAAGCAGCTATCCATCGATACTATGAGGGTGTCGCAATTGGATTCACTACAAATGTTACTTAATCAGAAGGAGGAAAACCTGATTTCGGTGATAAGCCTTATGGACTCGCTTCGTAAAGTGCCTCCGATAATTAGAGAGTCAATAAATACGTATGTTCCAAAGAAATTGAATTCTAATATTTCAGATTATATAGAGCAGAATATAGTTGAGGATATTGTAGAAAATGCAAATACAGATACTACCGTAATAAGACGTGAGAGAAAAGGACTTATTAGGAGACTTGGTGACGCGATTGCTGGTAAACAAGACTCTACCGTTATTCTTGAAAATAGGCCAATAAGGGTGGTGCAAAAGGATTTTTCGCTTGTGGTGGATACAATAGTTAATATGGTTAGATATTCAGAGCGATTAAATCTAGAGAGTCAAAAGAAGTTTCAGATAGCTTTGGTGAGTAGGCAAGCAGCGATGAGTAATACTAATCAAATATTGACATCGAGAGTTGATGAACTACTTAAACATATAGAAAAGGAAGAGCTTGAAAAGGCTATTTCGTTGGTTGAAGCCAAGGAGGATACAATTTCAAGATCATACAATACTGTATCGTGGCTTTCGTTACTAGCAGTACTGATAGCACTTGTATTTGGGTTTTTATTTATAGTTGATATAAATAAAAGTCAGAGGTATAAGAGACGCTTGGAAGAATCTAATCATAGAATTAGTAAGCTGCTGAAATCGAGAGAAAAACTTATGTACTCAATATCTCACGATATAAAGGCGCCTATGAACTCTATAATGGGGTATTTAGAGCTTATGAAGTCTAAATCAGATAAAGGGTCTGATGAGATGTATTTAAATAATATGAAGCTATCTGGAGAGCATATTTTACAGTTGGTATATAATTTGCTCAATTTTCAGAAAATTGAATCTGGTAAATGGTCTAGAAATAATATGAACTTTGAAGTTCAGAGCTTTGCTAGAAACACGATTGATAGTTTTGTTCCATTAGCTAATCAGAAAAACCTGTCTTTCAAGGTAAATAATCACCTTGATAAAAATTTGGTTGTCTTTGGCGATCCGTTTATGATCAGGGAGGTGTATTCGAATATAATATCTAATGCTATTAAATATACTTCAGAAGGATATGTGGAGGTGACGGTAGAGCATGACTCTTCAGAAGGAATGCTTAAACTCACCGTTAAAGATACCGGTGTCGGTATTTCTGATGAAGATAAGCATTTAGTATTTGAGGAGTTTGAGCAAATAAAACAAGAGGGTAGTAATGTGCATTTTACAACTGGAAACGGTTTGGGAATGGCTATAACAAAAGGATTGGTGGATGAGATGAATGGTGACATAAGTTTTAATTCAACTAAGGGTGTTGGAACTGAGTTTTTTGTTTCTATACCTGTTGAAATATCTATTGATGATAAAGCAAAAAAGAATGTATCACAAAATAATGGATCGAGTGATTTAAAACTTTCTAATCTATCAGTTTTATTTGTAGATGATGATTCAATTCAACAGACATTAGTGAAAGAAATTTTAAAGCCTCATAATGTAAGGGTAGTTTCAGAGACAAACCCAATAAATGTTTTTAATATCTTGAAGAATCAATCTTTCGATCTGATTTTTCTTGATATACAAATGCCTGGAATGAATGGCTTTGCACTTATAAAGGAGATAAAAGAATTAAGTATAGCTAATGGGACTCCAATAATTGCTCTTACTGCCACTTCGGAAATTGATGTAGAAGAATATCGTAAGTCTGGCTTTGCTGGTTTGCTACAAAAGCCATTCAATCCTGATGAGCTTGTTAGGAGTATTAAATCAGTTGTGGAAGATAAGAAACCCTCGGATATAAGTCAATCGATTACTAATGTTTCTATTGGAATTGATAATTTGATAGCTTATGTAAAGGAAGACTCAGAAAGCTCAAAGTCTATTCTGAGGGCATTTATTTCTGAATGCGAATCGTTGAATATTTCGCTAAAAAGCCTAAATGGTAATGGGGGTGATAATAATTCAGCGAACCTAGCTCATAAGATGTTACCACTTTTCCAGATGATAGGAGATGAAAAGTTGACAAACTTATTAATCTCAATGGAGAGGGGAAAGGAAATTAAAGAAGAGGAATTGAATTTATCTACTAAAAAGATAGATAGTTATATAAAACAGGCAAAAGAGTTGGTTTCTAATTTTGAAAAGGGGGATTGATTTTATGAATAACAATTCACCAATTCGAAAGTATAAACAATATTTGATGATTGAAAGGGGGCTTTCTGTAAATACAATCGATGCATATATGCATGACTTGGATAAGCTTATAGAATACGCTGAGAGTAATAACCTTGGGCTCGGTGATATCAAAACTAGGCATATTGAATCTCTTCTTGCGGATTTGTATGATAAGAATATAACAGCACGTTCTATAGCTAGAGTTCTCTCTGGGTTAAAATCGTTTTTCAACTTCTTGGAGTTGGATGGGTTTATTGATATTAATCCTACGGCTCTTATTGAATCTCCAAGTTTGGGTCAGAGATTGCCTATAACTTTATCAATAGAAGAGATAGATGATATACTTGGTGTAATTGATGTATCAACTTCAGAGGGAACTAGAAATTATGCTATTATTGAAACTTTGTATAGCTGTGGATTAAGAGTGTCAGAATTGATTAATCTTAGATTCTCTGATCTGTTTTTTAACGAGGGATTTATTCGTGTTAGAGGGAAGGGAGATAAGCAACGCCTTGTGCCTATTTCGGAGACTGCAATTCAGAAAATTAAAAACTACATTCCTTATCGAGCTCAAATAAATATAAAAAGAGGGAGTGAGGATGTTTTGTTTTTGAGTGCAAGAGGAACAGCTATATCACGTATTACAGTTTTTCATTATGTTCGTAAATATAGTGAAGAGGCTGGAATTGATAAGGATATTAGCCCTCACGTGTTTCGTCACTCTTTTGCTACGCATTTATTAGAGCGAGGAGCAAACATTAGAGTTATTCAAGAGATGATGGGGCATGAGAAGATATCCACAACAGAAATATATACTCATTTAGACACACAGTATTTACGAGAAGAGATTTTGGAGCATCATCCAAGGAGTAAAGAATAACTTTAGCGAAATGAGATTTATAATAAATACTACACTTATAAAGTATTAGTGTGAGTTCTGAATGACACCTTTGATGGTAAATAATTTCAATCATATGAAATATATTTACTCTAAAAATGGGAGTCTGGTAATACCAGCAATTATAATTTTTGTATATTTGCTAATTAATAAGAAAATTGAAACATAAATAAAAAATAATGCCCTATGAAATTTGTTGTATCTAGTTCAGCACTATTGAGTCATTTGCAAGCAATAAGTAGAGTGATAAATCCAAAAAACAATATCCCTATTTTAGATTGTTTTTTATTGGAATTGGAAGATAATGTATTGACTATCACTGCTGCTGATGCAGAGACTAGGCTCGAAACGAAGCTTGAGGTTAGTGAACTTTCCGAACCTGGTAGCCTAGCTATCAATGCTAAAAACCTGTTGGAGCCATTAAGAGAGTTACCTGATCAGCCATTAACTATAGATGTAAATCTTGAGACACTTGAGGTGTTTATATTCTATCATAATGGTAAGTATAATTTTGTGGGACAAAAGAGCGATGAGTTTCCTACACCTAAGGAGTTGAAAGACTCAGCGATAAGCATGGTTTTGCCTGCTGAAGTATTATTCAATGGTATCAATAGAACTATTTATGCAACTGCAGAAGATGAGCTACGCCCAGTGATGAATGGTATTTATTTTGATATCACAGACGAGAATATGACTTTCGTAGCATCAGATGGTCATAAGCTTGTTAGAATAATTAATACAGCAGTAAAGGGAGATGGTAGAGCTTCATTTATATTGCCTAAGAAGGCTGCACTGCTTCTTAGATCATTGTTGCCAAAGGAGAGTGGTGATGTGGAAATTATTTTTGATGAAAACAACGCTTATGTTAAGATGTCAAATAACATTTTGATATGTAGGTTTGTTGAGGGACGTTTCCCAAATTATAATTCGGTAATTCCACAAAACAATCCCAACAATGTAACACTAGATAGAGTTTCATTCTTAAATGCCTTGAAGCGTGTAAGTGTATTCTCTAATCCTGCAAGTAGCCTTGTGAAGCTTCAGATGTCTCAAGATAAGATTACTATTTCGGCACAAGATATTGATTTCCAAACTTCGGCTGAGGAGGTGATACCTTGTCAATATAATGGCAATGTGATGAGTATTGGTTTTAAAGCAGTGTTTCTTATCGATATTCTTAGCAACATACCTGCTTCAGATGTTACACTTGAACTATCAGATCCTTCACGAGCAGGTATTATATTCCCAGTTGAAAATGAAGAGGACGAGGACGTTCTGTCGTTGTTGATGCCAATGATGCTTAATGACTAGGAGTGGAGTTTATAAATACATAAAATAATATGCAGCTTAATTTGAAAAACCCGTTAGTCTTTTTTGATCTTGAGACAACCGGTATAAATATATCTAAAGATAGAATTGTAGAAATTTCGATACTTAAAGTATTCCCTAATGGAAAGGAGGAGGTGAAGACTCGCCGTATAAATCCGGAGATGCCTATACCACCACAATCTACAGCAATACATGGAATTACTGACGAGGATGTGAAGGATTGTCCTACATTTAAACAGATAGCTAAATCATTAGTTGAGATTTTAGAGGGTAGCGATTTGGCAGGTTTTAATTCAAGCCGTTTTGATGTGCCTATGTTATCTGAGGAGTTCTTAAGGGCCGGAATAGATTTTGATATGAGTAAGCGTAAGTTTATAGATGTTCAGATAATATATCATCGTAAAGAACCTAGAACTCTATCGGCTGCATATAAGTTTTACTGTGATAAGACTTTAGAGAATGCTCACTCAGCAGAGGTTGATACAAGAGCTACGTACGAGGTGTTGAAGTCGCAGTTGAAGATGTACCCCGACCTAACAAATGATATTGAGGCTTTATCAAAGGAGTATTCAAGTTTTAATGATAATGTTGACTATGCTGGCAGAATGATTTATGATGAAAATGGTGTTGAGCTGTTCAATTTTGGTAAACATAAAGGGAAGCCTGTAGCCAAAGTGTTGGTAGATGAGCCAGGATATTATGCTTGGATGATGGATGGTGATTTCCCCTTAAACACAAAGCAAGCACTAACAAAGATTAGATTGCGTGAAATGAATAAATAGTAGAGTGATATGAGGAACGTTTTTTATATTTTCCTTTTGTTTGCATCTTTATTATTATACAGTTGTGGAAGTGGTAAGGCTAATAGCGACGAGTCGGGTTCAATTATTGAGGGGGTAAAGCCAGAGAGACCAAAGCGATTTACTGGCAATTACAATTTAGAGTTTAATGACTTGCAAGATTTGCATATGTCTTCTGCTGAAGAGCTTGGAATTCCACCACTTGAAAGTAGAGATGATACAATTAAGTATAGAAAAAAACTGGTAAGATTACCTGACGAACTCGAACTTTATAGAACTTATGATCTTACTCATTCCGTTCCTTTTTTAGTTCCTACAGCTGCAAAGCTCTTTATTGATATTGCTCATAATTTCAGAGATTCGTTATATAGCAAGGATTTGCCTCTGTATAAATTGTACTTAACTAGTGTTTTGCGTTCAGATGATGATGTTGCTAGCTTAACAACGAGGAATACAAATGCAAGTCACAACTCTACTCATAGGTATGGAACAACATTCGATATATCGTGGAAGAGATTTGATCAGGTTGTGCCTGATAGTACTAATGAAGTGATGCCAGAGAGATTGAAGCTTGTTCTTGCTCAGGTTATTTACGACTTGAAAAATGAGGATAGGTGCTACGTTAAGCATGAAAGGCAACAAGCATGCTTTCATATAACTGCTAGATAAACATTTATAAATCATAATATATAAGACTTGTGGGAGTGGTTTCTACAAGTCTTTTTTTAAATACAGCTTTATACTAATAATATGATTAGATATTTTACAGAGTTATCATATAGTGGGAAAAATTATGTGGGTTGGCAAATACAACCTAATGGATTATCGGTTCAAGAAGTTCTTCAAAAGTCATTGTCAACTATTTTAAGGCAAGAAATTGATGTTGTAGGTGCTGGCAGAACTGATGCCGGAGTTCATGCCGAAAAAATGTTTGCACATTTTGATGTAGAGTCAGAGATAGTTGATTGTGAATCTATGGTGGGAAGATTAAATAATTTTTTACCTAAAGATATTTCTATTCATGCTATTAGAAGAGTAAAAGATGATGCGCACGCACGATTTTCGGCAGCATCGAGAACCTATAAATATCATGTTACAACTAAGAAGGATGCTTTTATGTATGATTATAAACATAGAATCTATTTTGCACCAGATGTTGAATACATGAATTCTATGTGCAAAGTGTTTATGGAATACGAAGATTTTACTAGCTTTAGTAAGCTACACACTGATGTGAAGACAAATATATGTCATATTCGTGATGCATATTGGGAAGTTGATGGTGATGATTTGATTTTCACTATCACTGCCAATAGATTTCTCAGAAACATGGTCCGTGCTATTGTGGGTACTATGTTGCAAATAGGTAAAGGCAAACTAGATGAGGATGGACTGCGAAAAATATTCGCTCAAAAGGATAGGCAAAAGGCAGGCGATTCAGCCCCAGGACACGCACTATTTTTGCACCATGTGGAATATCCCGATGACATATGGATGTGAATACTATGACTTACTTCTGAATGTGAAATACTTCTGAGAGAAGTAGCTAAAGGCAGTGCATATACCTGTTACAATCATTTTAGATATGGTAGGATAAAACCTGAATACTTCAACTAATAGTTTAATACCAAAATAATTGATAAGTAAGTTGACACCTACAACGGACATATATCGTGCCAACTGATAGTATCCGCGTACTTCGGATGCAGTGAATGTTACGTATTTTTGTAATAAGAAGCCTGTAAGTAATGTGATAGGGAATGTTACTAAAAGAGCTGCAATATGTGGACTAATACTAATATTGATTAGAGGAATATCTAAAATAGTTTTCTGAAAAATAAAGTTGTAGCTAACAAAAAACAATATCCAATCGAATAGCATATTTGCTGATCCTGTAACTCCATATCTAAAGAATTGCCTGCTAAAGTATTTGCTGAAAGGTGGATAAAAGAAATCAATAACTCTTCTAATGTACTTCCCTAATATGACTAGAACTCTTCTCATTTAATAATATCCTCTATATATTAATGCAAATGCTAAAGATAAGGGAAAGCAAAAAGCCTGCAATGGCTGTCTCTTTCAAGTATGGATCAAGTTCTTTATCTGATTTTTTCCATATATTAATCAATGTCCTAGATTGCACAATGTAAACCAAAACATAAAGATATCTATACCAAGGATGAGCAGCGAATAGAAAGCTATAGGTGAGAAATAACAAAAACATAGCCACTGTCATTACAGTGTGGTACACTTTAGCCCCGAGAAGTCCCATTTTAGAAGCCACAGTTATCTTCCATGAACTGATATCATTTTTAATATCCCTCATGTTGTTCACATTCAATATCATAGTGCTTATAATTCCCAATCCGATTGAGGGCAGTAGCGGTTGTAAGCTAATGCTATTGGTGTGAAGGAAATAGGTCCCAATTACAGCAATGGGGCCAAAGAATAGAAAAGCAAAAAAATCGCCCCAGCCAATATATCCATATGCATATCTACCTAATGTATAAAATAGGGCTGCCAAAATGCATATTAGCCCAACTACAACTAAAACAATAATAGTAACTGCATCTATGCTCTTTATGGATGTGAAAATAAGCAATAGGCCAATAATTACCACTATTATTGTATTTATAATAATGGCAGTTTTCATCTGCTTGGGTGTTATTTTTCCACTTTGAACGGCTCGCTCTGGTCCTTGCCTCTTTCCCGTGATGTCGGTACCTTTTATATAGTCTCCCAAATCGTTTGAAAGATTAGATAAAATTTGGATTGATATCGATAGTAGTAAAGCGAGTAGGAGAGTGGTTTTACTGAATAGGCCTACGTGAATAGCTAACCCACTACCTAGAGTAACTCCAGCCACTGCTAAGAATAGAGTACGAAACCTAAATGCAGATATCCAATGTTTTAGTTTTGACATAAATAGGATAAAAAAACATTAGTTCTCAATTAGAGAACTAATGTTGCGATTTGTTTTAGAAATGCCCTAATAAGATTGAGCAAATATAACTCTTTGAGTTGAGGGCTTACCAGTAACCATACATTTACCTGGAGTTTTATCTCCTTCAATTGGTATGCATCTGATAGTAGCCTTAGTTTCATTTTTTATAAGCTCTTCTGTTTCAGGAGTTCCGTCCCAATGGCAGAGCAAGAATCCACCTTTTTTAATCTCCTCTTTAAATTCTTCATAAGTATCTACTTCGCGAGTATTCTCATTTCTGAATTTAAGAGCCTTTTGGAAGATATTATCTTGAATTTCGTCTAATAGGTTCTTAATGTATTCTTCAATACCCTCGCTAGACATTGTTTCCTTTGTAAGAGTATCTCTACGCGCAACTTCTATTGTGCCGTTTTCTAAATCACGACCACCCATTGCTAATCTTACTGGAACACCTTTAAGCTCGTACTCAGCAAACTTCCAGCCTGGCTTTTTATTGTCAGAGTTGTCATATTTCACACTCACTCCTAAAGCCTTTAGTTTAGCCATTATACCTTCAACCTTTTCATTTATTTGATTAAGTTGCTCTTCATTTCTATAAATTGGTACAATAACCACTTGATATGGAGCTAACTTAGGAGGAAGAACCAAGCCATTGTCGTCGCTATGTGTCATTACTAGTGCACCCATAAGTCTTGTAGAAACGCCCCATGAAGTAGCCCAAACGTAATCGCGGCCACCATCTTTATCAGAGAACATAACATCAAATGCCTTTGCAAAATTCTGACCAAGGAAGTGAGATGTGCCCGATTGTAAAGCCTTACCATCTTGCATCATAGCCTCAATGGTATAAGTATCAACAGCACCAGCAAATCTTTCCGACTCCGATTTATGACCTACAATTACTGGCATAGCCATAAAATCGTGTGCAAATTCAGAGTAAACATTAATCATTTTTACTGTCTCCTCAATAGCTTCTGCCTCGGTGGCATGAGCAGTGTGCCCCTCCTGCCATAGAAATTCGGCAGTGCGTAAAAATAGTCTTGTTCTCATTTCCCATCTCACCACGTTTGCCCATTGGTTAATTAGAATAGGAAGATCTCTATATGATTGAATCCAGTTTTTATATGTATTCCAAATAATAGTTTCAGAAGTAGGACGAACAATAAGCTCTTCTTCAAGTTTTGCCTCTGGGTCCACTATCACGCCACTACCATCAGGAGCATTTTTTAATCTGTAGTGAGTTACTACAGCACATTCTTTAGCAAAACCCTCCACGTGATCTGCTTCGCGGCTTAAAAAAGATTTAGGAATAAATAGCGGAAAGTAGGCGTTTACGTGCCCTGTCTCTTTAAACATATCATCAAGCTGACGTTGCATTTTCTCCCAAATAGCATAGCCATAAGGCTTTATAACCATACTGCCTCTTACAGCCGAATTCTCAGCTAGCTCAGCTTTAATTACTAAATCTTGATACCACTGCGAATAGTCCTTGCTACGTGGTGTAAGTTCTTTTAATTCCTTTGCCATATCTTTTTTGTTACTTTATATTCATGTTTTTAGCAAATGCAAAAATACATGATTTTATTTTAATATCCTTATAGATAGATGAAAATAGACTTAAAGCACAAAAAACCCTCTGCTTATGGCATAATAAATATGCAAAGCAGAAGGTTCTTTTATACTATTATATTGCCAATAGGCTAAATGATTTTCTTTTCACGAAGCTTTTGTTGCCAGTTCCATGCCGAAGCCATTGTGTCTTCGATTGTTTCACCTGCTTTCCAACCCAACACATTATTTGCTTTGTCAGCTTGTGCCCATATTTTTTCGATATCGCCTTCGCGTCTGTCAGCAATCTTGTAATTTAGTGGTTTGCCAGCAACTTGTTCAAACACTTTAATCAACTCTAACACAGACAAACCAACGCCAGTACCAAGGTTGAAGATTTCCACTTTGTCGTCCGATTTGTTTTCAAGCATACGCTCAATTGCAATTACGTGAGCTTTCGATAAATCCACAACATTGATAAAATCGCGAATACATGATCCGTCAGGAGTATCATAGTCGTCACCAAAAACGCTAAGCTGCTCACGTATTCCCATTCCAGTTTGAGTAATAAATGGAACTAAGTTTTGTGGAACTCCCAGTGGTAGTTCACCAATTTCGCCAGATGGGTGGGCACCAATAGGATTAAAGTAGCGAAGAATTACACTTTTGATAGGTGCACCTGAGTGAACAAAGTCATTAATAATTTCCTCATTGATTTGTTTCGTGTTTCCATATGGCGATGTAGCTGGCTTGATAGGGGCATTCTCATCAATAGGATTTTGATCAGGCTCGCCATACACGGTGCACGAAGATGAAAACACTATGCCTTTAATATCATGCTTAGGCATAAGCTCAAGCAGGTTGATAAGTGAAACTAAATTGTTTCTGTAGTACATCAATGGCTTTTGTACAGACTCGCCCACAGCCTTGCTAGCTGCAAAGTGTATAATTCCATCAATACCCTGATGCTTATTCAACACAGCTTCAAGAGACTTCATGTCCACTAGGTCTATTTTCTCAAAAATAGGTCTTTTGCCTGTTATTTTCACAATCCCTTCAATAACGTCAGCGTTAGAGTTTGATAGATTGTCTATAATAATCACTTCGTATCCAGCTTGCTGTAATTCAACAACTGTGTGAGAACCAATATATCCGGTTCCGCCTGTAACAAGAATTTTTTTTGACATAGTAAGTTTATTGTTCTTTTTATTCAAGTTACAAAGTTAATAAATTATGGTGTAATTTAAAGTAGATATATCTCTATTCATTTTGAAAAGATTAATTTTGCATTTAAAAAGTACAATAATGATAGATATTTCAAATATAGATAAAGAAGCCTCGCTTCGCCAAGGTGATTGGAAAAGGTTTTATCAAAAGAATAAGCAGAAATTAAAAAAGATGGATCGTATAATTCATCGCCTACATGATGAGGTTTCGGCTGAGATTGATTGCTTGGAGTGTGGAAACTGTTGCCGCTCACTAGGACCCATGATTTCTGAAAAGGATATAGATAACATTTCTAAGAGCATGCGAATGAAGCCATTCGACTTCATTGACAAATATCTAAAGCGAGATGAAGACAATGATTTTGTGTTTCAAAGTATGCCATGCCCATTTTTGGGAGATGATAATTATTGCTCCATTTACGAGAATCGTCCCACAGCCTGTCGAGAGTATCCGCATACCGACAGAAATAAGTTTTATCAGATATACAATCTTACTATAAGAAATGCTCACATATGTCCCATAGCATTTCAAGTGCTCGAGAGACTTATTCACGAGGAAGTGTAATTATTTTGTTGTAGTGAGATTTTTAGTTCCATTAAATTGTTATAAATTTGTGATTATTGCAAATAATGGAATACGAAGTACGCACATATTATAATAAAAGTCATTTGCCCTATCTAAGTGATAAAAACTTTTTTCACTTTGCCTCCACTTTCGATTGGTATAGTAATATTTCCTACTATACACCATTGATGATAGTGGTATATAGGGACAATAAGCCTATAGCCTCTATGTCGGCATTAATTATGCGTATTAATCGATTTTTGTATGGTTCGGCGTTCAAGCGATGCTATTTGTCACAGCAGCCCGATTTTTATGAAAAGGAATTGAATAAAATTGAAGTTTTCGATCTTCTTATCTCGGCATTGGTGAAAGAGGTAGGCACCAAAGTGCTTTATATTGAATACCGAAACCTCAGTAGTCCTAGTTTTGGATATAAGGGATTTCGAGAAAATGGATTCTATTATGCACGCTGGATAAATGTGTACAACTCATTACAGAAGAGACGCGACATATGGAATCAATTATCACGTACACGCAAAAATCAAGTCAATAAATCAAAGCGAAAAGGAGTATTAATCGAAGAGATAACTACTGCCGAAGAACTACGGCATATATATAGACTAATCGATAAATCTAAGAACTGGAAAGTATTCAATCGTTTCCCACCATATCAATATTTCGAAAATTTTTTGGAGTTCTATGTCAAGGCCAACAAAGGTCGCATACTAGTATCCAAGTATAAGGATAAGATAATAGGTGGAGTGATATTAGGATTTCAACGGAAAAAGGTTGTTGTATTATATTTCTGGGGAAAAGACAAAACATATAAATATCTAAACCCATCTGTTTTTACCCTGTATTCAGCAATGGAATTGGCCGAAAAAGAAAAATACGAAGTGTTCGACTTTATGGATGCCGGCTATTTAAATATTAGAGCAGGCAAGCCACGATTCTTGTTGCAATTTGGTGGAAAGTCAAAATTTACCCGCCGTTGGTATCGTTTCAACTGGAAAATACTCAGTTTTCTAGCAAAAAGAATTTACGAGTAAACAATATAATCATAAAGTTAAATGTGAAAATTGTATTCAAAAGTGTGGTTTAGGATAGATTATGGTTAATAAGTAATAAATACTGCAGATTTGTTGCTATAATGTTTGGTGGATATTCAAAAGCGCTATATATTTGCACTGTGTTTTTCATGGTATTAGATTTAAGGTTAACAATGGAGATTGGTTGTCGTGAGACAACCATTTTCTTTTTATAGACATTCCATCTCACAAGACACAATATCCCCTCTCTTTTAATTTATCCAAATCATTCAGCTAGTTGGTTAATAAATAGCTTCCCAGCGTCTATTTATATTTTTCCCAAAGCCCTGAGTATATTATTTCTTTCGTTTGTTCTATTATCTGCGGTATTTCTTCTTTATCTAGCCCCTTTGTAGGTATTGGTTCGTGTATTATCAACTCCATTTTGTGTGGTTTTAGCTTAAACGATCCCCTTTTCAAAACATCGAAAGGTCCATTTATGGTTAATGGAACAATAGGCAACTCCAAATCGTGTGCTATATGATATGCTCCACGTTTAAATCTTCCCATCTTACCTGTTCTAGTTCGTGCTCCTTCCGGAAATAGCATAATCGATACGCCATCTGTAATCTGTTCTTTTGCAGCATTTATTGTATTCATTCTTGTAGTGGTATTAGTATTATCTACAAACACATGGCCAGCCTTTTCAGATGCATACCCAACAAGCGGGATGTTGCGCAGGCTCTGTTTCTGCACCCATTTAATATTTTGATTTAAAAAGCCATAGGTAAGGAATATATCAAACGAGCCTTGATGATTTGCTACAAACACGTACGATTGTTTAGGATCAAGGTTTTCGTGTCCACTACTTTTTATTCTGCATAGCGCTAGCCAGCAAGTAAACTTCGACCACCATTTGGGAGGATAATAACCCCAAAATCTGCTTCCGAAAATGGAGGTGAATAACATAACCGTAAGAGCTGTCAAAATTGTAAGCACAGCAAAAACAGGCATGAAAATTAGCCACTGATACAAAAAACTTAATACCGATTTGAGAATCTTCATAACATAGATGTAAAACTTAATTTGCAAAAATAATAATTTTTGTCCTTTTTTTTTATTAATACGACAATGCTTTTTATTAATTTGCTCCAATTATGAACTGAATTCAAATATTTTGCCCGAATAATTTTATAGATTGGCGAATTTTGTGTTTATTTGCGTTACGAATTCAACAACATAATATATTATACAATGAAAGAAATAGCAAAGTATTCAGGAGTGCTGGTTATGATTATTGGAGTTTTGGTTTTGGCAATACCATTTTTTGGCGGAACCACTAATAATACTAACCTTTTAATTGGATTACTTTTAGTGATTGAGGGCTTCTTGGGTCATATCTATGTGAACAACATGAAAAAGGGATCAGTTGTAGGTAATATTGTTTGGGCAATTATTCTACTGTTGGTTCCATTTGCATTGTTTTTCGGAATGAAGAATATGGCTTATGAAAAAGATGAATTCGCTCTGTACAACTAAAATTTAATATCCTAGCGTAAAAAAACAAGAGAGGGCTTCAGCTGAAGTCCTCTCTTGTTATATAGGAGTGTTTGTTGTTTTATTTCCAATACTATGGTATTTTATAAATCACGCAGTTGATGTTCATTCCTGCACCCACAGAGGTCAGTACAATGTTATCTCCCGATTTCACCTCATGACCCTCCATTTCATTTCTCATCACCAAGTCAAGTAGGGTGGGCACTGTAGCTACTGATGAGTTGCCTAACCACGATATAGTCATAGGCATCACCGACTCAGGTATCTCTCTTATTCCATATAGTCTAAACAAACGTGCTAAGATAGCATCATCCATTTTGCCATTTGCTTGATGTATAAGCACCTTCTTAACATCGTTTATATGAAGTCCTAGTTTGTCAAGTCCAGCCTTTAATGTTTTCGGAACATTCTCTAATGCATACTGATACAATCTGCGGCCATTCATTTTTAGGAAAAGCTCGTCATCCTTAGCGCGCTCTTCGCTGTATGATGTGCCCATCTTCAATAAGTTGACATAATCAACAGCATCACTTCTAGAGCTATGGCCCAAAATGCCTACTGGTGTTTCGCTTTCTACTGCCTCCACCACCACAGCACCAGCACCGTCAGCATAAATCATGCTATCTCTATCGTGTGGGTCAGAAATTCTTGACAATACATCGGCACCAATAACTAAAACTTTTTTTGCATCTCCCGATCTGATATAGTAATCAGCCTGTATTAGAGCCTGCACCCATCCTGGGCAGCCAAAAAGAATGTCGTACGACACAGTGTTTGGGTTCTGAATACCCAGCTTAGCCTTCACTCTAGATGCCAAAGCAGGAGTCACATCAATGCGAGTATCATTAGGACGAATATCGCCAAAGTTGTGCGCCAAAATAATATAGTCTAGCTCCTCCTGATCAATTTTGGCAGCCTCTATTGCTTTTTGAGCTGCAATAAAAGCTAGATCCGAAGTTACCTGATCATCCTCAGCATATCTTCTTTCAGAAATTGTTGTGATTTCTTCAAATTTATCTACAATCTCCTGATTATCTCTGTCGATAATTTGACCAGTTGACTCTAAAAAATTATGGCTCAGAAAGTCATTATTTTTTACTATTTTAGTGGGCACATATCTCCCTGTTCCTGTAATTTGGCTATAAATTTTTTTCATACCAAAGTTTTAAATTATTAATAACCTACTTAGGCGCAAAGATAGTCATTAAAATGATACATAGGCTTTTTATTTATTTTTAATTAGCTATATATATGCTCTTATTCACTTCCTTGTTATATATATAATATGTGAGGCTCCGTTTTTAGTAAAAATAGAGCCTCCATATTTAATAAAATAAAAAACTATTTTGTTCTAAATCATATTAGCTTATCTATTAGCTCATCATCTACTAGATAAGGCTCAGTGATAACGTATTCATCCTTATATTTCTCATTAAATTGTGATACCGTTTCCATTGCGTTGCTATTTCTAGCCCAAGCTCTGCGAGCCACTCCACCCATCACATCCCACATCATTGCCGATTTTATAATTTCGTCAACTCTCTTGCTTCCATCGCACACCAGTCCGAAGCCACCATTTATCGATTTGCCAATACCCACACCACCGCCATCGTGAAGTGCCACAAGGCTCATGCCCCTAGCAGCATTGCCGGCAAAGCACTGCACAGCCATATCAGCCATCACATTGCTACCATCTTTAATATTTGATGTTTCGCGAAACGGTGAGTCTGTTCCACTCACATCGTGGTGGTCTCTGCCCAGCATGATAGGACCAATTTCGCCATTGCGCACCATCTCATTAAATTTTAGTGCTATTTTGGTTCGTCCCTCAGCATCCTGATACAAAATGCGAGCATAAGTGCCCACTACCAGTTGGTTTTTTTCCGCATCGCGAATCCATTTCCAGTTGTCCATATCCTGACCACGCCTATTGGGGTCGATGCAATCCATAGCAGCTTTATCTGTTTTCTCCAAATCTTTGTAATCGCCACTCAAGCACACCCATCTAAAGGGTCCATAGCCATAATCGAAAAGTTCGGGACCCATAATATCCTCTACATAAGATGGGAAAATGAAGCCATCTTTATCATCAACGCCATTTTTCGAAATCTCTTTTACGCCACTATCAAAAATAGCCTTCATAAACGAGTTGCCATAATCGAAAAAGTAAGTGCCATTATCCACCAGTTTTTGTATTAGTCTGAAATGCTTTTCGAGCGACTCATTTACCAGCTTTTTAAATGTATTTCTGTCTTCTTTTAGTAATCGCGAGCGTTCATCAAAGGTGATACCTGCCGGACAATATCCGCCCGTATAGGGTTCGTGACACGAAGTTTGATCGCTCAATAATCCGATATGTATATTGTTCTCAACCGCATACTCAAGCAGATCAATAATATTGCCATGATATGCTATCGACAATGGCTCTTTATTTTCCATAGCCTCTGCAGCACTGTCAAAGGCAGTTTTAGCATCGTTGGTTGACATTTTTACCCATCCTTGATCGATACGAGTTTTGATTCTCGAAAAATCCACCTCGGCCACTATTGATGCTGCTCCTGCAATATCAGCAGCTTTTGGTTGAGCACCACTCATACCCCCCAGTCCCGATGATACAAATAGATGCCCCCTCAAATCACCATCTTGCGGCACACCCAGCTTCATACGCCCAGCATTTAGCAATGTGTTGAAAGTGCCGTGCACAATGCCTTGTGGACCTATATACATCCATCCACCTGCCGTCATTTGTCCATAATTTGCCACCCCCATTTGTGCAGCAATTTCCCAATCTTCAGGATTATTGAACTGTCCCACCATCATAGAGTTAGTAATTATTACTCTCGGTGCTTCAGGCTTCGATTTAAATAAGCCCAATGGGTGTCCACTCTCTATCACCAGTGTTTGGTCTTGGGTTAGCTCCTCCAGATACTTCATTATCAATTGATACTGCATCCAGTTTTGGCACACTTGCCCCGACTCGCCATAAGTTACCAATTCGCGAGGATAAAGTGCTATATCTTCTGATAGATTATTGTCAATCATCACCTGAAAAGCCTTTCCTTCAATACACTTTCCTTTATATTCGTTTATCGACTTTGGTTGTGGTGAGCGGTGCGGTCTATATCTATATCCATATATTCTGCCACGCGTTTTCAGTTCCTCCAAAAACTCGGGTGCTAATTCTTCGTGTAGTTCCTCAGGGATATATCTGAGCGCGTTACGCAATGCAATTTTAGTTTGTTCTGGATTTAGTTTGTATCCTCTATCGGGAGCTACTCTGCCATTAAATTTAAATAATGGTAGCTTAGGAAGCTCATTGGGTAAGGTTATCTTCATTTCTTGAATTAATATTTAAGTGGTTTATTAAATTTATAAATTGTTTCTGCGAGTAAAATTAGCAATTAA
Organism: uncultured Proteiniphilum sp.; assembly: GCA_964439965.1. Lineage (GTDB taxonomy): Bacteria > Bacteroidota > Bacteroidia > Bacteroidales > Dysgonomonadaceae > Petrimonas. Next base: position 29,156 of record CAYTQG010000002.1, read on the forward strand.
TAGTTTCTCAAACAAAATTGCTAGCTTATTTTAATTGTATGTGCATGTTGTTGATTTATATTGATGTTCTATATGCATTAATATACATCCACAGCCCTGCTGCTGGATAGCTGTATTGTGAAGCTAAAGGTTCTCGTCGCACTCAATGCAACACATCATTGCACCTCATAGCTTGCCAATCGCACGACGTGCGAAGCATCACTGCTTGCCCACTAAGCTCATCGCACGCTATGAAAATGATAGTTTTCCCATTTTAGTTGCCAATCGCACGCTGTGATTACGGTTGCTGATTAATATATATTGTAATCGCACGCTGTGCTTTAGCATTCGTTAAGTTGGCAGTACTCTTCGCACGTCGTGCGATTGTCATATCCTATGCCACTATGGGCTTTCGCACGTCGTGCGAAGACCACTGCTAGCTCAAAGCTACTGTTCGCACGCCGTGCGAGACCTTGCTGAGTGCCTCCCGGTTGTCTTCGCACGTCGTGTTTTAGTTTATTTAATAGCTGGAGTAGGCTGTTTCACGGCGTGCGATAACAATTGTTAGTGTATCGGGTACCTTCGCACGCCGTGCGAAGGCATGGGTGTGAGTCAAAGTACCCTTTCGCACGCCATGCGAAGAGCACTTCAAGCTTGATATGGTCTTCGCATGACGTGCGAGAGGTTGGTTTTTTGGCGATTGTTAATGAAAACCGCATTTTTGAGCTAATTGAGGCTTAAAATATGTTGTCGCATTAACTGAATTTGCAATATTGCTAAAAATGATACCCTTCGCATGGCGTGCGATTGTCATGTTGAGCTTGCATGAGCGTTCGCATTCTTTGCGAACGTCATCTTTTTCAAGGATGACTACGATGTGGTTCTTTGTTCTGACTGATAATAAGGTAAGTAGGATATTTTAACGCCGAGAATGTTAAAAATTAACTTTCTGGGTTGTGCTCATAATATGGCTCAAATGTGAATAATTGCAAATCACAAATGTGTCGTATTGATTTATTAACATAGTTGTAGCCCGATTTTGTGTCATTACTGACGTGCAAAAAAGCTACATCTTGTATATTATTTCATTATAGCTAGCCAGTTATGCATGTGAAATATTTTTTTTGTCATAATCCTTTATAATATCTATCTTTGTATAAGCAATTAAGCATGTTAGATTCGACAAATAAAACAATTCAATAATAAAATCATTATGGACTACAAACTTGAGATTTGTGCAAACTCAGTGGCCAGTTGCGTAGAGGCGCAAAAAGGTGGTGCTTATCGTGTGGAGCTTTGTGCTGCAATTCCCGAAGGGGGAACCACGCCATCGTATGGCGAAATGGCAGTGGCAAGAGAGTTGCTAGATATTAAGCTAAATGTAATAATCAGACCTCGTGGGGGAGATTTTCTGTATTCGGATGTAGAGCATCGTGCAATGCTAAAGGATATTGAGATAGCCCGCCAAGTAGGTGTTGACGGAGTTGTGATAGGTTGCCTAACTGCTGATGGCGATATTGATATGGAAAAAAATCGCGAACTAATAGAAGCGGCAGGCGATATGAGTGTTACTTTTCACCGAGCATTCGATAAGTGCCGCAATCCCAAAGAGGCACTAGAGCAAATTATAGAGCTTGGCTGCGATCGCATACTTACTTCGGGACAACGACCCAAAGCTGAGCAGGGTGCACAGCTACTAAAAGAGCTAGTGGAGCAAGCTGGCGATAGAATTATCATAATGCCCGGAAGTGGAGTAAACGAGGACAATATAGCTTTTCTTGCTAGCGAAACTAAAGCAAAGGAGTTTCACTTGTCCGCTCGTGTGCCAGTGAAAAGCGAAATGAAGTTCCGCAACGAAGAGGTTTCGATGGGTGGAACAAACATTACAATTGATGAATTTGTGAAAGACATCACTAGTGCTGATAGAGTAAAGAATACTTTTTCGCAACTAGCCGACGTAAAATAAACAGATATACTAAAAATAATATTTACAATGAGAAGAATTTACAAACTACTATCTCTGCTAGTTTTTGCCGCACTTTTTGTTTCGTGCGACGCTAGACAGGAAAAAAGTGCAGACTACAATGTGGTGCCACTTCCAGCAGAGATAACATTATCGGAAGGCTCGAATTTTAATTTAAAGCCATCCACAAAAATTGTTTATACCGAAGGAAATGATAAGATGCAACGCAATGCCGAGTTCTTGGCCGACTTCCTACAGCTTTCGGTTGGTATAAAGCCTGCTATTACTACCACTATGGCCGATGCGGATGCGATAATCTTGTCCAACGAGTTGAGCTCAAGCAACGATGAGGCCTATCAATTGGTGGTAAATCAAAACACTATTACCATCAATGGTAGCAGCGAAGCCGGCGTGTTTTATGGTATCCAAACACTTCGTAAAGCCACACCAGTAGGTAATTACGATGTGAAATATCCTAGCGTTACTATCAATGATGAGCCACGCTTTGGCTATCGTGGTATGATGCTTGATATAGCTCGCCATTTTGAGCCAGTTGAGTTTGTGAAAAAGTATATCGATTTGATAGCACTTCACAATATGAATAAATTTCACTGGCATCTTACCGACGATCAAGGCTGGAGAATAGAGATAAAAAAATATCCTAAGCTTACTGAGATTGGTTCACAAAGAAAAGAAACAGTAATCGGGCAAAATACTCCTGAGTTTGATGGCATTCCACATGTAGGCTTTTATACTCAAGAGGAGATTAAAGAGGTGGTTAAGTATGCTGCTGACAGATACATTACAGTTATACCCGAGGTGGATCTTCCTGGTCATATGCTAGCTGCATTGGCTGCATATCCCGAGTTTGGATGTACTGGTGGGCCATACGAAGTGGAGGGTCGCTGGGGCGTATTTGATGATGTGCTTTGCCCTGGAAAAGAGGAGACATTTACATTTATCGAAGATGTGCTTACAGAGGTTATGGAGCTTTTCCCATCAGAATATGTGCATATTGGTGGCGACGAGTGCCCCAAGGTACGCTGGGAAGAATGCCCCGATTGTCAAGCACGTATTAAAGAGCTGGGACTTAAAGATACACCAAAGCACAAGAAAGAATTTTATCTACAAAGCTACGTAACGGCACGTGTTGAGAAATTCTTAAACGATAATGGTCGTCGCATGATTGGTTGGGACGAAATTTTAGAAGGCGAACTAGCTCCAAATGCTACAGTGATGTCGTGGCGTGGTGTAGGTGGCGGAATCGAAGCTGCCCAAATGAACCATGATGTGATAATGACTCCAAACACATACTACTATTTCGATTATTATCAAACACAATATGTAGAGGATGAGCCATTCTTGCAAATTGGTGGATACTTGCCAATAGAAACGGTTTATGGCTTCGATCCAGCTCCCGAAGTTCTTACAGAAGAGCAAAAAGCCCATATCCTAGGTGCACAGGCAAACCTGTGGACTGAGTATCTAAAAACTCCCGAGATGGTTGAGTATATGGTTCTACCACGTATGGCAGCACTTAGCGAGGGGCAATGGATGCAAAACGACAAGAAGGATTATAAAGAGTTTCTTACTCGTTTGCCACACATGATGAATATTTATTCTGAGTTGGGCTACAACTATGCTACCCACGTTTTTGATGTGAATGCAAAGCTCGATCCAAACTTCGAAACAAATACTCTTGATGTTACTCTTTATACTATCGATGATGCTCCAATTTATTATACTCTTGATGGTAGCGAGCCTACTGCAAACTCAACTAAATATGAGGGTGTGTTTTCGATTAATGAAGATACTGAAATAAAAGCTATAAGCATTCGCGAAGGCAATCAAAAGAGTAAAATCTATAGCGAGAAAGTGGTTGTGAATAAATCAACATTCAAGCCCGCTAAGCTACTTTCTAAAGCAGCTAATAGCTATGAGTTTAATGGTGCCGACTTGTTGGTTGATGGATTGTTTGGCGCTGCAAATTATAAAACTGGTCGCTGGATTGGTTTCCAAGGTCAGGATATGATTGTAGTGATAGATATGCTAGAGCCTACAGAAATTTCGAAAGCAATTATCAGAACAAATGTTGTAACTGGCGATTGGATTTATGATGCTTCACAAATTGTGGTTGAAACATCCGAAGATGATGAAAATTACAACGTGGTTGCTACAAAAGATATAGCAGATGAGAACACCGATCATTGGTCGGCCATAAACACTCACGAGGTAGATTTTGATGCCACCACGGCTCGTTATTTCAAAGTAACGGTTAAGCCTAGCGTTATGCCCGATTGGCATCCTGGCAAGGGGCGTCGTGCCTTTATCTTTGTAGATGAGGTGGTGCTAGATTAGACATAAACATAAAACTATATAAGCATAAAAAAAGCCTGCACAAATTGTTATGTGCAGGCTTTTTTATGCTATGCTAATTCTTTTGTCTTAAAATTGGTATCCCACACCACCATGAAAGTTCACATGATTGTGCAATTCGGTATATCCTATTGTAAAATCAAGTCGCGACAACTTAGAGCGATGCTGATAAGTAAATCCTGCACCCCAGTCGCGTTTATCGAAGTTCAAGTCGTTCCATTTATCCACTTGCCACAAAAGTTGAACCCTGGGTATTATGTAATGCTTAGGTGCTACCTCTATACGCAGGCCTAAATCGCCAAGTGTAGATACATTATCTAAAACAGTGATTCCACCTTGTCCCAAAAGAGGGAAGTAAAAATCAGAATATGCGTTGTATCTATTAGACGAGTAGTTGGCGTAATATATAGATACATCATCATCATCAAACACCGAACGATGATAAAGATCGGCCTTAATTGCTACATTATCTGCAATGGGATGAATCGAGTTGACCATAAAATCGACTGTGGGCGTAAAGTGTCTAAAGTCGTTAGTCATAGTCACCAGTGATACACCCGTGCGCATTAGCACCCCATTGTCTGGGATGAAGGATCTATTTCGGCTATCCACAGTTAGAAATCCGTAAGCACTAGTATATAAATCTCTTATTCTAGAATCCTTCGCATCTGCAATATTTCGATAATAGTCGTTGCTATAAAAATATGTTTCATCAATTCCTATATTCAAATCAGCCACTTCCTTAAATCTACGATATGTATATAGGGATGTAGAAATACTCCCCGCACGCATTCGGCCCGATTCTTTAGTTTGTGTATGATAGTCCATTCTATTAAATCTGCCTCTTGCTTTAAATCCAGTTGTAGAAAGTAGTCTGTTGGTTTCGGCCAAAAATAACACCTGCGGATTTCGTGCCACCTTAGCATCCAAAGTAAGCAAATTGAGTGCACGCGAATAGTCCTGATACGAGTAGTTGGCATAAATGCTTGTAATATCTACCGTGTTGAGTGCACCCCCAATTTTGAGGCTAGCCTCTTTTTTGTTATCTATAAATAGCTTTAGTGTGTAGCCATTGTCATTTTTGTTAAGCTTGTAATATACAGATTCGAAATTTCCATAACCATACACCCTCTTCACTGCTTGATCTATCTCCATCATCGAGTAGCTATGATTGTGATGCAGGTGCAAGTGTTGCAGTAAAATAGTGTGTTCTTTATTATACTCCTTTGGTAATTCTATATCTGTAATAAGCCATTGCTGAGTAGGCTTCTTGTTTCTAATGTTGTTTCGTTTTATGTTTTTATCGGCTAGTAGCTCCTTTATTTTTGGCATCTGCTCGCGAGCAGCATCTTCGCCGCTTTTTATTATTTTTTCTATTAAGTCTGTCTCAAAATCCAGAGCTGTAATCCCCCTCAAGTCTGGGTTAATCACCACATCGGCCATCTCTATGTTAGCATCATGTTTTTCCGATTCGAGCTTGCTCACTATTCCTCTCAAAATAGTGGTAATTGACTCAAGACTGACATCATCTTCCTCATTTTCTTGTCGCAAATCCACACCCACCACCAAGTCGGCACCCATATCCAGTGCCACATCTACAGGGAAGTTGTTTATCACCCCTCCATCCACAAATTCCATATCCTTGTAGTGCACAGGGGCAAAAATACCAGGTATGGCCATGCTAGTAAGCATAGCCTTAGCAAGATGGCCATGATCTATTACAACTTCACTTTTGGAGTTTAAATCGTATGCCACACAAGCAAAGGGTATGGGCAAGTCTGCAAAATTGATACTATCGGGATATTCAGCAGTCATACCACAAAAGATGTTTAGAATATTATTGCCGCGAACCAATCCTGCGGGCAGTAGCAATTTTTTATGATCTTTATTTATTCTTAGCTCCAGAGGGTGCTTTTCCTCAAAGTCTTGTTTAAATCTCGATTTCAGCTTTCGGTCTATATCATCCGTAAGAAGCATGCTCCAGTCTTGATATTTTGCAAACTCCTCAATCTCATCGGGACTATATCCCACCGAATATAAAGCACCTATAATGTTTCCCATGCTTGTGCCCGATATAAGTGTTATAGGTATGTTTTCTTCTTCGAGCACTCGCAGTACACCAATATGAGCAAAGCCTTTGGCACCTCCGCCGCTAAGCACTAGGCCCAGCTTCAATTCCTTATTACTAGTTTGGGAGTGAGCAACTTGGATACCAAAAAAATAAAACACAATAAGTATTATAGATAATACAATTCGTTTATTAGTCATAGTTTGTGATTTGTTTTAATAAATAATTCTTTTGTGATAAAGATTACTTCACAAAGATACAGATTATAAGAAAGTAGGATTGTTAAAACATGATTGAAATAGCAAAATAGGGGCTTGAATGATGAAAAAAGCGGTTCTAAGTTTGTGTATTATTAAAACATATGTTACCTTTGTCACAGAATCTTCAAAGAAAAGTCAATCCAACGTTGATTGCACTTTCAATAAAAATTTCAAAAACCCATATTGATTACAGTTTATAGTTTCGGAACAACCTTGTTACCACCGAGCTAAAGTATATAAACAAATCATTATTCAAATAATAAATTAAATTTCAGTTTCGAGTTTGAAAAACTCTTCATCACAAAACATTCCAATTTAACAGCTTACTTTAGTGTTTTTATCAATATTCATTTTGTGATATGAGTGAACATGGTATTAATAAATATTAGATTGTATCTATCATGAATCCGAAACAGAAATCAAGATATAATAAACCAGAATTATTTTTTTAACATAACAATTTAAATGGCTTACAATATTCTAGAGCTTAATGAAAAGCTTACTACCGAATTACGTGCTCTTGCCAAGGAAATGGGTATCAAAAGACCTGATGCTTACAGAAAAGAGGAATTGATTTATAAAATTCTTGATGAGCAGGCTATAATGAAAACCAAAAACTTGGGTCCCGAGCCTAAGGCAAAACCTAATAATAACCGAAATAGAAAACAATCTGAGCCTAAAAAAGAACAACCAAAGAGTGTTGACAAAAAGGCTTCAGAGTCTTCAGATAATAACAATAAGGCTAGACAAGCAGAATCCCAAAAGAAAGAACAGGAAAAGGATACGAATAAGGAGGTGAAGACCGCTTCTTCTGAGCCAGTCAATGCTGAAACAAACAACAATCCTAAAAAGTTGGAAAAAGAAATGAATGAGCAAAGACTAATATGGGTGACACAAGATGACACTAAAAAAGAGGAGAAGAAAATAATATCACATCCCGATATTATTCCTGATACAAAACCAGAACCAGTAAAAGCAACAGAGAAGGTTGCCGAACCTGAGGAGGCAAAAAAAACTGAAGATACAGCACCTACACCGTCAAAACCTACTCAGCTTGTTTTTAGATCATCAAAACAAAGAGATAGAAGTAAAACAACTAAACCTGCACCTGCAACGTTACCATTGGTAGTGGCTGAGGGCTCGGATGATGAGAAGCCTACAGATGCAGTAGAAAAGGAGGTGAAAGAGGAAAAAAAATCATCTTTACTAGAGGAGCTACTTACTCCAACTCCTGTTCATACAAGAAACCAACCACAGCAAAGGGGTGCACAACAACCACAGCAACAACAACCGCAGGCGCAGCAACAGCCACATCAACAACAAGCATCATCGAAAGAAAAAGAACCTGCATATGATTTTGATGGTATTTTGAGTGCTACTGGTGTGCTCGAAATAATTAGCGAAGGTTATGGGTTTTTGCGCTCTTCGGATTATAACTATATGTCATCTCCTGATGATGTGTATGTATCGCAATCGCAAATTAGACTTTTTGGTTTGAAGACGGGTGATGTGGTGGAAGGTCCTATTCGTCCCCCAAAAGAGGGTGAGAAGTTTTTCCCACTTATCAAGGTTGATTTGATTAATGGTCGCAAACCTGAAGATGTACGCGACAGAGTACAGTTTGACCACTTGAAACCTTTGTTTCCGAATGAAAAGTTTAAACTAACAAAAGGATATAAAGATAATCTATCTTGCAGGGTGGTTGACATGTTTGCACCTATTGGTAAAGGACAGCGTGGGCTGATTGTGGCACAACCAAAAACGGGTAAAACTATGCTACTAAAAGATATTGCAAATGCAATTGCCGAAAATCACCCCGAGGTTTATATGATTATTCTTCTCATAGACGAGCGTCCGGAAGAGGTAACTGATATGGAGCGTAGTGTTAATGCTGAGGTTATTGCATCTACTTTTGATGAGCCAGCTGAGCGCCACGTGAAGATTGCCGACATTGTGCTAAACAAAGCTAGGCGTATGGTGGAGTGTGGTCATGATGTGGTTATTCTTTTAGACTCTATCACCCGCTTAGCACGTGCTTACAATACTGTTCAGCCTGCTTCGGGTAAGGTTCTTTCAGGTGGTGTGGATGCAAATGCTCTACAAAGACCAAAGAGGTTTTTTGGTGCCGCTCGTAAAATTGAAAATGGTGGGTCGCTAACTATTATTGCAACTGCCCTAACTGATACGGGTTCGAAAATGGATGATGTGATTTTTGAGGAGTTTAAGGGTACTGGTAATATGGAACTTCAACTCGATAGAAGATTATCAAACAAGCGTGTATTCCCATCAGTGGATATTATGGCGTCAAGCACTCGTCGTGATGATTTATTACTGCCTGAAGATACGCTGAACCGTATGTGGATTTTGCGTAATTATCTTGCCGATATGAACTCAGTTGAGGCTATGGAATTTCTTCTTAATCGCTTGAGAAGAACTAGCAATAATGAAGAGTTCTTGATTTCGATGAATGACTAATAATTCCATTTTATAGTAAATGGATATTGAATATATAATTTATAATAAGCAACTGTTGCAATGCGATGGTTGCTTATTTTATATTAAAATCATATGAAGCATAAAATATTTAATGAGCAGGAGTACGAAAAGGAGTTGAAGATTATTAATATCGAAAAAGCTAGCACTATGGGCTTGATGATAATGATACCCGTTTTCTTACTCTTCGGAGGTGTTTATATATTGGTAAATGGTAATCCACTACCTGAGATATTTAGTTCATCGTTAGATATTATCAAATTCTTATTGGGTAGCTTTATTCTTTTAGTGGTTTTTATAGCTGGTGCGGGTCTTCATGAACTCATCCACGGCATAACTTGGTCTATATTTCTCGAAAATGGATTTAAATCAATAAAATTTGGTGTGCTCTGGAAAACTCTCACTCCATACTGCCATAGCAAAGAGCCAATGAAGATAAAGCACTACATGCTAGGAGCAATAATGCCAGCACTTTTGTTGGGTTTTGTACCCGCCATATGGGGAATAGTTGTTGGCAGTTTCTGGACTACAATTTTCGGTATATTGTTTACCATAGCTGCAATAGGCGACTTTATGATTATTCAGCTTTTAATAAAAGAAAATATGAACGACTATGCCGAAGATCACCCCTCGGAGGCAGGATGCTTTGTTTACCGAAAGAGGATAAATGAATAAATAATAGTCAAAGCAAGATATAATAGTAGTAAATGAATATTTTAGATTATTTTTGTCCTTGAGTACTAACTGAAATAATTTATATCTAAAATAAAACCACAATGAATTACTCGCAGATTTTTTCGCAGATTTTTGAAGAGCTTAAGGGTGTAGAAAACACTGGTAGCGTGGCAAATTACATTCCAGAGCTTGCACATGTTGATCCTGATCGATTTGGCGTAAACCTAACCACCATTGATGGCGAGAAGCATAACTTTGGTGATGCCGAAGTTCGTTTCTCCATTCAGAGTATAGCAAAGGTGTTTTCGTTTGTGTTGGCATATTCAATAATTAAGAGTGATATATGGCAAAGAATGGATCTGGAGCCAGCGGGAACACCATTCAATTCTCTTGTGCAGCTTGAGCATGACAAGGGTGTGCCTCGAAATCCATTTGTAAATGCAGGTGGTATTGTGGTATGTGATATTTTGGTTAGCCAATTGAAAAACCCAAAGGAGGAGACATTGAATTTTGTAAGAGCTCTTTCGGGAAACATGAGTATAAATTATAATACTAAAGTATCCGACTCTGAGAAATCTAGTGGGTTTCGCAATTATGCTTTGGTCAATCTTATGAAATCGTTTGGGAATATTCATAATGATATTGATGAGGTGATGGATCTATATTTTAGCATTTGCTCTATAGAGATGAGCTGTAGCGAGCTTTCGGAATCATTTTTGTTTTTGGCAAATAATGGGAAGGTTCCATATTCAGGACAGCAAATATTGTCGCCAAGCCGAACCAAACGAACTAATGCTTTGATGCAAACTTGTGGATTTTACGATGAGGCAGGTCAGTTTACATTTAAGGTAGGACTACCAGGAAAGAGTGGAGTGGGAGGCGGCATTGTGGCTATTCATCCTCAAAAGTATGCTATATCGGTGTGGAGCCCGAGGCTGAATGTAAAGGGTAACTCCTTTTTAGGAATGCTCTTTCTAGAGGAATTCACTACTAAAACGGAGCTTTCGATATTTTGAAACAGATATATTAGTATAGAGTAAAGTATTGAAGCATAAATATTAAATAACTCAAAAAGATAGATTCATATTGACTTATATAGTGAAATAGACTATTTTTGTGAAAAAAATTAGAACATTCGAATTACATGAAATTTGATTTAAAGGAACGAACACCACAGTTGATTGCAATCATTGGTGTTTTGGTGTTGGTAATAGTTGTAGCTCTTTTTTATATAGGAAGTAAGAACAAGCAGATAACGACAATGGAACAGCAGTTCACAGTTGATAAGCAAGAGCTTGAAGATGAATACGAGGCCATCTCGATGCAGTATGAGGGTTTTAAGTTTAGTGTTCAAAACGACTCTTTGCTGTATAAACTGGAGAATGAACAAGCAAAAGTGCAACGCCTTCAGGAAGAATTGCGAGTAACTGACGCTGCAAACAAAGCTGAGATAAACAGATTGAAGAATGAGCTTGCTACGTTGCGTAGAGTTTTGAAATCGTATGTACAGCAAATTGACTCATTGCATAGGCTTAATACTGAGCTTCAAGAGAAGAATGAGCAGATAACTCAGCAATATCAACAAACTAGTAGAACGCTAACAAAGGTGTCGCAAGAGAGGGAGCAGCTTAGCGAAAAGGTAACATTGGCTTCAAAGCTGGATGCGACTGGCGTTAATATAAAAGCGGTAAATGATAGAGGAAAGGACCAAAAGAGATTGAGCAGAAGTTCTCAATTTGTGCTATCGTTTTTAATTACTAAAAACATAACTGCACAGCCCGGAGAGCGTACTATATATGCTCGTATTATGGCCCCTGATGGTAGCGTACTGACTAAAAATGCTGCTAACACATTCCCTTACGAAAATGGAAACTTACAGTATTCAATGAGAAGAATAATTGAATATGGTGGAGAAGAAGTTAGTGTTACTATGTATTGGGACATTGAGGAGTTTTTGATGGCTGGCACTTATAAGGTTGATATCTTTGCTGATGGCAACCATATTGGCACCACATCTTTCTCAATGCAAGAATAGTAAGAAAATAAATAGATAATATTTAAATACAAAAAAAACGGTTTCAATTACTTGAAACCGTTTTTTTTGTTGCTTATAATCTATTGTTTAGAATGACCATTGATTTGAAGTTTTAGCACCAGATGTGTTCATAGGGGTTTGAGCTTCGGTTTTAATAGCTCTTGTAGTGTTTGTATTCACCTTGCCTGCTCCTTGATAATACTCCATAGCACGAGGAAGTATCTGTTGTATTCTCTCAATACGTTTATTATCTGCAGGGTGTGTGCTTAATGCCTCTGGAGTGGAACCTCCACCCGACATTTGCGACATTCTGATCCAAAAGGGTACTGCAACCTCAGGATTATAACCTGCCAAAGCCATCACAATTAGTCCAATCTCGTCAGCCTCTAACTCTTGCTTTCTAGCATATGGTAGCATTACTCCCAGCTGAGCACCAATTCCGAATACTTGTTGACCAATTTGTGCACCTGCCGAGCTTCCTAGTAGTCCCCCAGCTATAGCACCACCATACTCTAGAGCCATCTGTTGGCTAATTCTTTCGTTTGAGTGATGGGCTATTACGTGAGCAACTTCGTGACCCAAAACCACAGCTAGAGCCTCTTCAGTTTGAGTAACTGGAAGTAGTCCCTCCAAAACAACAATCTTTCCACCTGGCATTGCAAACGCATTTACGCTTTGGTCTTTTACAAGGTTAAATTCCCATTGATAGTTGCGAAGTTCAGATTCGTATCCATTGCTTTTATAAAAAGTTTCAACGGCCTGTGCTATACGAGTACCTACTCGGTTTACCATTTCCGCATTGGCTGTGCCACGCTCTACCGGAGCGGTTCTGATAAACTCTTGATATTGCTGAAGGCTTAGTGCTAGCACCTGCTCGTTTGAGACTAGTGATAGTTGACGCCTCCCTGTGAATGGTACACTTCCGCACGACTGAAGCATTATGATGGATATTGCCATCATAAGTGATAACCTAATAAATTTAGGAGAATAATTTTTTGTCATAGTTTCGTATTTTATTTTTTGGTGTAAATATACATAGTCTATTAATACAACAAAGATATAGAAAAGTTGCTTACTCTAGTATGTTTTTTTACAGAGTATAATTATTTATATGGATTCTATATTAGCCATAGGTAGTAACTATTTTGTACGTATCAAAAATACTAAGAAGCATGCCTGCATTCACAATAAATAGTTTTATTTTTGTTGACTAAATTAAATGAAGAAAGATTGTAATGTTTTCCGAAAAAGATATATTTCAGCGAGCGGAGCTACTCATGGGTAGTGATTATATAGAAGGAGCTAAACAAAAAAAGGTTATCATATTTGGAGTAGGTGGCGTGGGGAGCTGGTGTGCCGAGATACTCGTGAGGAGTGGAGTGGGCTATATTACATTGGTTGATTCGGATGACGTGGCGGTATCAAATATCAATCGCCAACTAATGGCTACAACTAAAACTGTAGGCCAAGCGAAGGTTGAGGTGTTGAAAGCGCGACTCTTAGATATAAATCCGCATGCAACTGTTGAGGCCATTCAGGCAGTTTATGTACCCGAAACATGCGAATCGTTTGAGCTGCAAAAATATGATTATATAATTGATGCAATAGATAGTTTATCGAATAAGGTTCATTTAATACGTTATGCATGCACAATGCCCGGTGTTTTCTTCTCATCAATGGGGGCAGCACTAAAAACAGATCCATCGAGAATTAAAGTTGCCGAATTTTGGAAAGTGAAAGGTTGCCCATTGGGTAGTGCACTTAGAACACGTGTGAAGAAGTTTGGAGGAGTGAATAAGAAATTTATGTGCGTTTATAGTGATGAGGTAAGAAATAACCGTGGCGAGGCCCCTATTAGTGGTGGAGCGAAACCATCGCAATGGGATGCAAAAAAGGCACGGATAAATGGTACTATGTCGTTTATGCCGGCAATGGTGGGTATGACTCTTGCATCATTAGTGGTAAACGATATCGACAGTAAGAGTTATATTTCTGATTAATATTTGAAAGTAGTATCTTTGACATTTGTGAAAAATGACAAGGGTTGTATAATAAGATAGGAGATATGAAATTTCAAAATGATGCAATTGCACCAATGCACACCACTGAGCATATTCTTAATCAAACAATGGTGAGGATGTTTGGCTGCGAGCGATCGAAAAATGCTCATATAGAGAGACGAAAATCAAAGTGTGATTATATATTAGATACAGCGCCTACTGAGGAGCAGGTGCTAGAGATAGAGGCTAAGGTAAACGAGGTGATAAAGCAGAACCTTGATGTTACGGAAGAGTATGTGCTCTATAAAGAGGCTGAACAGATTGTGGATATGTCGAAACTACCCGACAGTGTTGGCGAGAAGCTAAGATTAGTGAGGGTGGGCAATTATGATGTTTGTGCTTGTATTGGCACCCATGTGAGCAATACATCTGAGATTGGCGAATTTAAAATAACCACACACGATTATAATGGAAATAGATGGAGAATGAGGTTTAGACTTTTGTAGATTCGTAGAGGAGATTGGCTGTTATGAATGAAGGGGAGAAAAAAGTTGTCAGTAAAATGATAAAACTGTATTGTAAGGCCTATCACAATACATCGCACAACTTATGCGACAATTGTGATAACTTGGATAGCTATGCCATGCAGCGACTTGAGAAATGCCCATTTGGCGACCAAAAGCCCACGTGTGGAACATGCTATATACATTGCTATAAGAGGGATATGCGTTTGCAAATCAAAGAGGTAATGAGATATGCTGGACCTAGAATGATATTCAGACACCCTATTGCTACTATAAATCACTTTATAAGAGAATATAAACGCAGAAAGCTAACACCTGCTGCAATAAATAATAAATCATCAAATGACACAAATTACTAAACGAACTAATTTTTCGGAGTTGCTGATTGCCAATAGTTTTCTTATTCCTGTTGTGAATAGATTTGGCATTAAGCTTGGATTGGGTGATAAGACTGTTGCCGCTGTGTGTAAAGAAAATGATGTAGATGTATATTTCTTTATGACCATCATGCGTATATATATGGGCGAAGAGCAATGTTGCAGTGATGAATTCGATTTGTTTGATGTGTCGGAAGTATTAGATTTTCTAAAAACCACTACTGAACATTTTGCTCAATCATCAATTCCAAACATCGAAAAGCACCTCTTACCACTAATAGCGATGAGTGATAGCGATAACGAAGAACTTAAGCTACTTCATAATATTATTGCCCAATTTAAATCAGATTTTGCTAGTTATACACAACAAGAATTGTCTGATATAAAGGAGTATCCATATGAGTTGCTACATGATTTAAAGAGTATTCTAATTAAGCATATATCGGGCAATTATAATCAAAACTTGGCATACGCTGTTATTTTTTCTATTGATTCACTTGAGAGAGAACTTGACTTCTACAACAAAATATTTAATCGCCTGCTGGTACCAAAGCTTGATGAACTTGACTCGGAAAATATTGAAAGCCTTAATCATCTACTTGCTGAAGAGCAAAAGAGTACTGATAATAAGTGCCATCTCACTAATAGAGAGATTGAAATACTGAAATTGATAGTGCAAGGACATACCAATAAGGAGATTGCAGATCAGTTGAACATTAGCCTTAATACTGTATTGTCGCACCGAAAAAATATTATATCAAAGACAGGTATTAAAACTGTGTCAGGGCTAACTTTCTATGCCATTTCTAATGGATATGCATCGTCTGGAAACTTTAAAATATAATTAAAAGAGAAAAGCACTATCATCCTATTTTGATAATTGAAATGAATAATAAGACTATAGCCTTTGTGGCAAACTTTACTGGTATTTTCCTTTTTGGAATTTCAATGGTTATTATCGGTTCAATACTTCCTGTGCTTAAGGTGAGATTTGGAATGACAGATATAGAGGCGGGAGGATTATTCTCAGTTTTACCTATTGGTTTGTTGATAGGCTCTGTATCATTTGGCCCGATTGTTGATAGGTTTGGTTATCGTGGCGTACTATCAGTAGCTTCTTTATTTCTGGCTATGGGTTTTATGGGTATTGCATATTCTCCAACTGTATCATTGCTTTGTATGTGTATATTCTTTTTTGGAATGGGGGGTGGTGCTATCAATGGTGGAACAAGTGCATTGGTATCGGACTTGAGTGAGGGTCGAGCAAAGATAATCAATCTAAATTGGTTAGGCTTATTTTACGGAGTGGGTGCTTTTAGTATGCCCTTTGCTTTGAGTAGGGTGAGTGATGATAGCTTGATAGTGGTGCTGTTGATTGCTGCAGTATTAAGTATTCTTTCTGCTTTGGGATTTCTGATTATTAAATATCCTATATCAGTAGAAAAGGAAAAGGTATCGATACGATTGATACCACAATTTATAAAGAATAAACTGTTTATGACAATTGCATTTTATCTCTTCTTTCAGTCTGCCTTTGAGGCTATTGTAAACAACTGGTCGGTATCATATTTTATAGATGCATTGGGTACTGAACAAAATAAAGCTTTAGTTGCGCTGTCATATTCAGTGCTAGGGCTTATTGCCATGAGATTATTGATAGGTAGTGTGTTTAAAAAGATGAATCATCATAAAATAATTGCTCTATCTTTAGCTTTACTTGCAATGGGTACTTTAGGATTGATTGTTAGGATTTCTGTAATAAACTCTTTAGGTATGATACTGCTGGGGGCGGGACTTGCTTCGGGCTTTCCTGTTATGCTTGGTTTGGTAGGTGAGATGTTTAAAGAGATATCAGGAACTGCATTTAGTTTTGCAATGCTTATAGCTTTAACGGGAAACACAATTATAAATTATCTGATAGGAGTGTTGACGAATACTTATGGTATGCGGGTATATATGTATGTGGTAGCGGCTGTTGTATTATTTATGGTTTCAATTTATTTGATGATACGAAGACTAACATTGTCTGATAGTAAATGAATAATGATGCTATTATAGTGGCATTTCTTTTAATTTACAATTTTGTGCATGCGCACAAAATTGTAAATTTGTAAATTCATAAAAATAATTTATTATATAAAAACAAATCTCATGAGAAAGTATTTACTTTTTACATTACTAATTTCATTTTTTATTACTGGGCTTAATGCGCAAAGTTTGCAATTTAAGGCTGGTGAGAGTTTCAAAATAGTACAATTTACGGATGTGCACTATAAGCCCAATGTAGCGGCATCCGACACAGCAATTATTCTAATCAAAGAGGTGCTTGAAAACGAGAAACCTGATTTTGTTGTATTTACTGGTGATGTGGCATGGGCTAAGCCTGCAAAAGATTGCTTTGATGCTGCCTTAGCTCCTGTAATTGAAAAAGGAATTCCTTGGGCATACGTTAACGGAAACCATGATGATGAGCAAGGATGGACACGAACACAGATTATGGATTATCTGGTGGAGCAACCATATTGCTTGGCGGTGCATGGCGACAAAAATCTAAAAGGTGAGGGCAATTATGTGTTAGAGCTTCGTGCGTCGGATGATAAGGATAAGATAGAGACATTACTATACTTTTTGGATTCTGGTGCGTATAACAACAAGCATAAAAATGTGGGTTGGTCGTACGATTGGTTTGGACATGAGCAGGTAGATTGGTATCGCAAACAAAGTGCAGCATACACAGCCGAGAATAATGGGGACCCGTATAGAGCATTGGCTTTTTTCCATATTCCACTTGCTGAATATCCTATAATGAGTGTTAAAAAAGATGAGCTTGTAGGTAGCTACAAAGAGGCAGAATGTAATGGGAAAATTAATACAGGTATGTTTGCCGCTATGATTGAATCTGGTGATGTGATAGGTACTTTCTGTGGACATGATCACGATAATGACTATATTGGCAACTATATGGGTATTGGTTTGGCTTACGGAAGGTATAGTGGTGGTAACACTGTGTATAACAACCTTGGAAATAATGGTTGTAGAGTAATCACATTGGAAGAGGGAGGAAAAGGTTTTTCAACGTATATTCGTTTGCGCGGTGGTGAAAAGCTATATCCAGTGGATTTTCCAGGGAGCTTTAAAAAAGAAGATAAGAAATAAGCTTAGCTTACTTGATATACTATACTTGCAGGAGATGACTCTATTGTTGGTCATCTCCTTTATTGTTATATACAAGAAAAATAAATTAGTAACTTTGTGCCAACAAATTAAATGATTGACAATACATGTTTAATGTTTCTTTTCCCAAACTAGAGCCACAAACTTTGGCAGTAAAACTAAAGGCTTCATCTGAAAAAATATTATTACAGTCTGCCCATCCTTGGATATATAGTGATAGTGTTGATAGGATAAATAAGGAGGGTGCTGCTGGTGATATTGCAATATTGTTTAGACAGAAAACTAACAAAGTTGTAGGTATGGGTCTTTACGATCCCGACTCTCCGATTGTTATTAAAATGCTTCACTATTATAGTGGCGGCACGCTTAATAGAGAGTTCTTTAGGGAGCGAATCAAAAAGGCTTATGATTTGCGCCGAGAGTTGTTGGAAACAAAAACTAATAGTTATCGATTGATTTTTGGAGAAAATGACGGGTTTCCCGGCTTGATAGTTGATGTGTATGCCGATGTAGTGGTAGTGCAACTACACTCAGCTATTTGGTATCCGTATATAGAGGATATATTTAACGAGATAATAGATGTTACTAAGTGTACAGCGCTTGTTGTGCGACTTAATAGATATATGTTAACTCTGGATAATAATCCTTTTGAAGATGGACAGGTAGTTTATGGTACTTTACAAAATGAGGTGGTAGTTTTTCAAGAGCATGGCATATTATTTTCAGCTAATGTGATAAAGGGGCACAAGACAGGTTACTTCCTCGATCATAGAGATAATCGCCGTAGAGTGGGGAGCATGTCAAAAGGGAAGACCGTTCTTGATGTTTTTGCATATGCAGGCGGTTTCTCAGTTCATGCTCTCGCAGGTGGTGCACGTGAGGTTACTAGTGTAGATATAAGCAAACAGGCACTAGAGCTTGCTAAGGAAAATGCGTTGCTTAATAAGTTTTCGGGTAAGCATGCTACATTAGCAGGTGATGCTTTTGAAATACTTGAGGAGATGCGTCGCAAGAGGCGTACGTTTGATATTGTTGTTATCGACCCACCATCATTTGCAAAGGCAGAGTCGGGTGTGGATATTGCTCTGAAAAAATATTATCAGTTGGCACAACTAGGTTCTTCACTTGTTTCGCCTAATGGCACTCTTGTTCTGGCCTCTTGTTCATCAAGGGTAACTGCTGATCAATTCTTCGAACAGGCTGAGTCTGCTATGGCTAAATCCCATAGCTCGTTTAAGCTTGTCAAGAAAACATTCCACGATATCGATCACCCTATTTCGTTTAAAGAAGGTGCGTATCTTAAATGTGGATATTATAAAAGAGTAAGATAATAAAATAGGCAACCATATGATGTGGTTGCCTATTTTATTACTGAGCTAGTGTTTAAAATCCAAATTTATAATCAAGTGTGCTGTTCATCCCAATAGTGCCGTAGTACTTATCTATATGACCTTTTATGGTAACCTTCTCGCCTAATATATCCTTGTTGTCATTAAGGTTGAGTGAGTTTCTCATATCCCCAGTTTTAAGAAACACAGGAAAGGTGTTTTCTCCATCTTGTTCGTTTGGTGATGAAGCGATGGCTACACAAGTCTCCTTAATCTCATCAAAAGAGTAAATATCATTAGAGAATGTCTTAACAGTATTGCCCGTATAGTGTCCCACGATGTAACCCTTTACCCATACTGTGCGCTCTTGCTCTACACTTTTTGCTTTCGATACGGAATATGGATTATCTTCACTTCCATCTCCATTTTCATCACCACCGCTAGGTACTTCTGTTCCATTTCCTAATACAATATCCTCGGTGGGACCTTCAATCCAAGGGTTGATAGTTGAACTTGGGTTTACAATCACGCTTATGCTTACATCATCAGAGTCAAAGCTTATATTTAGTTGGTAAGTTGTACCCGACTCAAAGGATGGTATTTTGGCAAGGTTGTCTAGTTTATGAGTATAAGATAAATCGTTACTTATAACTTCAAGGGCAACCCCATTCATATTATCATTTGGTATTACTAATGCTTCCGATCTGTCGCCTTTGTTATTAGTCTTCATGCGCACATTTCCTTTAGTTACATTTGTAAACTTCTTATCTGCAAAAGAGAAATCACCCTTAATGTTTACTCCTCTTAGCGTAAGTCTAACATCCTTAAGTGGCACTCCTGGTTTACCAGTTAGGTTGATAAGAATTTTTGTTAGTTGAGGTGTAAAACGCAAACCAACTTCATTGTCAGTTCTACTCAAACCTTTAGCATTGTCGGAAAATAAGAAGTTGATAGCCGACTGATTATCTTGTGAATATAAATTTACTGGGTATTTGAGATTTGATCCGATGTTGTTTTTGTAGGGATAATACGAAATAAAGTCAACTTTAGCTCCGTTGTCTGGAAATTTGATATCAACAGCATCGCTGGCAGGTGCGAAATTGCCAGAGCCATCAGTTGTGTATTTCTCGTTTTGATGAAGCAAGTTAGAGGCTGTAAGATTAGACCCCGATTTCAACATATAAATTCCGATTAAATCCCCTGGGTCCCAATTGTTGTCAGTTGCACGCGTCTGTGAGTTGTTAATTCTCGCATTAACTTTAATACTTGTGTCCAACATAGATGAGTCAATTGATACACTTTCACATGAAAATAATATTGTCGATAACAATATTAAAACTAATGGATAGTAGCTTAGTTTCATAGCATTTTAAATTATTATTAGTACAAATTAGATTTTACACTCGCAAATATATGTAAGATTATTGTAAGCACAAATTAACTTTAAATAATTATTATAAGTGTAATCATTAATCGTCAAGAATTTGTATATTTACCAATTAATGTACGAAAAAGACAATATAAAATATCAAATTATGAAGAAAGTCCTAATCACTTATCCAATTAGAAAAGAAGCTATAGAGGAGCTTTGTAGTAAATATGACGTAGTAATATCCGATGAAAAAGGTTTTAATCGAGCTCAAGTGCTTGAAATGATTGAAGACTTTGAAGTATTGGTTCCAAACTTTGGATTTTACACCGATCAAGAGATAATGGATAAAGGCAAGAAGCTGGAGTTAATATCAAATTATGGAGTAGGATATAATAATATTGATGTTGATTATGCTACTAAGAAGGGATTGGTGGTAACCAACACACCCAAATCGACATGTGAGCCAACTGCCGAGCTTGCATTTGCGCTATTGCTAGCTGCGGGTAGACGTTTGGGATATTATGATAGAAAACTTCGCGAGCCACGAGCTATTGATTGGGGAATATATGGTGATCCTGGTATTTCAATATTTGGTAAAACTCTTGGCATTATTGGTATGGGAAGGATTGGTCAGGCAATAGCGCGACGAGCCATAGCTTCAGGAATGAGTATAATTTATCATAATAGAAATAGATTGTCTCTTGAAATAGAGGAAAGATATAATGCGAAGTATGTATCATTTGAGGAGCTATTGACAACATCCGATTATGTATCACTCAATGCACCATCAACACCAGAGACATACAAACTGATAGGCGAGAAAGAGCTATTGATGATGAAACCTATGTCTGTTTTTATCAACACAGCGCGTGGTAATATGGTTGATGAAGCTGCGCTTGCCAAAATACTGAAAGAGGAGCGTATATTTGCAGCTGCCCTTGATGTATATGAAAATGAACCAAAGATACATCCAGAGTTATTAAGTTTGGATAATGTGTTGCTAGCACCCCATGCTGGTACTAAAACTATAGAGGACCGTGATAATATGGCTAAAGAAATGGCTGAAAATATTATAGGTTTCTATGAAGGTAAGTATAAAATAGAACGAGTGAATTAGTAATAATGATAATTACCGTTGTAGTATATATAAACTAAAGATAATACCTAACTTTGCACCGTTGAGAAAAGAGCACTATGTTCCTAATCAATCATAATATTATGAGATAGGATATATTGCTCTTTTCCTTTGGCATACAAAACAAGAGTAGGTACAAAGATGAAAATAGATAGTAACGATAAATTGGAACATTATAGGGTTTTGACTGGTGAGCTGCCAAACGGAATGCGTATAATTCATATGCCATATCATTCCGAAATATCATATTGTGGTGTAGCTGTAAACACTGGTTCGAGGGATGAATATGAAGATGAGTGGGGTATGGCTCACTTTGTGGAGCACCTATTATTTAAGGGAACAAAGCGACGACGCGCACACCATATAATAAATAGAATGGAAAATGTGGGAGGTGAACTAAATGCGTACACAACTAAGGAAGAAACATTTATTTATGCCACATTTTTAACTGAGTATTTCGAACGGGCAGTTGAGTTGATTAGTGATGTGGTTTGCAATTCTGTGTTTCCAAGTAACCAAATAGAGAAGGAGTGTGAGGTTATATTAGATGAAATAAATAGCTATGAGGATGTGCCATCCGAATTGATTTATGATGATTTTGAAAATTTAATATATAAAAAAAGTGACTTGGGGCATTATATACTTGGATTGTCTGAGACTATTACAACGTTTGACACAAATAAAATAAAAGCATTTTTCAAAAGACAATATAGACCAGACAATATGATATTATTTTCATTTGGCAAAACACCATTTGATAAGGTAGTAAAGCTGAGTGAAAAGTATTTTGTTTTTGATGATATTGCACCATATGATTTGAAGCAAAGAATAGCCCCTAAAGTAAACAAACCACAATCAATAGTTTTGCATAAAGATACTGCGCAAGCTCATGTGATGCTTGGTGGATACTCTATGAATATGCACGATGAGGATAGATTTGCCCTTTATCTGCTTAATAATATATTTGGTGGAGCAAATGCTAGTAGCAGGCTAAACAACTCGCTTAGAGAAAAGAATGGATTGGTGTATAATGTGGAGTCGATAATAACAGCTTATAGCGATACCGGTATTTTTGCAATTTACTTTGCAACAGATAAAAAGAATGTTGCCAGATGCATACGGCTAATTAATAAACAGATGCAATTATTGATTCAGAAAAAAATAACCCCTACGCAGCTTAATACTGCTAAACGAATGTATAAAGGGCATATGGGTATTGCTAGTGAGAGCAACGAGGCTGTGGTATTGAGAATGGCTAAGAGTTATCTACATTATAATAATTACTTTTCGATAAAAGAGTTGTTCGAAAGAATAGATAAAATTGAATCAGAAAAGCTTCAAGAATTAGCCAGTGATATCTTTAGTAATGATGAGTTTACACAGATAATATACCAATAAATAGTTGTTGATGTTGAACGAGTAAGAATGAATTGGCACGAACAATAAATAAAAATGATTGTTTAATAGACGTGCTTCAAAACAAGTACTATTACAAAACAAACTAACAAAAAATTAAAATTTTAATTATGAAAAAGTATTTAAGACTTACATTTATCGTAGCAATGCTGTCAGTAATTACTGTGGCTAGTGCTCAAGTAAGACTAGGAGTAAAAGGTGGTGTAAACGCATCTAATTTTAATGGTCAAGACAACAACAAAGCTAAAATTGGTTTTAATGTAGGAGTTTTGGCAGATTATGATTTTGCTCCTAATGTTGGGCTTCAATCAGGATTATTTGCAACTACAAAAGGGTTTAAGTACAAAGAGAACTCGTTAGAATATACTGATAATTTGGTTTATGTTCAATTACCAGTACATATTGCATTTAAAGTTGACGTAACTTCTGGAACTAAAGTATTCTTGCATGGTGGTCCTTATTTTGCATACGGTGTTGGAGGAAAACGTTCATTGGCTGTTGGTTCCTTTGAAGGATCAAGTGATAAAGTATTCGGAGATGGAACATTTCAGTACAAATCATTTGATGCAGGCCTTGGTATAGGTGCTGGTATCGAGTTAGGACAACTATTATTTGATCTTGGTTGGGATATGGGACTTGTTGACATATCTAACTCATCAAAATCGATTAAAAATCAAAATGCCTACCTATCAGTAGGGTTTAAGTTCTAATAATAGACAAGTAATTATATCCATAAAAAACATCGCCCAGCAATGAGCGATGTTTTTTTGTATCTATATGCTTGAGTTATAATCCTACTCAAGATAAGTGTATCCGTACAATCCAGAGCGATAGTTGGAAAGGAATTCCTTACCCTCCTCAAGTGAAATTCGACCTTGCTTAACCGAGCTCATTACCCAAGTCTCAACTGTTCGCACTAGCTTTTTAGCATTATATTGAGCATATTCTAATACATCTTCTACAGTTTCACCATCTATTATTTGTTCAATTTTATGTCCATATTCTGAGGTGGAAATATGGACCACATTAGTGTCACCAAACAAATTATGTAAATCGCCCAAAATTTCTTGATATGCACCTACTAAGAATACGCCAAGGTAATATGGTTCGCCTCTTTTAAGCGAGTGAACAGGTAGATACGGCGAATTACTACCACCACGAGAAATATAAGTAGCTATTTTTCCATCACTATCACAAGTAATATCTTGTAGTGTAGCTGTTCTGTCGGGTCTATCTTGCAATCTATGGATAGGTATTATTGGAAACACCTGATCGATAGCCCATGAGTCAGGTAACGACTGAAATAGCGAAAAGTTGCAGAAATACTTATCTGGTAGTAGTGATGCCAGCTGTCTTAGTTCCTCAGGAGCATGCTTAGCTCTATTAATAACAATATTTATTTCTTTTACAATAGAAAAATAGAGCTTTTCAACCTGAGCGCGCGTCTTAAGGTCTAACATACCCAAGCTAAACATATCCAGAGATTCTTCTCTGATTTGTTGAGCATCGTGCCATGCCTCAAGCATACGCGGCTGAGTTAGTGAATCCCAAATTTTGTAAAGCTCCTTTACAAGTTCATGGTCATCTTCCTTTATTTCTACATCCTCATCCCACTGAGGCATTGTGGCTGTTTCTAGCACCTCGAATACTAGCACAGAGTGATGAGCCGTGAGTGCACGACCAGACTCAGTGATAATCTTTGGATGAGGTATATTGTTTTTATTAGCCGCATCCACAAATGCAAAAACTGAGTCGTTTACATATTCTTGTATTGAATAATTTATGCTGTTTTCGCTATAAGATGATCGGGTACCATCATAATCAACACCCAAGCCGCCGCCAATATCAGTAAACTCAATATTAAAACCAAGCGAATGTAGTTCTACATAAAACTGAGCTGCCTCACGAAGAGCAGTTTTTATTCTTCTAATTTTTGTAATTTGGCTACCAATATGAAAGTGAATAAGACGGAAACAATCAGTCATTTCTTCTTCTCTTAGCATATCAAGTGCCTCGAGCAATTCACTAGAGTTCAATCCAAACTTACTACCATCTCCACCTGATTCTTCCCACTTGCCACTTCCTGAGCTTGCAAGTTTTATACGAATACCTATGTTAGGTTTTACTTTTAATCGTTTAGCAATTTCGATGGTTTGCTTCAGTTCGTTTATTTTTTCTATTACAATAAATACTTGTTTACCCATCTTTTGTGCTAGCAGAGCTAGTTCAAGATAACTCTCATCTTTATATCCATTACATATAATTATAGAGTTTATATCGGTATTAATAGCAAGTACTGCATGAAGTTCGGGTTTTGATCCAGCCTCAAGTCCAATATTAAATCGTTTGCCATGAGACACTAGTTCTTCAACCACCTGTCTCATTTGATTCACTTTAATAGGATAAACTATATAATTTTGAGCTTCATATCCATACTCCTTTGAGGCTATTTTGAAGCATGTAGATATTTTCTCGATTCTGTTATCAAGAATCTCTGGAAATCGAATTAACACAGGAGCCGAAACATCACGTAGATATAGCTCTCTCATCAATTCGTTAAGGTCAACGCTACTACCTTTGCTTTTGCGAGGGCTTACTTGTACGTTTCCTTTATCGTTAATTGAGAAATATCCATTTCCCCAACCATCGATGTTATAGAGTTCTTCAGAATCTTCTATGCGCCATTTTCTCATTTTCAATCAATTATAAAAAGTGAATAGTTCTATATGCAAAATTAGTAATTATATTTGTCAATTCATCGCTCTTAATGTTCATTATAAAAAAGTATTACATTGTGAAATATTTGAATAACTTTGTTGGTCGTTATTCACATATAGCGCTGTATTGCTAATAATTGTTGTAGATTAATCAGTTATTCGTGACATAAAGATATCTACATCTATATTTTAAAATCACAATTATAATTTATCGTTTAAAAGAGATGGGAAAGTTAAAGCATATTTTGTCTTCATATCGTACTACACTAATTCTATTATTAATCTACGCCCTTATGATGGCAGTTGGAACATTTATTGAAGAATCAGTAAACACAACTGCCGCAAAAGTGATTATTTATTACTCACCATCGTTTATTCTTGTGCAAGCACTGTTGGTTATAAATTTTATATTGGCACTAATCGAGAAGCGATTTATTCAGGATAAGCGATGGGGGATGATTATTCTTCATGGCGCATTGGCCATGATATTGGTAGGAGCAATGGTAACCCACATTTTTGGAAAAGAGGGAACAGTTCATATCCGTGAAGGAGAAAAGAACGACACCATGGTAATACATACTTCAAAAGGAGTATTTGAAGAAAAACTGCCATTTGAGGTAGAGTTGGTAGAGTTTAATCTAATTAGATATCCAGGTTCACAAAGCCCATCATCATACGAAAGTGATTTGAAAATACATATTGGAGATGATATTATCGAAACTAAAGTGTTTATGAACAATGTGTTTGATATTAAAGGATATAGGCTCTTCCAGGCATCTTATGATGAGGATGAAATGGGTACAGTTTTGTCGGTAAATCAAGATGTGGTAGGAATGTATATCACCTACTTTGGCTACATATTATTGTTTATTGGTTTTGTGATGATGTTTGTGATGCCCAACTCGCGATTATGGCAATTAAATAGACAATTAAAGCAAGTGCAGAAGGCAATCAGCTTATCTATAATATTTCTGGCAATCTCATCGGGAGTGATGGCTAGTGATTTTACAAATCATGCTGTTTTTCAAGCAATAGAGCGCAAAGCACCTGATGCTAATCATGCTGCTAAGTTTGCACAGTTACCGGTTCAACTTCGTGGAAGAGTGATGCCAATGAATAGCTTTTCGTCTGAAATACTTAGAAAACTATATGGCAAAAACAATATTGGATCAATGAATTCTGATCAGTTTTTGATAAGCTTGCTTACCATGCCTGAAATGTGGATGCAAGTCGAGTTTATCTCAAACAAAAATAATGATATAGCTGAGCAGTTTAACCTGACAAAGGAGCGTGTTTCGTATTCGCAACTATTCGATGAAAGGGGGAATTATAAACTATTGCAGGCTATCGAAAAGATTCACCACAAAGAGGTGCAAGATAGAAGCAAACTTGAAAAAGACCTTCTAAAGCTCGACGAGCAGATTAATATTATGTTTCTACTAGTTAATCATCAAATACCTGCTATGTTTCCTGATGCTAACGATATTAACCACACATGGTATGCTTCGGGTGATGATTTAACAGGTTTTGAACGAGAGGATTCGTTATTCATTTCTCGGTCATATAAGTTTTATATCTCCGAGGTTGAGGAATCGATGCAGTCGGGAGACTGGGATCAGCCCGAGATTATTTTAAATACCATCTCTGAATATCAAAATAAGAATGATGCAGTAAAGCTTATAAACGCCAAAAAGATAGATTCGGAAATAAAATACAACAAACGAAACGTATTTTCAAATGTGCGTAATGCCTATTTTATTTTAGGTGTTTTGTTGTTGGTATTGTCGTTCGTATCATTGTTTTCAAGCAAAAAGGGAATTGACAAAATATCATTTTTTCTATACATTGCTATTATATTAAGCTTTGCTTATCACATATATGGTATGGGTTTGCGATGGTATGTATCGGGATATGCACCGTGGACCAACTCATACGAAACAATGGTGTATGTGGCGTGGGCAACAGCGCTTGCCGGTATTGTATTTGCTCGCAAAAGTTATCTGGCTCTATCATTGTCAATAATATTTAGTGGACTGATATTATTTGTATCCACTTTACATTGGATGGACCCAGAGATAACCACACTTGTGCCTGTTCTTAAGTCGCCATGGTTGATGATTCATGTGGCTGTGATTGTAGCAGCGTATGGTTTCTTTGGAATAGGTTTTCTGTTAGGCCTAGTAAATATGATAATTATGATTGTTACGGATGGAAATAAAAAAACACAACTGCGCATTCGCGAGCTCAGCATTATTAACAATATGGGCTTGCTGATAGGCTTGTCGCTACTAACTATTGGCACATTTATGGGGGCTGTGTGGGCAAACGAATCGTGGGGGAGATACTGGAGTTGGGACCCAAAGGAAACATGGGCGCTTATCACAATAGTTATATACAGCGTAGTGATACATCTTCACTTAGTGGGCAAATGGTTTACTCAATGGACATTTAATTTTGCATCAGTAATAGCTTTTGCCTCTGTGCTTATGACGTTTTTGGGTGTAAACTTCTTTTTAAGTGGGTTACATTCTTACGGAAAAAATGACGGAGTTGCATCTATGTTCAACTATATTGGGGTTGGGTTTGTTATAATACTCTTAATAGGAATTATATCTTTTATGAGAAGTAAAAGACTGAGATAAATAAAAAAACTTTGATAAATATGATAAATTGGGGATTCATCGGTTGCGGAAGTGTAGCCGAACTTAAAAGTGGTCCTGCTTTTAAAAAAGTAAAAGGATCGGATATAACAGCTGTAATGAGCCGAAATGGCGAACATGCTAAGGATTATTCCGAGCGTCACGAAATAGGTAAACACTACAATAATGCGTACTCGCTACTTGCAGATACTAATGTAAATGCAGTGTATGTAGCAACACCTCCCGGGTCGCACGCCGAGTATGCCATTGCGGCTATAAAGATGGGCAAACCTGTATATATTGAGAAACCAATGGCATCATCGTATTGGGAGTGCAAATTGATTCATGAAATTGCTTGTCGCGAAGGTGTGGATTGTTTTGTAGCATATTACAGACGAACCCTACCATATTTCAATAAAATTAAAAGCCTAATTGATGATGGTGCAATAGGGGAAGTGACAGATGTAGAGGTAAACTTTGTGAACCCTCCGTATAAAACAGATTTAAGCAAAGATACACTTACGTGGCGAGTTAAGCCAGATGAGTCGGGTGCTGGATATTTTTATGATTTAGCTTCACATCAGTTTGATTTTATGGATTACTTTTTCGGTCCTATTATGGATGCCAAGGGCGAGAGTAAAAATGTAGCCGGATTGTATGATGTAGAAGATACGGTAGATGCTGAATGGGTGTTTGAAAGCGGAATAACAGGCAAAGGACATTGGGAGTTTGCTGCTGATGTTGAAAAACGTATCGATACAGTATTGGTAACTGGTTCAGAAGGTACGATTGAGTTTTCAACCTTTTTGTTTACACCTATTGTTTTGAAAAATTCGGATGGTGAACAACAGTTTGCCGAAGAGAATCCCGAAAATATTCAATATAATTTGATTGAGAGTGTGGTTAATTACCTCAATGACGAAGGTGACTATCCTGTTAGCGATTATAAATCGGCAATGCGCACCAACTGGGTGATGGATAAAATATTGGACAGATTGTAATTTGATGAAATTTTGAACAACAAAAAACTCACAAAGTGAAGAGCTTCACTTTGTGAGTTTTTTTATTGTTTTAGGCTTTACTTGGCAACAAGTTCATCAATTGTTTTTCTTACTCGTTTGCTATTCCAGTCGGCCGAGCCCTTTTTGCGTATGGCTATATCGCCATCTTTCCCAATCAAAACGGTGAAGGGTATAGAGCGCGACTCGAGCTGCTCGGGTGCTGCAGTGTGCATATAATACACGGGTAACGAGTATCCATTGTCAGACATAAACTCATCAACCTTGTCCTTAGGGTCGGTAGTAGCGAATATAAATACTACCTCTGGATTATCTTTATACTGATCGTATAGCTTTTGTATTGAAGGCATTTCGGCAATACATGGAGGGCACCAAGTAGCCCAATAGTTTAGAAACACTACTTTACCCTTTGCCTCGCTTAGATTATAGGGGTTCCCATTTTCGTCGGCAAACTGCCAGTTGTAGTCACTTAACTGCTCTCTGCTCTCCTCCTTTTTTACGGATGGGCTAAAAGAAAGAGTCTTATTGACCCACACTTTTACCGACTTGCCAGCAGGTGTGAAAAGTATTGCTGCTATAATTGCAACAAATACTATATCGGATATCCACGACCGCTTTTTTTTCTTCTTCTTGTTCTCGTCCTGTTTCATTGTTATTTATCTTTTTGTTTTGGTAATATCAAGTTCAAAATCACACCCACCATAGCTGCCAGACCAATGCCCGCAAAGGTGAAATTAGCTATTGATAGTACAGCGCCCCCTATGCCAGTGGTAAGTATAAGCGACACTATAATCAAGTTGCGGGTATTATTCATATCTGTTTTGTTTTCTATCATATTGCCCACCCCAGCTGATGCAATCATACCAAACAGGAGTAGCATAATGCCGCCCAGCACTGCATTTGGAATAGATTTAAGCAAGAAGCTTACTTTGCCAATCAGCGAAAACAAGATACCAGTTACAGCAGCAATTCTGATAGCTGTTGGGTCTGTAACCTTAGTAAGCACCATTGCACCAGTTACTTCCGAATAGGTTGTTACGGGTGGGCCACCCACAAATCCTGCCATGCAGCAAGCTAAACCATCTCCGAGCATAGTGCGATGCAGTCCAGGATCTTTCACGAAATCCTTACCAGCAACTTGATTTACAACGTACACATCGCCAACATGTTCAATTACTGGAGCTATCGCCACAGGTGCCATAAATAACATCGCCTCCCATGAGAACTTGGGTGTGACGAATTGCGGAAGACTAAACCACGATGCCTCCATAACGGGTGTAAAATCAATAACACCCATTATCCATGCAGCTACATAGCCCACTATGATACCTCCAAAAATGGGGATGAGCTTTAGCAATCCTTTGGCAAATAAACTAATAACTATTGCTGTAGCAAGGGAGATGATGGCCAAAATCCAATTTTCGGACGCCATGCTTACACCAGTGCCAGATAGCGATAATCCAATCAACATAATTACGGGACCGATAACTACAGGCGGAAATAATTTGCGGATAACTCGCACTCCTTGCCATTTTACTATGGCACTCATTATAAAATAGACTACACCCACTGCAATGAAACCCGACACTGTGCCAGCCATACCATACAGCTCGGTGGCCTTGATGATGGGGGCTATAAAAGCAAAGCTACTTCCAAGAAATATTGGTACAATGCCCTTTGTTACCAAATGAAAGATGAGGGTGCCTATACCCGCTGTGAAAAGTGCTGTAGAGGGATCGAGACCAACTAAAAGTGGAACCAGAACAGTGGCTCCGAAGGCTACAAATAGAAACTGAACACCAACTACAGTTTTGGTTAGTGGTGAGAGCTGCTTGGTATTACTCATAAAAATGATGTTATGTTGTATGTATGAATTAAATATCGTACAAAGTTAATATTTAAATTTGATTCGTTAATGAACCTATTACTCTAAAGGCTATTTATCTTTTTGGGTAGATGATTTGTATAGTTTTACTTTATATTTATTAGTCGCGGATACATAATTCCCACTTTTGTGAATTGTATTTTAAGGATGTAAAATATAGCCATTACTTTCGTGAAAATCATTTTGCAAATTTTAAAATGGCATTATAGGCCACGTATAGTCATTTTGATAAAGCGATGCATTAATTGCCAAAAAATCACTACTTTTGTAGGTTAAAAATGTAACGTAAAATAATGCAAGAAGATAAAAGTAAGTTATTTGGTTTTGCAATGCAGGGTGGCATCTTTTTGGGATTGTTCTGGATTTTGAAATATTTTTTTGTGGTTGTAGCTGAAGGACACTCCATAGCACAATTTCTTATTCCAGTTTTATCGGCAATCACCCCCGTCATTCTACTTCAGTATTTAATAAAGTATAGAATAACCGTTCTCGATGGAACAATAAGTTTTTGGCACGGAGTTCAGTTTGCCATTATGCTATTCTTTTTTGCGTCGCTTTTTGAAGCAGTAGCTGCATTTATTCATATCACTTGGATTGATCAGGCCTTTGTGGGCAAAATGTATCAGCAAATGGTAGAGGCGCTACGCTCTTTTAATATTAGCGAAAGTATGGTTTCTAACTTCGAGAACCAACCCATTCCTAGTGCCTTTGGCTATCTAATAAATAACGTAATATTGAGTGATGTTTTTATTGGCATAGTTCTTTCGCTGTTTATAGTACCGATTTCGAGAATAATTAACCCTAAAAATATTACAAAAGAACAATTCGATGCAGATGAATAAGTTAGATATTTCAGTAGTAATACCTTTATATAATGAAGAGGAGTCGTTGCCCGAGCTTCACGCATGGATAAGACGAGTAATGCATAAAAATGATTTCACCTACGAAGTTATATTTGTGGATGATGGAAGCACCGACAGCTCATGGAAAATAATTGAGGGATTGCGCAAACAATATGATGATGTGAAGGCTATAAAGTTTCAGCGAAACTATGGTAAGTCGCCTGCATTGCATTGTGCTTTCCAAAAAGTGAGGGGCAATGTGGTGATTACTATGGATGCCGATTTGCAGGATAGTCCCGACGAAATTCCCGAACTATATCGTATGATAATAGAGGATGGATTTGACCTAGTGTCGGGGTGGAAAAAAAAGAGATACGACTCGAAATTGACGAAAAATCTCCCATCTAAGTTTTTTAATGCTACTGCTCGAAGAGTATCTGGCATAAAGATTCATGACTTTAATTGCGGATTGAAGGCATACAAATCATCGCTTGCCAAAAACATAGAGGTGTATAACGATATGCACCGATATATTCCTATCTTAGCCAAGGATGCTGGATATACTAAAATAGGAGAGAAAGTGGTGCAGCACCAAGCTCGAAAATATGGCGAAAGTAAGTTTGGGGCTAACCGATTTGTGAATGGATATCTTGATTTACTTACTATATGGTTTCTAAATAAGTTTGGAAAAAAGCCAATGCATTTCTTCGGCCTGTTGGGTAGCATTATGCTTTTTATAGGCTTTGTGGCTACTATATGGGTAGGTGCAGTAAAGCTATACGATATGCATCATGGTAATCCATACCGATTGGTAACTGATTCGCCATACTTTTTCATATCGCTCACAATGATGATAATGGGTACGCTTTTGTTTCTTACTGGCTTTTTAGGTGAACTAATTTCGCGCAATTCGCCCGAAAGAAATAAATATAGAATTGAAAAAGAATTGTAGAAGTAATTACATAAGAAATAAATTAACAAAATATGAAGCGAAATATATATATCACTTTGCTGCTTGGGGCAGTGCTTATGCTGTCGTGCACTTCCAAAAAAGATTCAGCGGAGGCATTGACATACATATCAAATAGTGGAGAGATTTTCTACACATCTTACCACATAAAATACGAATATTCAAAATCTTTGGAGAAGGAGATATTGGATGAGTTGGAGAGGTTTGAGCTCTCACTTAATCCATTTCGTGAAAACACGATTATTACAAAGATAAATGAAAATATAACAGTAGAGCCCGACTCTATGTTTTTGGATGTGTTTAATAAATCTATTGAGGTGTCTAAAAATACGGGTGGCAAGTTTGATATTACTGCATCGCCATTAATAGATGCTTGGGGTTTTGGATTTAAGAATATAGATAATGTGACACCTGAGATTATAGATAGCCTATTACAATTTGTAGGCTACGAAAAGATTTTTGTTAATAAAGAGGGATTAATAGAAAAAACAGATTCACGGGTGCAAATAAATACTTCGGCAATATCAAAGGGTTATTCGTGCGATTTAGTGGCGCATTTATTTGATACTTTGGGTATAGAAAATTATATGGTGGAGATTGGTGGCGAAGTGGTGGCTAAGGGTGTTAATGATAAGGGTGTTTGTTGGCGCATAGGAGTAGATAAGCCAGTGAACGACTCAACGGGAATGCTTCACAATTTACAAACAATAGTTTCGCTGTGCAACAAATCTCTTGCTACGTCGGGCAACTATAGAAACTACTATGTGAAAGATGGTAAGAAATACGCACATACCATCGACCCTCAAACTGGGTATCCATCGGAGCAGGATTTGCTGAGTGTTACCATCATTGCTGATGATTGCATGACGGCTGATGCATATGCAACGGCGTTTATGGCCATGGGTAGGGATAAGGCTAAGGAGGTAGCTCAGAATATATCAGGCCTTGAGTACTATTTATTCTATGCTATGGATAATGAGGAGGTGGGTATTGAGTACTCCGAAGGATTTGAGCAGTTTTTTGTGGAATAACCAAATTAAATAAACATACATGAAATGAATAATAATAATATCACTATAGTTTTATTCGATAAAGAGGAACAGAAAAAGAGTGTTGTAAAGTATTATTCTTACATAACTTACTATGGCGAAACTCTTATTGCATCTACCCATAAGGGTGTTTGCTATATAGGTTTTGGCGAGGCAGATACTCGCCTGGATATGATGAAAAAGCATTATCCATATGTGAAATATATTGAAGAGAAGACGGAACATCAGGCTATAGCTTTGCAATACATTGATAACGATGAGACTCAACCATTGACACTACACATCAATGGTACGGCTTTTCAAATATCGGTGTGGCGCGCATTGCAAGATATACCGCTTGGAGATTTGTCAACATATAAGCAAATAGCTGATGCTATAGAGTGCTCGAAAGCTGTGAGAGCTGTGGGAGCGGCTATTGGGCAAAATCCTATTTCATATATCATTCCATGTCATCGAGTTATTCGATCAGATGGTGGACTGGGTGGTTATTCGTCAGGTCTTGACTACAAAAAGAAAATGATAAATAAAGAAAAAGAAATTACTAAATGAGAAAAATTGTTTTGGGTTTGGTTGCGCTGTTTACATCTATCGTTGTTTACAGTGCTGAACCTTTTATTGACAAATTTCCAACCTTTAGGGTTGATGGATCACTAAAAAGCAAAGTTGAGTATGCAACTCGTACTGATGAATCTCGCTTCTCGGTGCGTAGCTCTAGAATTGGTGTTTCGGGCTATTTCAATCAATATTTTACTTATCGTGGGCAGATTGAGATTAGCGATAATGGCAAGTTTGTTCCGCTAGATTTGTTCGCGAATTTTTTAGCAAGTGATAAGTTTTCAATATCCTTTGGGCAGAGAACTATCCCTCTGTTTAATGGATACACAGTGGTGCCAGCGGAACTAATGTTTTCTAATCGTCCCTTTTTGGGGAAATATCTTATGGGAACTCGTGATATTGGAGTTTTGGGTCAATACAACTTTGCCATAACCGATTTACCATCATCTATTGAGGCAGGTGTATATAACGGAAATACTATCAATTCGCCTTCTTGGCATGGCAAGCCGTCGTATGGTGGTCGTTTTACACTTGGCACTATGGATGGATGGCGCTCTACAATAAAGTTTTTTGAGCATGATAATAGTGTTTTGGATATTATCCGGTATCAGGTATATGGAGCTGATGTAAGATATTCGGATGATAGATGGAGAGCTGAGGCTGAAATATTGAAACGACGCGACAAAAAGCAAGGTGAAGGTGATGTTTATTCTTTCTATATTCAGGGTGCGTATATTCATCCTATGAACTATGGTGTGGTGAAAAACTTTATCCCTGCTGTTAGATTTGATGGAATAGAACATGATGATAATGTGGCTTTTGATGTTACACGACTAACTCTAGGCTTGGGCTTTGGGTTGTCTCCAAAGTATTTGTCATCTATTTTTAGAATAGATTATGAACATTATTTTGTGAGTAATGAGGCGCGGATAATGGTGCACGATCGTTCTATTACATCCAACAAGCTTACTGTAGAGCTTTTGTTGACTTTTTAGTATTACAGTATAAATAGTAAATAAATAGTATTCGAACACTGCTTAAGCGGTGTTTGAATACTGTTTTATAAATATTTGTAGCCTAAATTGCATACTATGATTAAGCATTAACACACTTCCTTTCTTAAGTTCATTGATTTTCATTATTTTTGCAGTATATAAAGTCAAAAAGATATATACTGATACATGTTTTTCAACGATATAGTAGGGCTAGATAATATAAAAGAGCATTTGATTGAATCTGTGCATAGGGGAAACATACCACATGCAAGGATTTTTCAGGGTGCTGCTGGGGTGGGGAAGCTACCTCTAGCTATTGCCTATGCTCGTTATCTGATGTGCGAGAATAGAGGTGCAACGGATTCGTGTGGAGTTTGTCCATCTTGTCAAAAGATTAATAAGTATGCTCATCCCGATTTGCATTTTGTGTATCCGGTAATTAAATCAAAAACTAGTGATGAGTATTTGTCGCAATGGCGTGAGTTCTTATTAAGCAATAAGTATTTTGATTTAAACAATTGGCTTGACTTTATAAATGCTGAGAATGCTCAGGGGCTTATTTATAGCAAGGAGAGTGAAGAGATTATCCGAAAACTTAATCTTAAGGTTTATGAAGCACCTTATAAGGTGATGATTATTTGGTTGCCCGAGAAGATGCATGAATCGTGTGCAAATAAACTTCTGAAGATGATAGAGGAGCCGCCAGCTAATACTGTATTTTTGCTTATAACTGAAGACTCTGAAAATGTTATCACTACTATTAGGTCGAGATGTCAACCATTAAATATTAGAGCACTTTCGGAGAGGGAAATGGTGAGCGCATTAGAGGAGAACTTTAGTTTGAACGGAGATGCTTCAAGGTCAATTGCTCATATGGCTGGTGGTAGCTATACAACAGCGGTAAGGCTATTGCACGAAAATGACGAAAATAATTATAATTTCGACTTGTTTAAAAATATGATGCGAGCATCAGTTGTACGAAACATTAAGGATATAAAAGCTATAGCTAATGAGCTAGGCGGAATAGGTAGGGAGAAGCAAAAGAGTTTTTTGCTTAATTCGCTTCGACTATTCAGAGAGTATTTTATTTCGAACCTTAAGATACCTGAAATGGTTTATCTTAATGATAGTGAGAAAGAGTTTGGCGTTAGGTTTGCTCCTTTCGTTAATGAGAAAAATATAGAAGAGTTTGATAGGGAGTTTCAAACTGCTTATCGACAAATAGAGCAGAACGGAAATGCTCGTATTATATTTCTTGACTTGTGCCTAAAGTGTACAATGTTGTTGAAGAATTAAATTATAAATGGTGATTTATGTTGAATCACTAAATCATATCGCATGCAGGCAGCTGCATTTTATTATATATAATAACCCAAATATCTGCGAGTAAAATCGCATCAATATAAATATGGATAGAGAAAAATATCAAGACAAGTTGGCTGATGTAGCCTTCGAGTCGGTAATGCCCGCAAGGGATTCTATGAGTAGTAGAGGATGTTCAAAACGAGATACTAAGCTTAATGTATATGACTATTTGCATGACTTTCCAGAAATGCAGGCTTTGACTAAAATGGTTGAGGTACAGTTTAAAAATACTAGAAAAGGTTTCTATATTAACAATAATAATATTGATTTGCAGAAGGGCGACATGGTCGCAGTAGAGGCTTCACCCGGCCACGACATAGGAACAGTAACCCTTACAGGTAAGCTTGTGGATTTGCAAATGCGCAAATATAACTATCGCGAAGATCCTGTTTCAGGTCCTAAAAAAATATATCGAATAGCTCGACCAAATGATATTGAGAAATATGAGATGGCTAAGGCTCGAGAGCAGGCCACTATGATCAGAGCACGTGAGATTGCTTCTAATCTGGGCTTGAGTATGAAAATTGGTGATGTGGAGTTTCAGGGTGATGGCAGCAAGGCAATCTTTTATTATATCGCTGACGAACGTGTTGACTTTCGACAATTGATTAAAGATTTTGCATCTGAATTTCGCATCAAAATCGAGATGAAACAGATAGGTGCAAGGCAAGAGGCTGGGCGTATTGGCGGCATCGGAGCTTGTGGTCGTGAGATGTGCTGCAGTAGCTGGATGACAAATTTTGTTTCGGTTTCGACTGTTGCAGTTAGATATCAAGATATTGCTTTTAATCCTCAGAAACTTGCAGGGCAGTGTGGTAAGCTGAAGTGTTGTATGAACTATGAGGTAGATATGTATGTGGAGGCTAGCAGAAAGTTACCATCTCGTGAAATTGTTCTCCAAACACGTGAAAATGAATACTATCATTTTAAGACTGATATACTATTGGGTAAAATAACTTACTCTACTGATAAGAATATGCCTATTAATCTCGAGACTATATCAAAAGAGCGTGCTTTTCAGGTTATTGAGATGAATAAGAAAGGTAGAAAACCTTTCCAACTTTCATCTGACGATAATAATCAAACCAAAGAAACTCGCTTTGATAATGATATTTTGGGAGACGAAAGTATTACCAGATTTGATAATAAAAAACGTAGTAGCCAAAATAAGAGAAGAAATAGACGTAATAGACCTGGGGGTAACAGAAATAGGGGAACAAAACCCACAAATAAGGAATGAAAAAGGAATTAATAGCCCCTTTTGTTGTCGTGTTATTACTTTTTACTTCATGTAATAGAGGTGAAGTGTTTTTTAAGTTCCAACAAATAAAAGATAGTGAATGGTCAAGTAAAAACTATCTTGAGTTTGAATTGGATTCTCTCGATGTAGATCCATTGTTGAGCTACGATTTGCAGCTTGATGTAGTTTATAGCAATGCTTATCCTTATAAAGATTTATGGCTTAACATTAGTCACAATCTTGTGGATACTATTTTTGAACAGGATTTGCTTGAAGTAAAACTAACTGGCGATGATGGTAAAAAGCTTGGGAATGGTAATTCGGGCTTGTATCAGTTATCTGTTCCTTATAAAACTGCTCTAAAACTTGATTCAGTCTCAATATATCATGTGAGAATAGGCCATGCAATGCGGGAATATGATATCAAGGGGATAGATAAAGTAGGCCTTAAAGTATCTGTTAGTAGATAACTTAGTATATAGATAAAAGTACTGCCCTATTCTAAAGAGGCTAACTCTTTGGGATAGGGCAGTTGCTATTTTAGTGAATAATTGTTGTATTATCTATTTCTTGGAATTTGTTTTTGCTTTAGCTGTTTTCTTTACAAGCTTTTCTTCGTTCTCAGTTGTTACTTTTAATAATTCAGACTGTAGTCGCTTAATCTCTATTTCTTGATTATGAATTGTTGTAAGTAGAGAGTTTAATTCTTCGTTATCAACTTTATCAGGATATTGTGACTTAACACGCTCAATAAAATCACTAAGCACATTCATATAGTTGTTGAATGCATCGTAAGGCGATTGATAAGGGCTAAACTGGCTGTGAGTGGAACCATCATAAAAATGCTTTGTGGACATGTAGTAGAAATGATCACTTGTTTGAAGATAACTCCAGTCTTGTTTCAATCTTCTATCATTGGTCATTCTTACTCTTTCATTAATCTCATATAATGTTTCAATTGCACTTCTTTGCAATGTGTTGCCAAGCCATCTGCTGAGGTCTCGTTCTTCATCAGCCCATGAAATAGGATTTGGTACAGATATAGTGCCTATTGGTTTATGGATATCCATAATCTCACTTGGAGTAGCAAAACCTATGCCTTTTTCTTTAGCAAACTTAGGCAGTGCCTTCATAAATTCAAAAATACCTGAATGTGATGGCTGTAAGTTTCCAAATGTCTCATAGTTCATGAATATATTGAATACTTCCTCCTCTGGTGATGTGCTTGCAATCCACGACATATACTTGTCGGCTGTGAGAGGGTATTCTTTCCATGAATAATCTGAAAAGCGTAAGGATATGTCATCACTAAACTGGGTGTTTCTTAAAAGTAGCTTCAAGTTTGGTTGGTTTTCCGATTTGTAAACAAAGTTAGGACTGCGCCAAGAAAGAATATGCTTTGCTCCCTCGGAAATCATTTTGTTATATCCCATCGAATATACTAGATCTGCTATATCATCTGAGTATATCATCTCTGTATTGCGTAATACTTTGGGTTCTTGGTCAAATAATAACTTAATCTTTTTAGCTTGTTTTTTTACTTGATCTTTAAACTCAATTGGGTCAATTAAGCTTGAAAGCGAATGCGAGTAGGTTTCGGCAAGAAACTCTACAGCACCTGTGCGACTTAATTGTTGTAAACCATCTATTACTTCGGGTGCATATACCTCCATTTGGTCTAATGCTACTCCCGAAACGGAGAATGCAAACTTAAACTCTCCCTTGCTGGCATTTATCAAATCGAGCAACATTTTGTTTGCAGGCACAAATGATCTGGCAGCAATTTGTTGTAATATATCCTCATTTGAGAAATCATCATAATAGTAGTGATCTCTACCTATATTAAAAAAGCGATATCTCTTTAACCGATATGGCTGATGTATTTGAAAGTAAAAGCAAATTTTCTTCATATTATTGATGTTTTTTGTTTTAGCATTAATATTATCATTGTCTCTGTCCAATTAATCTATGTGTTCGATTAATGAGATAGTTGTTGAATATATTTTTACTTTAATGTTTTGGTTGTATTGTTTTTATTTATTGATAAGACTATCGTAGATTGCACGTACTTTTAATCCTGCATCTTCCCATACAATATTGTCAACTTCTTTCTTACCTTCCTCTTGTAAGTATTCAGCCATTCCTGGATATGTGCATATAGAGTACATAGCATCGGCCATAGCATCTACATCCCAATAGTCAGTTTTAATTACATTATTCAAGATTTCGGCACATCCTGATTGATATGAGATAATGCTTGGTACTTTGCATTGCATAGCCTCAAGAGGTGAAATACCAAATGGTTCGGAAACAGAAGGCATTACATACACATCACTAGATTTTAGCATTTCGTAAACTTGCTTACCTCGCAAGAATCCAGTGAAATGAAATTTGTGAGCAATTCCTCTGTCTGCTACCATTCTAATCATTTGGTCCATCATATCGCCACTTCCTGCCATCACAAATCGTATGTTATCTGTTCGCTTTAATACTTGTGTAGCGGCATCAACAAAAAACTCTGGCCCCTTTTGCATTGTGATTCGACCAAGGAATGTAACAACCTTTTCTTTATCATTGGATATCCTCTCTATAGCCTCAATTTCTGGACTAAGTGGGTCAACTGCATTGTGTACTGTTGAAACTTTCCACTCGGGTTGATGATAGTTCTCTATTACTGTGCGCCTTGTGAGATCGCTTACACAGATAATATGATCACAATTGTCCATTCCATTCTTTTCTATTCCATAAACGGTGGGATTGGGTTTTCCTCTACTTCTATCAAATTCAGTGGCGTGAACATGTATAACCAGTGGCTTTCCACTAATGCTCTTTGCGTGTAATCCTGAGGAATATGTGAGCCAATCGTGAGCATGGATGATATCATAATCAAATGCTCTCCCAATTACGCCAGTAACTATAGAGTAGTTGTTTGTCTCCTCTAGAATGTTTGTTGGATATCTGCCTGAGAACTCTAAACAGCCAAGATCATTTACATTCATGTAATTGAAATCGGCGTAGATATTATCTCGCATATCAAAATAGTCTTGAGGGTTCATAAACTTCCCAAGTCTTGAGTTGACAGTATCCCAACTAACATCTCTCCATGCTATAGGGGTGTTGTTACATCCAATAATTTTTAAGAAGCTTTGATCTTCGTCTCCCCATGGTTTGGGAATTACAAAAAGAATCTCCATATCTTCTTGCTTCGACATACCTTTGGTCAGCCCATAACTGGCTGTGCCAAGTCCTCCCAGTATATGAGGTGGGAATTCCCACCCTAACATAAGTGCTTTCATATTGTGTGTTTTAATTGTTTTCCTAATTATCCAAAAGAGCTAATTAATTTTTTGGCTCTAAGAGTTTCGGCTACACTCATTGCAAACGAAAAACCACCATGAGCATAGTATGGTGAGCTTGAATCGTATAATTCAGATAGTGTGCCTATACAATCATTTTGCATTTGATCCTCTAACTCTATCATTATTCTATCTGCTAGAGATAATCCACTTCGCCCATATACTTTAATATATGCTTCAATATATGAGCCTATTAACCATGGAAATGAACATCCATTGAAATAGGCGTGCTCTTTTTCTTCGGGTGTGCCAAAAAATCGAGGTTGATAATGTCCTGCCTTTGGGCTTAATGAGCGAATACCTACTGGTGTTAGCAACTCCTTTGTTACAAAGTCTATAACAGTTTTACGTTGTCTTCTGTTTAATGGTGAGTAGTCAACAGATAAGGCAAAAAGCATATTTGGACGAACATTTCTGTCTGCAAAACCATCATTTACATAATCGTACAAATATCCAGCATCATTGAGGAATGTATCTACAAAAGATTGCTGAACCTTTTCCGAGAGGTCCTCAAGCATTTGGGCCCTGTCGGTATCACCTATATCGTTTGCTACCTCTTCGGCAAACCTAAGAGCATTGTACCAAAGTGCATTAAACTCAACCAATAATCCTGTTCTTGGCACTATAGGGTTGCCCAAATAGGTTGCATTCATCCAGCTAACAGGTTTTTGTTGTCCATAAGTAGATAGTAATCCACTTTCGTTGTCCATTATCAAGTTGGGATGTTTGTCCTCATAAATGAAACTTACAATTGATTGTAATAATTCTTGATATTTATCTTTGAATATATTTTTATTTTCTTTCCAATATTGTTGTAATGACCAGGTAACCCACAATAGAACATCAGGGTCTTCAATTTGCTTGATTATATTCTTGCTTGGTGCACCACTCATAAAATCATTAATATGTGGAACAGATGAGTCCATGATTTTTACAAAGTCGTCAGCTCTATCAGCTGCAATAGTGCATCCTGGTAGTGAAATAAATTGATCTCTTGCTCTTACCTTAAACCATGGATATCCAGCCAATAGATAAACTTCATTAGATGTAGGCTTATAGAAAAATTGATGACTAGAGTTCTTTAAACAATTGTAAAAACTCGAACGAGGTGTTCTTGTATTAAGTTCTTCGTTAAACTCATCAGCCAAATTGTTAGTATCAACCAAAATATCTGAAGCAGAGAAAATAATCTCTTCTCCTTTTTGAATAGACATTTCAAAATACCCAGGCACATATAAATCTTCTTTATAAGTGTCTCCATTTTGCATATCTTGGATATACTCAATTCCATTGTTCCAATATGGTTGGTAAACAAATTCTGGCTTTTTGCTGAATTGCATGAAAAATTCAGGATATCCGTAATACATGCTTGTGCTTATTCCATTTTCTACCTCGCGATATGATCTATCTACTTGGTCATTCTCTTTAGTGAGCTGTGAGATATTTCTGAATGCCATATATGGCTTAAAGCGTATAGATGTTGGTGAGTGAGCATCAAGGAGTGTGTATCTAATCATTAGTCTATTTTCTTTTGAAGAGAACATTACCTCTTTTGATAGAATTACACCTCCAACCCTGTAGATAGTTTTGGGGACACTGTCTGAATTAAATTCACGAATATATTTATGTCCTTTAGGGCTATAGTTATCGCCATCATATTTGTGAATACCTAAATTAAATTCAGCTCCGTGTTGAATCACAGTCTCATCTATGGATGACAATATAAGATGATTATCATCGTCTAAGAATGGTACTGGCATAACAAGCAATCCTTGATATTTGGATGTGTTGCAACCTGAAATTGATGTATTTTGATAGGCGCCTTTCCTGTTGGTTCTTAGTACGTTGCGATACAAAGAATACTCAAGATTAATCATTAGGTTCTTATCGAATTTTAAATAACTCATAGACAAAGTAGGAATTAGAAATATTTTATTTTACTTTTATGGCATAAAGATATATTATAATAATTGGATTAGCAAATTATAATCTTTTTTTTTGTTTGTTATTTAATCTGTGTAGATAATAGGTTTGAGTAGATACTTTTATTGTTTACAGATGCTAATTCAGTAAATGTTTTTAGATATGATGAAAGAACATGCAGTAAAGAGACACTCTTTTATTAGAAAGCGAATTAAATTATCAGTTATTCCAGCATTGATTTTGCTTTTTTTGATATGGATTATGTTTGTAATAGACTACACTCAAATTATTCATTTCAATTTTTCCCGCCTTGGAATATATCCTCTACATTTTAAGGGACTGGCAGGAATATTTTTGTCACCCTTTGTGCACGCTTCATTTTCTCATCTGATATCAAATACTATACCAATACTTATAATGGTGTCGTTGATGTTTTTCTTTTATAATTCTATTGCTATAAAATCAATATCTCTCTTATGGGTTATAAGTGGTGTGCTTACATGGTTTATTGGGAGAAATGCATATCATATTGGAGCGAGTGGTTTGGTTTTCGCACTTGTGTTTTTTCTATTCTTTAGTGGGCTTTTCAGATGCTACATTCCTTTGACGGCTGTTTCTATGATTGTGATATTTATATATGGGAGTACGATATGGAGTATATTCCCTATATCCGAACTGGTAGATGTTTCTTTATCGTGGGAGGCACATCTTTCTGGGGCGATAGCTGGTTTTATCGTGGCTTTTCTTTTCAGAAAACAAGGACCACAGAAACCTGAAGTTGTTTGGGAAGAAGATGATGAGCTGATAGATGATGGCATGTTTGATTATATAAATAACTCAAGTGATTCTTTGGAATGCACTGATGACAAAATGTTAGAAAACTAATTTTTTTATTACTTTTGTGTTTCAAAATAAACGAAAAATGATGAAAAAGATAAGAGCAGCCATAATTGGCTATGGTAAT
Source organism: uncultured Proteiniphilum sp. (assembly GCA_964439965.1). GTDB lineage: Bacteria > Bacteroidota > Bacteroidia > Bacteroidales > Dysgonomonadaceae > Petrimonas. Next base: position 73,850 of record CAYTQG010000002.1, read on the forward strand.
ATTGGGAGATATATATTGGAGTCATTAATTGCTTCACCAGACTTTGAAGTTGCTGGTGTTGTGCGACGTGACATTTCAAATATCCCAACTGAACTCGAAAAGTATGACGTAGTAACTAATGTGTCGCAACTTAAAAATGTTGATGTGGCGCTGCTAAGTGTCCCTACACGAAGTGTAGAGCTATTTGCTAAAGAATGCCTAGAGCTGGGAATTAATACTGTAGATAGTTTTGATATCCATAATCAAATTGTTAATCTTCGAAAATCATTGAACAAGATTGCAAAAGAGCACAATTCAGTATCAGTAATATCAGCAGGGTGGGACCCTGGTAGTGACTCTGTTATAAGAACTCTTTTTGAAGCTATGGCACCTAGTGGAATTACATATACTAACTTTGGACCAGGCATGAGCATGGGGCACACAGTGGCAGTGAAGAGCATTGAAGGAGTGAGAAATGCACTTTCGATGACTATTCCTACAGGTACTGGTGTGCATCGTAGGATGGTATATGTTGAGCTAGAAGAGGGTTACTCTTTTGATGAGGTAGCTAATTTAATTAAATCGGATAACTATTTTAAGAATGATGATACACGTGTTTTTAAAGTTGACGATGTGAATATGATAAAAGACGTAGGCCATGGAGTGATGATGGAACGTAAAGGTGTTTCGGGTAATACACATAACCAAACATTTAAGTTTGATATGCGTATAAACAATCCTGCCCTTACAGCACAAATGATGGTAAGTGCAGCACGTGCCACTACTAGGCTTAATTCTGGAGCCTATACTATGGTGGAAATACCTGTTATTGATTTGCTTCCTGGTGAAAGAGAGTCTTGGATAAATAAACTTGTATAGTATCCATCCAGTGTCTTGACATCTATTGTTATTCACTGAACATAAATTTATAATCAACAATCTTTTGTATCTTTGTCATAAATAATAAATAAATCAACAATCATGCTATTATCTGTAACATGGGATGTTAATCCTGCCCTCTTTGAACTGTTTGGTCGTGAAGTGCGATGGTATGGCCTATTATGGGTAATCGGACTAATTGTAGCCGTATATATAGTTCAGATTATATTCAAGAAAGAAAACTTACCAGAGAAATGGTTTGATTCTCTATTCATACATATGATACTTGGTATAGTTGTAGGGGCTAGACTTGGTCATTGCCTCTTCTATCAACCCGAATATTATTTAGCAAACCCAATTGAGATTCTTAAGATTTGGGAAGGTGGTCTTGCCAGTCATGGGGGTGTTGTAGGTATAATTGTTGCTGTTTGGCTCTACTCTAAGAGGGTTACAAAGAAAAGTATGTTATGGACATTTGATAGAGTAATGGTTCCGACAGGATTTACAGCTGGTATGATTAGATTAGGAAACTTAATGAACCATGAAATTTATGGCTCTGTAACGGACCAACCATGGGGTTTTCGTTTTGTAGATAACCTTCATGCTTGGATGCAGGGTGCTGAGCCTATATATACGCAACCATCACACCCAACACAGATATATGAAGCTATTATTTATTTTGTGATTTTTGCCATCACAATGTATATGTATTGGAAAACAACGGCTAAAGACCGTCCTGGATTAATTCTTGGAGTAGGCATTTTGTTGATTTTCATTGCTCGCTTTTTCATAGAGTTTATAAAGAATGTGCAGGTTGAATCTGAAACGGCAATGCGTGAAAGTACAGGCCTTATTTTGGGGCAGTGGCTAAGCATACCATTTATTATTTGGGGTATTTGGCTAATAGTGCATGCAATGAAAACGAAGATTGAAACTAATGAGACAAATAAAAAAGTAGATACAAGTTTTAGTCAGAATGTGAAATCAAAATAAACTTACATTGTTAAACTTTTTATCAGATAATATATATGTACAAACCTAAACAAATAAGCGATAATATTTTTTACGTAGGTGTAAATGATCGCGACAAGGGCTTATTCGAAAATTTATGGCCATTGCCTAAAGGAGTTTCTTACAACTCATATTTAATAATGGATGAGAAGGTGGTGCTTATTGATACAGTTGATATCAACTTTGCCGATCTCTTTTTTAAAAAACTAAATGGTGTACTAGGAGATAGAAAAATAGACTATCTGGTGGTAAACCATATGGAACCTGATCATTCTGGTAGTATTGAGTTGCTAAAGTCTAGATGCCCAGATATTCAGATAATTGCTAATAAACGCTCAGCAGATATGCTTGAGGGGTATTATGGCATTACGGATGGCGTTGTTATTATTGAAGATGGAGATGAGATAAGTATTGGTAAAGATACTTTAAAGTTTTATTTCACCCCAATGGTTCACTGGCCCGAAACCATGGTTACCTATCTTCAGTCAAGTGGAACTTTGTTTTCGGCTGATGCTTTTGGTACCTTTGGAGCTCTTGATGGTGGTGTGATGGATAAAGAACTTAATCCTGATAAATATTGGGATGAGATGATTAGATATTACTCAAATATTGTGGGCAAGTTTGGCTCATCTGTTCAGTCGGCACTAAAGAAACTAAAAGATGTAGAGATAAATACCATTTGCTCAACGCATGGACCAGTATGGACTCAACAAGAAAATATTGATAAAGTTTTATCCTTATATGATAAGCTTAGCAGATATGAGGGTGATAATGGTCTTGTTATAGTTTATGGTGGTATGTATGGAAATACAGAACAAATGGCTGATATAATAGCCACTTCTGCAGCCGAAAATGGTGTTAGAGATATAATTATACACAACACTTCAAAGAGTCATTTATCAGAAATAATAAGAGACATATTTAAATATAATGGATTAGTGATAGGGTCGGCTACTTATAACAATAAACTGAATCCTGGAGTTGATGCCCTTGCCTCGGCTCTTAAAAATAGTGGACTTAAAAATCGTCACTTCGCATATTTCAGTGGTCACACTTGGGCTGATGGAGCAAAACGAGAATTAAAAGCTTTTGCTGAGGCTATGAAGTTTGAGCCAATCTGTGAATCGGCCGAAATGAAACAATCAATTAGCCAAACCTCCGCTGCTGATGCATATAAGATTGGAGAAGCTATGGCTAATCTATTAAAGACAACATAGAATAATATATTAACTTAAAAATAAAATTAGAAGTATGAGATTACTTATTCAACCAAATGCCAACGACATGGCACAATGGGCTGCTAATTATATTGCAGCAAAAATCAATGAGGCTAAACCTACTGCTGAAAAGCCTTTCGTTTTAGGATTGCCCACTGGTTCTTCACCAGTTCTAACTTACAAAGCTTTGATTAAGCTTTATGAAGAGGGTGTTGTATCATTCGAAAATGTGGTTACATTCAATATGGATGAGTACATTGGTCTTGAAGCGGATCATCCACAAAGCTATCGCACATTTATGTGGAAGAACTTTTTTGATCACATCGATATCAAAGAAGAAAATGTGAACATGTTAGATGGAATGGCCGAAGATCCTATTGCTGAATGTAAGGCTTATGAGGATAAAATGAAAGCTGTTGGTGGTGTTGATTTATTTATGGGTGGTATTGGCCCTGATGGACATATTGCTTTCAACGAGCCAGGATCATCTTTATCTTCACGTACCCGTATCAAAACATTAACTACTGATACAATTGTAGCAAACTCACGTTTCTTTGATAATGATGTGAATAAGGTTCCAAAAACGGCACTAACTGTTGGCGTGGGCACAATACTTGATGCTAAAGAGGTACTAATTCTTGCAAACGGACTACATAAGGCACGTGCTTTATATCATGCTGTTGAGGGGTCGGTAAATCAAATGTGGACTATTAGTGCTTTGCAACTTCACGAAAAAGGTATTATAGTTTGTGATTATGATGCTTGTGCTGAGCTAAAAGTAGGAACTTACAAGTATTTCCTTGATATTGAGCATGACAACTTAGATCCAGAGTCTCTTTTGAAATAATAGGAGCTTGCTAAGCATAATATATATCAATAGATATATTATAAAACCCCCTACATGTTTATTGTAGGGGGGTTTTCATTAGTAAATCATCTTATCATTTTGGTCTTATTCCACAAGCTTCTCCAGTTGGTTCGTCTTCATCTCTAAGCCATATATCTTTAAACTTATCTTCGTTGCGCTTGAATTTTACCAAGATATATGAGCAAGAAGGAATTACTTTATATTTGTGTTCACGAGCATAATCAACCATTTTGTCGAATAGCTTCCCCGCTATGCCTTGTCCTTCCAGTTCTTTTCTTACACCCGTATGATAGGCATTCAATACACCATCTTTTACTTCAAAGTCAAGCTCTGCAATCTGTCGATTGTTATTTTCTATAAAAAAGCTACCTCTTTGATTATCATCTATTTTAAATTGTATATCCATTATTATCAGTTTTTGTTTTATATCATCTTTGTTATAACGTTCAAAATCATTGCCGTGTTCATCTTTATATTGATGAATAAGATGTCGTACTTTTTAGCTACAAATATAGCTTTTCTAAAATGATAAAGTGAGCTTTAAGATTCATTTCTTGTGTTTCTCAAAGGATATGGAGCACTTTTAGGGGCATATCTTGTGTTTCTCATGTGCTAAAGTGAGCTTTAAAATTTGGGGAGATCGTTTATCAAGTGTTTTGGTGTTGTTTTAAAGACATATCTGAGGTTTATCAAGTGCTTTGGTATGGTTTTAGAGGCATATCTGATGTTTATCAAGTGTTTTGGTATGGTTTTAGACGCATATCTTGAGTTTATCAAGTGTTTTGGTGTTGTTTTAGGCGCATACCTTGTGTTTATCAAATGTTTTTGTGTGTTTAAAAATCATTTCTTGTCCATCTCACTTGATAACGACTCTTTTTACCCCAGACGAGTAGTGTTTCTCATGTGATAAAGACCCTTTTTTCCACAGACGTATAGTCCTCCTCATGTGATAATGACTCTTTTTACCACAATCGAGTAGTATTCATCACATGATAACGCCTCTTATTGCCACAGACGAGTAGTGCAACTCATATTATAAAGAGTCTCCTTTATCACAAATAGGTATATAAACTAATACAGTATTTAGTATCTATATCTATATCTATTAGTTACTATCCTACTATTTCTAATCCCTGTTGATTTATATATGATGTGGGCTATCAAAAGCAACTAATCCGAGGCGTATGTTTGCCAAATTATGAGATAAAGATAGGGTAGATGACGATATTGTGGCAAGCTACTAAGGATTGAGAATGTATGTATTAGGTTTGATGAATTAGATAATTGTAATAGATTACTGTTGATAAAAATACTCATATTCACGTTTTTTTAATTTAATCTTATATCTCAAAAATCACTAATTATGCTTATCTTTGAGCTCGTTATCTAAATTTATACATACAATATGAAGCGCTTGTTTATATTATTTGTTCTATCTCAAGTAATTTGTATTCAGTTAATCCTTGCATCAAATATTGATTCAGTAAAGGTATTCAGCCATAGCATGGAAAAGGATATAAATACTTTGATTATTACCCCTGAGAATTATGATGCAAGTAATAATTATTCTGTTATTTATCTTTTGCATGGATATGGAGATAATCATAAGGGGTGGACTGCTAAAGGTACTATAGTAAGAGAATTGGCTGATAAATATAATTTTATAGTAGTTTGCCCTGATGGAGACACAAGTTGGTATTTTGATAGTCCTATTGATTCAACTTATCAATATGAAACATTTATATCTAAAGAATTAGTTAGATGGGTGGATGAAAACTATAGTACAAAAACTTCACGAACTGCACGAGCTATCACAGGTTTGAGCATGGGTGGTCATGGGGGATTGTATGTAGGCATCCGAAATCAAGATGTTTTTGGTGCATGTGGTAGTATGAGTGGAGGAGTTGATTTAAGACCTTTCCCTAACAATTGGGATATAGCTAAAAGATTAGGAAGTCAATCCGAATATCCACAGAATTGGGAAGAAAACTCTGTAATCAATCTACTTCATCTTGTTACTCCCAATTCCATAAAGATAATATTTGATTGCGGAACTGATGATTTCTTTTACGATGTAAATGTGAAACTTCACAATGAAATGCTTTATCGTAATATTCAACATGATTTTATTTCACGACCTGGAGGACATACGTGGAATTATTGGCAAAATGCTGTGAAATACCAGTTTATGTTCTTTGATGATTATTTTACTTCAAAATAGATTTTAAACAAAAAACTAACACCATAATGAGAAGAATCGTATTAACCTATATCACTTTATTTATTGTATTAATTTCGTACGGGCATCCTGAAGATATTAAGCTTAAATTTGCATTGGTCACAGATACTCATGTAGGTGGGCAAACTGGCGCTACAGATTTGTACCGAACAATTAGTGATATTAATAGTCTTAGTGATATTGATTTTGTAATTGTGTCAGGAGATGTTACCGAATTTGGTGCATATGATGAGTTGCGAACAGCCAAATGTTTTCTTGATGAACTAGAAGTCCCATACTATGCTATCCCAGGCAATCATGATGCCAATTGGTCTGAAAGTGGAACTAATGACTTTAATCGAGTTTTTGGTGGAGATACTTTCGGGTTTGAGTATGGCGGTTTTCATTTTATAGGCCTTGCTTCAGGACCAAATATGCGAATGAGCCCTGGTCAAATACCTAGAGAGAACTTGACTTGGTTTTTCAAATATATAGAAGGGATTGATGAGAATGAACCAATTATTTACATTAATCATTACCCCATGGATAATTCTCTGAATAATTGGTTTGAAGTGATGGATGCTTTAAGACCTTATAATGTTAAATTGATGCTTTGTGGGCATGGGCACATCAACAAACAATATAATTTTGAGGGAATTAATGCTGCTATGTGTCGTTCAAATCTTCGTGCTGGAGAAGAATATGGAGGATATAACATAATTACTATAACGAATGATTCAATAATTTTTCAGGAGAGAAACTCTTCAGGTGAAACTTTGAAACCTTGGTTGGCGTACGAACACAATGAGCGGCCACAATGGCAAAGTGACGCTCCTAGACCAAACTTTGATATGAATAATGATGCTATAACAGTTGAAGAAGTGTGGTCGATAAATGAATCAAGCGATATGGGAGCTGGAATGTATTTGGATAATAACTTGCTGTTTTACAATAATACTGCTGGTGAGATAAAAGCTGTAAATACAGAAAATGGGATAACCGAATGGAGGTATCAAACTGAAGGTAAAATATATTCAACACCCACACTACACGAAGGGATAGTTTGGTGTGCTTCCTCTGATGGATATCTTTATGGGTTAGAACATTTGACTGGCAAATTATTTCAAAAATTAAATGTATATAAACCGGCGGTATCTTCACCAGTTTGTATTGATGATAAAGTAATATTAGCTGGAGGTGATGGTTATTGTCGTGCATGGAATATAGACTCGGGTGATGTAATCTGGGAATTTGATGGAGTTAAAAACTTTGTAGTAACTCGTCCACTTATTAAGAACAATACTTTATATTTTGGCAGTTGGGGAAATCAGTTTTACGCATTAGATGTTGATACGGGAAAACCAAAATGGATTTGGGACAATGGACAAACTAATAGGATGTTCTCGCCAGCCCAGGTATGGCCCATTGCCACCAATGATAGAATTTACATAGCTTCGCCAGATAGATTTATGACGGTTCTTGATCAGCAGTCTGGAGAAGTAGTTTGGCGATACAATGATTTAGATAATAGAGTTCGTGAATCTATCGGTATCTCAGAAGATGGAGCACGTGTATATGCTAAAACTATGGATGGACAAATACTTGCCATTGATGCAACAAAAATAGATCGTCAGATAAAGTGGATTTCTACAGGAGAGGATATGGGATATGAGTTAGCACCCACAGCAGTAGTGGAGAAAAACGGTGTTGTATTTGCTCCTACTGATAAGGGCTTGATTTATGCTTATGATGCCAATAGCGGAGCTTTCCTATGGAAGTATCGTGTATCTTTTGGTTTGATAAATATGATACTCCCAACGGATAATGGTGAACTATACGTTTCGGCAATGGATGGAAAATTAGTGAAACTAAAAGTCAAATAATAGAACTATATATGTAACTTTTTAAAATACCAATATTATGTACGATTACACCTATTTTATCGTGCCATTGATTATCCTGACAGATGCATTGGCCATTATTGATTTAGTGAAAAGGAGAACCTATTCAACAGAGATGAAGCTTTTGTGGATAATTATAATACTTCTAATGCCACTAATCGGTATTTCGCTTTATTACTTGAGCATAACACGCCCTCGAAGAAAGAAAAGATAGAGTAAATTTTTGCTATTTAAATCTCTTAATGCTAGTGTAGGCATCGTGAAAGAAAACAAGGAGACTGTTTTTAGCTTTTACTTCGTCTAGTAGTCGTTGCTTTTCTTCCATTGCAAGAGCGGCATTGTTATCGTATGCTGATAGCCAACCTACTGGCATGTGAACAGAAGTAGGAATTACATCTCCTGGGAATACAACCTCACCTTCGTCATCGCTATTTGTAAATACAACTAGCTGACCAGGTGTGTGCCCATCATATTGCTTTATAAGTACCTCGCTACACAGTAGCATATCACCATCTACGAGTTTTAGCTGGCCAGCCTCTTTTATAGGCTCTATATTATCTTCAAAAAAGGATGCTGATTCGTATGGGCGCGGATTCTTATAATTATCCCACTGAGCCTTGCTCAACCAATACATTGCATTTGGAAAAGTAGGTATAGCAATTCCATTCTCATTAAATACTGTTCCCCCACCACAATGATCGAAGTGAAGATGGGTAAGAATTACATCTGTAACTTCTTCAGCAGAATAACCTAATTTCTCAATCTCAATACCCAAGTCATTTAAATCATGTGGTTGATAAAATTTTAGTTTATCAAGATGCTTGTCGCCTCCACCGCAATCTACAAGTATTTTTCTATCTTCAGTTTCTATAAAAAGGCATCTCATTGCCATTTTACACATATTGTTGTTATTGCAAGGATAACGCTTGCTCCAATACTTTTTGGGGATGGGACCAAACATTGCACCACCATCGGCCCAAAAATAACCTGTTTCAATAATATGGATATTTGCCATTTTCGTTGTACTTTTGTACAAAAGTAATAAAAACAATGGTCTGTTTATACAAAATTCTCTATCACATAGTTTCCAATATTTATAAATCAATAAAGTTATGGCTATCTACACTGGTTCGAGCAAACATCTAGGTGGAACCGATACAGTTATCAATAAGAATACTGTATTCTATGGTTTAGTACAAAAAAATGTATTGGTAACAGGTGCTGATGGTCAGCTGGGGCAAGAATTGAGGCATTTGTCTAATAAAATTAATATTCCATTCAGATTGATATATACAGATGCACCACAATTGGACATAACAGATATTGAGTCTATTAGATATTTTGTAAAAGAAAATTCAATTGAATATATAATAAATTGTGCGGCCTATACAGCGGTAGATAAAGCCGAAGAGGATGAGATTGTAGCATATCGAATCAATTTTGAAGGCGCTAAGAATCTTGCAATTGTTTCAAGTGAGTTTGATGCGAAGCTTATACATATTTCAACAGATTATGTGTTTGATGGCACTTCAAAAACACCATATAAAGAAGATGATACGAACAATCCTTTATCAGTTTATGGCAAGTCTAAGCTTAAAGGAGAGCAGGCAATAAATGAATACGCTAATGACTGGATTATTATACGTACCTCGTGGATGTTTTCAAGATATGCATCTAATTTTGTAAAAACAATGCTTAGGCTAATGACTGAGAGAGATGAGCTTAGCATTGTGGGCGATCAAAGAGGTACACCTACATATGCAACTGACTTGGCAGAGATGATATTTATAATTCTTGATGAGCCTGAATGGCATTCTGGCATATATCATTTTTCTAACTCAGACCAGACTACTTGGTATGATTTTGCAATTAAAATACAAGAAATGGCTAATCTTAGCAATTGTAGATTGCATAAAGTTTCTACCGACGAGTATAAAACTGCTGCACAACGACCACTATATAGTGTGTTTGATAAATCAAAAATAGAAAATAAATATAATGTAGTGATTCCCTCTTGGGAAGATGCACTACAAAGGATGTTGGATACTAGCATTTCCGAAATCCTAAATCATTAATAATATATGAGCTTAAAAAAAGAGATACAACGTAGGCGAACCTTTGCCATTATTAGCCACCCCGACGCAGGAAAGACAACTCTTACCGAGAAACTTCTTCTATTTGGTGGTGCAATTCATGTGGCAGGGGCTGTTAAATCAAATAAGATTAAAAAATCAGCCACTTCCGACTGGATGGATATCGAGCGTCAACGTGGAATATCGGTTGCCACTTCGGTAATGGGTTTCGATTACGACGATCATAAGATTAATATTCTTGATACTCCTGGTCACCAAGATTTTATGGAAGATACCTATCGCACACTTACCGCTGTAGATAGTGTAATAGTAGTAGTGGATATAGCAAAAGGTGTGGAGCCACAAACACGAAAGCTAATGGAGGTTTGTCGTATGCGAAAAACTCCAGTGATGATATTTGTGAATAAGCTTGACCGTGAGGGAAAAGATCCAATGGAAGTTTTGGATGAACTTGAGGAGCAACTACAAATATCTGTTCGTCCACTTAGTTGGCCTATAGAGATGGGAGAAAGATTTAAGGGGGTGTTTAATCTATATGAGAATTGTTTAGACTTATATAAGCCGTCAAAACAGTCAGTAACAGAATCTATTCATATTGATATTGATTCACCTGAACTGGAAAAGCAAATAGGTGAAAAGCTAACTACCCAATTACGAGATGATGTTGAGCTAATATCTGGTGTTTATCCTGAATTTAATGTAGAAGATTATCTTGCGGGAGATTTAGCTCCAGTATTTTTTGGATCTGCACTCTACAACTTTGGTGTCAAAGAGTTATTAGATTGTTTTGTGGATATTGCACCATCACCAAGGCCTGTTCAAGCTGAGGAGCGAAAGGTTGATCCATACGAAGAGGCTTTTACAGGTTTTATATTTAAGATACACGCCAATATGGACCCCAATCATAGGTCATCTATTGCTTTTGTAAAAGTATGCTCTGGTAAATTTGAGCGAAACGTCAATTATAAACATATGCGTTTTAATAGGCAAATGAGGTTTTCATCTCCCACGGCATTTATGGCACAAAAGAAAGAGATACTTGATGAGGCTTATGCTGGAGATATTGTAGGGCTTCCCGATAGTGGCAACTTTAAAATTGGCGATACCTTAACTTCTGGAGAAAACCTACACTTTAAAGGATTACCAAGCTTTTCACCCGAAATGTTTAAGTACATCGAAAATGCTGATCCAATGAAGACAAAGCAACTTCAAAAAGGAATAGAGCAGCTCATTGATGAAGGTGTAGCACAGTTGTTTACCAATCAATTCAATAATAGAAAAATTATTGGTACCGTAGGACAGCTACAATTTGAGGTAATCGAATATCGTCTTCTGCACGAGTATGGGGCTAAATGTAGATGGGAACCTATAAGCCTTCATAAAGCTTGTTGGATTGAAAGTGATCACCCTGCAGTATTAGAAGATTTCAAAAAGCGTAAATATCAATACATGGCAAAAGATAAAGAGGGTAGGGATGTATTCTTGGCCGAATCGGGCTATCTATTAATGATGGCCCAGCAAGATTTTCCAAAAATTAAATTTCACTTCACATCCGAGTTCTAAATATAAAAAAAGCTGCTTTAATAACATCGAGCAGCTTTTTTATATTCTCAGTTATTCACTATTCTTTATCTGCAATATGTACAGTCATTTGCTTGAACGGAATCACTAATCCTTTTTCATTAATCTGCTTATAAATCTCTTCATTCAAATCGAATGTAACCGGCCAAAAATCACTCTTATTCACCCATACTCTCAATTTAAAGTCGATAGAGTGTTCATTCATCGAAGTCATACGTGCAAAAGGCTCAGGGCTCTTCAGTACTTTAGAATGCGATTTAGCAATATTCAATAACAAACTTTTTGCTACTTCTACATCGGTTCCGTACTCTAAGCTAACCACAATCTCCACTCGTCGTGTGGATTGTGTGCTGATGTTGATTATACTACCTGTAGATAAAGGTCCATTAGGTAAATAAATCGTTTTATTATCAGAAGTAGTCATCATAGTGTAAAGAATACCTATCTCCCTAACAGTTCCTGCATTAGATTGAGCCTCTATATAATCCCCAACTTTAAAAGGCTTGTTGAACAACAGCATCACACCACCAGCAAAGTTTGCCAAATTATCCTTCACTGCCAATCCAATAGCGAGACCTGCCGAGCCAATAAGAGCTGCAATAGAGAAGGTTTTAGTACCTACAATATTTATTATGATAAATATAAGCAAGATATAAAGAAACACATCAAGAGCATTCTTCATAAATCCTCTTAGCGTGGTATCCATCTTTTGAATAGATGTAACCTTGTCAGTCATTTTTCTTATCCTGCCTATAAGCCATTTGCCAATAAAGAAAATAATAAAAGCCAAAAAAATCTTCCAAGCCAACTCCAACCCCCATGTAAGGAGCTTGTTTCCTAACCCCTTAAAATGACCTTGCTTAATCATTTCTGAAATTTCATCATTGTTCTTAATTATCCTTAGCGAATCGCTAACCAATGTTGCATTTAAAAACATAGCGTAAATATTTGATTAAATGTTTTATTGGCACAAAGTTAATGTATATTTGGTTTAATTCTTGTTTTAATGGAGATA
>CAYTQG010000003.1:0-17931 GCA_964439965.1 uncultured Proteiniphilum sp.
TTTGCACAAAAATAAAAAATAATAATATATCTTCGGCTATTAATAAAAGATATTATCCTTCTAATTCTAATAGATTATACACACTGTTATCAAATACAAAGTGATGAATTTCAATCCACCACTTTGTAAAATACCCTATTAAATAATATAATACTAGATTTAATATCCTGGTGTTTGCTCTAAAGCATCATCATTATCCAGCAATCCTTTGTCGAGAGGCCACAGAACTTTATGAGATTCAGTAGCTTCATCAAGAATTGGATTACCGTCAATGCTTCCTTCTGCAGTAAACACAAGGTGCTTACCTCCTTTTGTCAAAGTCATACGCAGTAAGTCCCACCAGCGTTGTCCCTCTTGAACAAACTCCTTATCTTTTTCATGCAAAATAGCCAATTCATTTGTTGTGAAATCACCTGCGGTAAACTCATACTCTGAGCTCCAGTTCTCTCCATATGCACGCTCTCTTACAAGATTGATATATTTCTCAACATTTTGATTGTCGCCTTCCATATTTGCAATTTCAGCTAGAGATAAGTAAACCCATGGAAGTCTGTAGAAAACATAGTCGCCTACCCAAACTCTAACACCATTAGAATTGATATTACCTATATTCTTTTTTACAGAAGTACCACGATAGACAAGATTTCCGTCTTCATCTTTATTATAAGATGGTAAGAAAGTTGCATTTCGTCTTGTATCATCCATATCAAATTTATAGAAGAACTCTTTTGTGTATTCATATCTCTGAACAGCCGAAGCACTAGCTACTTGAAGAGGATCTACGAATTTTGTACCATCTTCTAGATATGCATTACCAGTTGTACTACCAGTACCAATGTTATATACATATTGGTTTACTGCGTTTGTAGCCTCACCCTCAAGAAATCTTATGGCAAATATAATTTCATCATTTGCTTTATTTGTTGCATTATGAACTCTAGCAAAGTCTGACTCTAATTTAAGTCCATAGTTGTTTATAAGATTTTGCAAATGTTGTTTAGCCTTTGCCAAATCATTAATATCTGCATTGTTATCCCCTATTGACACTTTAGCATTCCATAGGTAAACATCAGCCGCAAGAGCCTCTGTTGCAGCCTTATTCCAGTATGATTTTTTTCCAAAACCATAAGGATTAAAATCGTTTACATTTCCAAATAGCTCTATAGATTTATTCAAATCACTCTTAATTTGAGCCATAACTTCAGACGCTTTTGCCCTTGGTAGGTATAGTTTTGTTGGATCTAACTCACCATCAATAACCTCAACACCCAATCTAAGAGGAACTCCACCATACACACGATACAAATCAAAGTAATAGAAAGCACGTATTCCGTACACCATTCCTAGATAGTAATCTCTTTTATCGGCATCCATATAATCCGCATCGGTAACACGAGCTATAAAAAGATTTAGATTAGTAATACGTCCATATAGATCACCAAATTTTGAAACACCAGTAGTATTTGCATCAAAGTTTTGTTGTATTATAGATCCACCCGAAACAGATGATCCATCACCAGTTACATTAGAGATATAGTGTCCACCACGCAATTCCCCAAAGGTGATTGTATGTTGCCAAGCTGCATCACGCATATGCTTATGTATTCCATCGATATACCCAGTAGCGTGTGCCTCAGTTTTCCAATACGATCCACTTCCATAGTAATCTATTGGAGAAAGATCTAAAAGATCACTACAAGATGTACTCAATGTTGCAAAAAACAAAGAAAGTACAGCCGTTAATATAGTTAGTTTAGAAATTTTCATAATTATAATTTTCTTGTTGATTAAAAAGTTAGATTAACACCAAACAATACTGTGCGAGGCAAGCCATAACCTGTTCCGTGAGCCACACCACCACCGTATGAACGCTCTGGGTTTGGCACAGGAGCTGTTTTCAAATATCCTAGGTTTTGTCCTGTAACAGATACATTCATATTCTGCATATGAAGTTTCTCAGCAATGCTTGATGGCAAAGTATAAGCTAAAGAAAGCTCTCTGAAAGCCAAATAATCACCTCTATGAGCAAACAGTGTTGAAGTTCTATTTAAGTTACCAGTACCCAATTGGTCTGCCCACACATATCTTGGGAATTTAGCATTTGGGTTTTCAGGTGTCCATGTATCAAATACATCAGTAGTAGTATTATACGTTCCCTGCATGTTACCCAAAAACCAAGGTCTTGCCTGATCATACGTCCAGAATCCTAGACCAAAATCAAAACGACCATAAAGCATAAATTGCTTATATTTGAATGTAGTATTAAAACCACCTGTCCATCTTGGTGTGGTATTGCCAATCACCACTTGGTCAAAATTATCAATAATTCCATCACCATTAATATCTTTCCATTTAGCATCACCAGGTTCAATCAAAATAGCATTTCTTTTCTGAGCCTCCGTAAGTGCGTTATATGCAGCGGGTCCATATTGATATTTACCTTGAGCATTACCAGTTCTAACAACTAAGTTACCTGGAATTTCATCAACAGATTTATAAATCCCTTGAAATTTGTATCCTACCAATAGACCAGGCTCTTGCCCTTCTTGATATCCACCAACGAATATCTTTTCATCACCTTTTCCAGTATAAATTTCTGTTCCTCCTTGTCTATTTCTTTCTAGACCATTGTGTGGAAGCGATACAATTGTATTTTTATTATATGAAATATTACCTTTCATATCCCAGCTAAAATCCTTTCTTTGAAGAATTTTCCCTGACACTTCAAGTTCAACTCCTTGGTTTCTAAACTCACCATTATTATTTGTAATAGACGAGAAACCAGTTGTTGATGGTAATGCAAATGCTGCATATTTGTCCATTGTAAGACGATTGTAGTAAGTGATGTTTGTATTCAACTTATTTTCGAAGAAACTAACATCAGCACCCACTTCAAAGGTTCTGGTTTTTTCCCATCTCAATGACGGATTAGGAAGAGTTCCAAGAAGGAATCCTGTACGTCCATTATATTTTTGGGGATTATACGATCCTTGAAGAGTGTAAGCTCCAATACCACTAGCATTACCATTCAAACCATAGCTAGTACGCAGCTTACCAAATGACATTGCAGGAATATTATCTTTCACAAAATCCTCGCTACCAAATAGCCATCCTAAAGAAAGACCAGGGAAGAAGCCCCATCTGTTATCACCCAATAATGATGAATATCCATCTTGACGGAAAACAGCAGATGCTAAATACTTATCTTTATAGTCATAGTTTACTCTACCAAAGTATGACAAAATTCTATATTTAGAGTGCCATGAATCGATAGATCTCTTATTCTCACCTGGATCTGTCAAACCTAAGTCGTGGAAGTCATCCGTTGGTGCTCCCGAGCCAGAAGCATTAAAACCTTTGGTTTCTTGATCAAAGAATTCAGTACCAAGAAGTGCATCCAAACTGTGCTGACCCGGGAATACTTTGTTGTAGTTTAATGTTGCATTATATGTTTGAGATAAATTGCGAGCAAACTCAGCTGAGCTTGAGCGAGTACGATTCCAGTTTCCTGGTGAAGATTCAAAATCTCTATTAAAAGACTCATAGAATCCTTCATCATAATACCATTGAGCAGAACCTCTTAACATTAAGCTCTTATGCAATGTCACCTCAGCAGACTGTATCATAGTAAATTTATCAGTCTGATTATCTCTCAAGAATTTATGAGCTTGGTACGATTGGTTACCATCGCCCGCGTTATTACCTAGCAACATATTTCCATCCTCATCTTCAAATCTAGCAGTTGGAGGCAGAGACTGAATTCTTCCAAAATAGTTAGCCTCACTTGTTTGAGTTGGTGGCATCGAATTCCAGTTCGCTCTGTTATAGTTGAAATTTGAAATGGTCTTCAACCAATCCGTCACTTTATAGCTACCATTTAATACAAAACTAAATCTCTCATAGAATGAAGTAATTGGCAAACCTTCTGAATGGTTATAACCAAGACCTGCATAGTAAGTACCATTTTCGTTACCACCAGACATATTTACGTTGTAATCTTGTGTGATAGCAGGATCAACAAAACTATATTTGGCAATGTCAGTATCTCTATAGATTAATTTATTGGCAGAGTTTAATGGGTCATCCATTAATTTCCATCCTTTGCCTAACAAATCGGCATGAGTTTGACTATTTTTGTCGTAAGCCATCAAATTCCAAAGCATATTAGGACCATAAACATTACCAGTACCCATTGGCTGAGCTGCATTCAAGTTAGCCTTAGGCGCCCATGGTGTTTTATCATATGCTGTACGCATGTGAGTTATATAATCCTCTGTACCTAAAAATGTATAAGGGTTATTTACATAATTCAAACCCAACTTAGCTTTAAAGTTTATCGATCTCTGACCAGATTTTCCGCTTTTTGTTGTAACTAACACAACACCATTACTAGCTCTTGCCCCGTAAAGAGCAGTAGCACCAGCATCCTTCAAAACCTCCATTGATTCAATATCCTCTGGGTTAATATCACTTAAGCTACTACGCAACTGACCGTCAACCATAATCAAAGGAGAACCAGATCCGTCAAGATTTGTACCCCCACGCAATATAATTGCTGGAGCTGCACCTGGATTTCCGGAGCTTTGCACCACTCTAAGACCCGAAACGGCACCAGAGAGAGCTTGAGCTGGATTGGAATAAACCCCTACAGTCAAGGTTTCTTCAGCTACTTTAGCAATAGAGTTAGTAACTTTACTACGTAGCTGTTTACCACCATATCCCGTAACAACAACTTCTTCAAGTAGTTCTACGTCTTCAACCATTACTACATTTATCGTAGTTTTTCCAGCAACGTTGACTACTTGCGTCTTCATACCTACATATGAAAACTCAAGTTTTGCATTTTCTGGTACATCTGATAATGTGTAATTACCATCATAATCAGTTACAGTACCATTAGAAGTGCCCTGTATTACTATAGTAGCACCAATCACTGGTTCTTTAAAAACATTGTCAGTAACATTCCCTTTTATGGTAATGTTCTGAGCATAAAGACCTACAGCAAAAAGCCAAGATAGCAATACTGCTAAAGTCTTTAATTGATTAGTCATCCTTCTTTTCATACTCTTAAATTAAAACATTTATGAATCACTTTTATATAATTTATCTACACGAATTGCTACACAATAATAAAATTCACAACATCATCGTATTAATATAATAATGATAAAAGCCTACACTTATAATATTTATTTAGGCTAAAGTCAGCATTAAAGCAACTTTAATCAATTAAACCAAGATGCTTGTAAATTATTTTAATAATACTCGGCAAAGATATATTTATTTTTCATAACACACAAACAATATAGAGCTTTATTTAATATAAATAATGAAGTATGATATTAAAGCAAAAGGATCTATTAATTAAAATAATTTCATATATTTGTATGCATATTTTTAATAATATCTGAAATGACAAATAAATTTATACAGGAAATTAATTCTGGATCAAAAACAGGATCACTAAAGAAAGAAATACTTTGCTATTATATTAATAATGGTGAGACATCATTAGCTGACCTAGGCAAAGAGATGAACTTAAGTATCCCTACAATAACAAAACTTGTGGGTGAACTTATAGAAGATGGATATGTAGATGACTTTGGTAAACAAGAAACTGCAGGAGGAAGACGACCCAATATTTATGGTTTAAATCACAATTCGGGTTACTTTGTCGGAATCGATATCGATCATTCAAATCTTAATATAGGAATGATTAATTTCAATGGCTCACTTGTTGCTTCAAAAATGAATATCCCCTATAAAGCTGAAAACACAATTGACAAATTCAATGAGCTTTGCGACCATGTAATCAATTTTCTTGATACGTGTGGTATTCCAAAAGATAAGATTATAAATATTGGTATAAATCTTTCTGGTAGAGTTAACCCAAGTAGTGGATTAAGCTATAGTTTATTTTTCATGGAAGAAAGGCCACTAACGGAAATTTTTGAAGAGCGATTTGGCATTCCAACAACTATCGACAATGACACTCGAGCTATGGCGTACGGTGAGTACCTAAGCAGAGGAGTAAAAGGAGAAAAAAACATTATATATATAAATGTAGGTTGGGGAATTGGTACTGGCCTAATCATTAATGGTGATTTATATTATGGAAAGTCAGGTTTTTCAGGCGAATTTGGTCATAGCCCCACTTTTGATAACGAAGTACTATGCCACTGTGGTAAAAAGGGTTGTTTAGAGACAGAGGCTTCAGGATCGTATATTTACAGACAGTTTATTGAAAAACTAGAGAACGGCGAAATTAGTATTCTAAGTGAAAAATATGAGAAAGGTGAAGAGTTTCATCTTAAAGATATCATCGATGCAGCACTAAGAGACGACACAATGGCAATAGAGCTCATTGAGGATGTAGGAATTACTCTTGGCAAAGCAACTGCAGGCTTAATAAATATCTTCAATCCAGAACTAGTAGTAATTGGTGGCATTATGGCACAGGCAGGCGATTACTTCTTCTTACCATTTCAAAGTTCAATAAAAAAATACTCACTAAACTTAGTGAGCAGTGATTCCACAATTAAACTTTCGAAACTAGGTGATAAGGCTGGAATTATTGGGGCATGCATGCTTGCACGTAGCAAGACAGTTGGATTAATTACACTTGAGAGCTAAAAAGAGGATACCATCTTTTCAATCTCATTTAAGGTATCTATCTTACCAACATCCACCATCGAGAAGTTATCAGGCACAAAACTGATAACTTCTTTTCTTTTACAGATATCTAAATAAAAATCTATAATCGAAAATTTATTTCCAAACTCCTCGAAACATTCAAACAACGAAGGATTGAATATATGAATCCCCGAAAAGGCATATTTACTGTAATCTTCAACTTTAATATCTAAGTAGGGAGACTTTATTTCATTAGTCTGCACATTTGTCCATCCACTAAGTCTGCCCTCTTTGCTAAACAGCAAATATCTAGACGTGTCTCGCAAACTAACAACCATTACTGCATCCACCCCCTCACGTAAATGGTACTTATATAGTTCGTCTAAGTTTATATTTGACAATATATCTACATTATGTATAAGAAATGGTTTTCCATCATCAAAGAACCAAGAAGCTTTTTTAATAGCCCCACCCGTATCAAGTAATTCTTCGGTTTCATCTGAAAACTCAATTCTAATATCAAAACTATTATTTAGTTCAATAAACTTGATAATCTGATTAGCAAAATGATGTACATTAATAATAATCTCATCAACGCCCGAATTTTTAAGTTTTTCAATTACATGCTGCAAAAGTGGCTTACCTCCAACAGGAATAAGAGCCTTAGGAACTGTATCAGTTAATGGTTTTAGCCTAGTACCAAGTCCAGCCGCAAAAATCATAGCTTTCATTACACGATACTTTATCTGTTTTTTCTAAATTCTTGTTCTAGGTTTTGCTCCCTATGAACCAACGAAACTCTTATACCAAATTTCTTCGAAATATGCTCTGCCATCTTCTGTGCAGCATACACCGATCTATGTTGCCCTCCAGTACAACCAAACGATACCATAAGGTTTGTAAAATCTCGTTCAATATATCTCTTGATATGAGCATCCACTAAAGGAAATATATTGTCAAGAAATACCTTCATCTCTCCATCTTCTTCAAGAAATAGTTTCACCTCCTCGTCAAGGCCAGTCACATTCTTAAACTTATCGTATTTGCCTGGATTATTTATTGCTCTACAGTCAAACACATACCCACCCCCATTTCCGGATGTATCATTTGGGATACCTTTTTTGTAGGCAAAGCTAAACACCCGAACTTTCAAGCCTCTTTTTTGTGAATCAGCAAATTGTTTCAAATCTACCATCTCCTCAAGCACACTGTTTAGATAGGGATATTCATTAAACCCATCTTTAAGCAAGTCTCGTAAGTTATTCAATGCAAAAGGAATACTTTGTATAAAATGTGGTTTCTTTTCGAAGTAGCCTCTAAACCCATACGCGCCGAGAACCTGCAATGTTCTAAATAAAACAAATAAGCGCAACTTTTTAATAAACTCTGCACTATCTACATCTCGATATCTTCTTAAAGATGTAATATATGTTTCTATCAACTCATCTCGCAGATCATTTGGCATATTTGCCTTTGCTTGCCACAAAAAGGAAGCCACATCATAATATATAGGTCCCCGCCTGCCACCCTGAAAATCAATAAAATAAGGAATATTATTTTTCAGCATAACATTTCTCGATTGAAAGTCCCTATACAAAAATGAGTCACTTTCATCTCCCAATAAATCATTTGCAAGTTTCTCAAAGTCATTTTCAAGCAAATCCTCCTGAAAA
The DNA here is from genome assembly GCA_964439965.1 of uncultured Proteiniphilum sp. GTDB lineage: Bacteria > Bacteroidota > Bacteroidia > Bacteroidales > Dysgonomonadaceae > Petrimonas. The sequence goes on from CAYTQG010000003.1 coordinate 8,307, forward strand.
TCCATTTCTGTAGTTTTCAAAAAGTTATACTTAAAATAGTTCAAGTCCCAAAACACAGATCGCTTGTTAAACTCAGGCGATGGATGGCAAACACTATAATCTAGGTTTTCTCCTCCCTTTATCTGAATATCGGGCAGTAATGCTATTGTATTGTGCAGCAACTCTTTCTCGTCTGTGCTAAAGACACCAGTAAGTCTTCCCCCTTTTATTTCATCAAAAAGGATTGTATCGCCAAGATCTTCCTGCAAATAATACATTTCATCATCCGACACAATATATAATTCAGGAGTATTAAGTCCCTGCTTATAAAAGTGTCGAGCAATTTTTATAAAAGCCCTGTTTTCATTAAGTGACTCACCATGTACACCAATTATTGATATATCACCCTCAACAAGTCTATAATATCTTCTATTTGATCCAGATAGAGGAAGAACCTCAATTGTAGGATTAGATTTACCTGTATATTGCTTAAAAAGCTTTACTAGTTCCTGCATTATATTTATTATTAGATTGTATTATTTATTATTGTGCCATTCTCATATATTAGTCGCCCAGTTCGTTTAGCCATATTTTAGCAACTGCATCACTTGGCATAGCATATCCTCCACGTGGGGACAAACTGACTGATACTACACGAGGAGCGTCAGGCATACACGAGCGTTTAAACTGTTGCGAGAAAAATCGTTTGATAAATACCTTTAGCCAATGTTTTATTTCTTCTTCCTCATATTTTCCCTTAAAGGCATGTTGAGCTATAAATAGTATCCTCAGAGGGCTATCACCATATTGAAGCATACGAAACATAAAAAAGTCATGCAACTCATACGGTCCAATAAAGTTCTCTGTCTCTTGTGCTATTTCTCCTTTATCATCAGCTGGTAATAATTCTGGGCTATATGGAGTATCAACTATATCACGAAGCACCTTTTGTGTCAATCCGTAATATTCATTATCTGCCAACCAAACTGTCATAGCCTGTACCAATGTTTTGGGTAGCCCTGCATTAATTGCATACATCGACATATGATCTCCATTGTAGGTAGCCCATCCAAGGGCAAGTTCCGACATATTGCCAGTCCCTACAACAAATCCTCCAATCTTTCCTGCATAATCCATCAATATTTGAGTGCGCTCACGAGCCTGGCTATTCTCATAAGTCAAATCATGTTGATCAATATCATGTTCTATATCTTTGAAATGCTGCAAAACAGCATCTTTAATAGAAATCTCTTTTGCAGTAACTCCAAGCGACCTCATCAAGTCTATAGAGTTTTGATAAGTTCTACCAGTAGTTCCAAATCCAGGCATTGTAATTCCTATAATATTCTCACGAGGTATACCCAACACATCATAAGCCTTTACCATCACCAATAAAGCCAGCGTAGAATCCAACCCACCTGACACACCAATAGTGGTTTTAACCACATTAGTATGTTGCAATCTTTTCACAAGTGAGTACACCTGAATATTAAAAATCTCTTGAAACTCTTCATTACCAAGCTCACCACTTGGAACAAAGGGTTTTGGATTTATTGTCCTACTAATTACATTATTATCTGTATCACTTAGCTCACAATCAATATTGATAATATCCATCAGGTTTTGAGGAGCTACATTATCAGGTTTAAAATATCCTTTTTTGAGTCTCTCATTTCTTAAGGCCAATATATCAATTTCAGAATAAATAATTTCATTATCTAACGAGAAACCACCGTTGCTTGAAACAATTTCACCATTATCAGCAATTATACATTTACCCAAATAGACAGCATCAGTAGTACTCTCACCTACTCCAGCGGATGATAAAATATATCCTGACACGATTTGTTGTGATTTATTCTTAATCAGGGATTTGATTTTTGAAGATATCCCTTTCTGAGAAGCAACAGCAGAAAGATTACAGATAATATCGGCACCATTTAGAGCTAATGATATAGCCGGAGCTTCTGGTAATAAAATATCTGAACCAATTTCGAATGCAATATTTGCCTGAGGAGTTCTAAGAATTAATCTATCAATAGCAACGGGTTTGTTATTAACTACTACAACCGATGTAGGCAGTTTATCAATTGATGCAAACCATCGTTTATCATCTCCCTCTAAGTTTGTTTTTGGCACAAAACCAGCAATACCTTGATGATTAATGATAGCGGCCACGTTATATAATTGAGCATCAATACGCAATGGAAGCCCCACAGCAATCACAAGCGTTGACCTGTTTTTCATATAGTCCACAAGGCTATCGAGCGATCTAATAGCAGCATGTTGTAAGCTGTCTTGAAAAAACAGATCTCCACAACTTGCGGATGTAATACTTAGTTCAGGAAATATTAGCACTTGTACCTTTTGCTCTATAGCACTATCTATGCATAGCTTTATTTGCTCCACATTAAAATCGCAATCGGCAACCCTTACGTTTGGTGCACACGATGCTACTCTTACATATCCGTATTTATTAATATTCATACTCTATTATTATATGGTGTGGTTAAGATACAAAAGTAATAATTTTATCAGAGGCATTTTGCATAAGGGCTTATCTTTTATAGTATTTCCAATCTATAACTCCACTTATCAAAGTATAGGTTATTATTGTCACTTTCTACCTCCCCACGCTGAAAATCAACGGTCTCACTTCTAGGATATATTTTTAAAGGATAAAAATCACCAGAAAAGTCAGAGTTAATATATAATCTATATGAATCAATCCCCGACATAAAAAACTCTCGGCCTGGATCAATAGATATATCAACACCTCGGCCAAACGAAATATCAACTGGCACCCAACCCACACCTTCAAAATAAACCTCTGCCCAATCATGAAGATTCACAGAACCAGGATGCAACATCCATCCGCTTTGCCAATGAGCTGGTATTCCTTTATATCGAAGCATGGAGATTAGTAAAAGTGCAACTTGCCCACAGTCGCCCTTCTTATTTATGATTGCATATTCTGTGATATTAGGGATTGTAGAATATTCAATTGCACTAGCCCAGGGATACTCAGATGCTACATATCTATAGCAACGCTTTAAAATATCCACAGGATTTGTAACATCACCAACTACACTATCAGTTATTTGTTTTAATTTATCGGTAAATACAATATGAGGAAATTTCTCAGAAGTATATTTTTTATATTCTTCCGTATTTGTGTTATAGCTTTCTACATTAGCTAACGGTAAGTCGTACCACTCTCCTTGCGACACGAAATCATACTCAACCCAAAAAACAGTTTTCTCACCAGCTACAGCCACTTGTTTCATATAAATAGAGTTGTGCTCCGTTTTATTCTCCGACAAAATATAATTTTCATGAGATGCATCAACCAAAGCAACATCATACTGCCTAGACATATCAGATCTAGGGAATGGCAACCATGCTCGAACTAGCTCACCATCTTTCACTACATCTGGTTTTACAGTAATGGTATATCTGATTCTGAATTGTTCAGGTGGTAGAAGATAATGCCCCACATAATTCACAGCAGTTTTATTGTTAAATGCATCTACAAGTAGTTCATCTCTTGGCAAGTCACTTCTTGGCGAATCACCATTTGATAACTCACGTGCTTCTGCACTCACTCTAAATAGATTTGGAGCAGCATTCCTAAAATATCTTTTTTCACCATTAATAAACTTATACTCAAGCGATAAATCATTTTCCCATTTATCTATTTGTTCGTCTGTGAGAGTAAAACCATGGCGTTTCTCAATCCAATCCTGTACATTATCGATACTTTGATTAAAATCTAAAGAAACTCTATTCAATGAATCCTTCACAAATTTATAATAATTGATTTCATCATTACTAATTGCACCATCATCATTAATAATAGAATCAATAATATGAATAGCAACCGTGAAGTTGCCAATCTCAATTTGTTTATTTATTTGCTCACTATTATTCATCTTACCACTAGACGTACATCCTACTAGCAATGTCAAAAATAAAATACTGAAAAGAGCCTTTTTCATATACTCTAAATGTTTAATAGTGTTCTTAAAGTTATCAAAGCAAAGATAATGAAAACATCCGATATCAGTTCTTTACTTCGGCCAAAGTATCAAGAAGCTGTGGAAGAGTATCGTAGAACTCACTCATAGAGTCAAACACCATATCCGCTCCCGAATCCCACAATACTTGCGTGTCAAGAGGGCCAGTATTTACAGCAATAGTAAACACACCTGCCCTATGAGCCGCTTCAGTTCCTAACGGAGCATTTTCAATAGCAATAGCTTGGTTTGGTTTCAGATTACCTCCTTTTTGCAGCCCCATCAAAAATGGTTCAGGATGAGGTTTACCAATCTCAACATCAAATGCAGTAACCATTGTGTTACGCTCAAAAGTATTCGGAAAGTTATCATTTAGCTTATCCAATAGTGCAGCTTGTCCCGATCCTGTAACTAGTACAGGCAACAATCCTCTTTTTTTCACTAAATCTATTACACTATGCGAGTTCTCAATTGTCTTTCCCGAATTATATTTTTGAAACAACTCAGTCTTTCTAGCATATATCTCTTTTTGTTCCTCAGCATTTGCTTTTCTATTGCGTTCTCTTTCAAAAATCATATCCACAGTAGCCTCGGCCACCCTACCCTCATGCAGGAAAAACTCATTATATGATGTAGTTTCAAATCCAAACTCAACCATCGTTTCCTGCCACGATTGTGCATGAGCAGGCATTGAGTTGTAAAGCACACCATCCATATCAAAAAGAACAGCTTTAAGGTCAAAACTGTCAAAACCATTTCTATTCAAATATTTCTTTATTAAATCAATCATATTCTTAGTATTTTCTGGTTGATAACCTTGTACTATCAACTTTTATAAAAATCGAATGACCGCTTTATGGGCGGTCATTACAATTATATATCTTTTAGCAAAAATAAAATTTCTACTATAGCTTCTTTTTTATTGCAGCTGTTTGCTCTTCATATCCTGGTTTTTCCAACAATGCAAACATATTACTCTTATAATCTTCAACGCCTGGCTGATCAAATGGATTTACTCCTAACATATACCCACTAATTCCACACGCTTTTTCGAAGAAATAAATAAGTTGTCCTATAAAGTATTCATTCAGCTTTGGTATTTCAATCAAAATGTTTGGTACACCACCATCCACATGGGCAATACGTGTGCCTAGCTCAGCCATTTTGTTTACCTCATCTATGCGCATACCTTTTAGATAATTCAAACCATCAAGATCTGCATTATCTTCAGGAATTCTCATCTCTTTATTTGCTTCTTTTATAGATATAACTGTTTCGAAGATACTACGCTCACCATCCTGAATCCACTGTCCCATAGAGTGCAGATCGGTAGTAAAGTCAACTGCAGCTGGAAAAATACCCTTACCATCTTTTCCTTCACTCTCGCCATACAGCTGTTTCCACCATTCAGCAAAATAATGTAGTTTAGGATTATAGTTGGCAAGTACTTCTATTTTTTTACCCTTTCTATAAAGTTCGTTTCTGATTGCAGCATATATCGCTGGTGGGTTAGCTTCAAATGGAACATTAGCTCCTGTAGCTTTTTCGATATGTAATGCACCCGCAACCAATTCTCTGATATTAAGTCCTGATACAGCAATTGGCAATAACCCTACTGGAGTTAGAACCGAGTAGCGACCACCCACATCATCAGGAATTATAAATGTTTTGTATCCCTCGCTATCAGCAAGCGTTCTAAGAGCTCCTTTGCTAGCATCAGTTACAGCAACTATCAGCTTGCGCGACTCATCAACACCAACTTTCTCTACCAAAAGATTTTTCAAAATTCTGAAGGCAATAGCAGGTTCGGTAGTTGTTCCTGATTTTGAGATATTGATAATACCAAACTTCTTATCCGATAGATATTCAGTTAGCTCATAAAGATAATCTTCACCAATATTGTTTCCTGCATAGAGAACAACAGGATTTTCTCTTTTACTTTTAAGCCAATCAAACGAGCTAGACATAGCGTCGATTACTGCTTTGGCACCAAGATAGCTACCACCAATACCAACAACTACCACAGCTTCGCATTTTTCACGTAAATTTGCAGCCGTCTCCTCAATATCTTTCAAAAAGTTCTCATTTATTGAAGAAGGCAGGTCAACCCACCCAATAAAATCATTGCCTACACGCGAACCATCATGCAATGCATTATTTGCAGCTATTGCATTGTCGCCTTGAGCAAGAATTTCCTGCTCAGTCAGCACATCCGACACATGATTAATAACCAAATTAAATACGTCCATTATCTTTATAGTATTTGTATATTTTAAAAATTCTCGATTAATTTCTTTACAGCCTCTTGTGGTCGCAACTTTTCGTATAGTATTTCATACACAGTCTCGACTATAGGAATATTAAGTGTAATATTTTTTGCCATCTCATGGATACATTTAGCTCCAAAATATCCTTCTGCTATCATTTCCATTTCAAGTTGTGCTGATTTCACAGAGTATCCACGCCCAATCATTGCTCCCAATGTTCTGTTTCTGCTAAATTGAGAATATCCGGTAACCAACATATCTCCCAAATAATGCTGCTCGCTGATACACCTATCAGTCATAGGTGCAACAACAGTAAGCATATTTTGCATCTCTTTTGAGCAATTAGTCATTAAAACGGCCTGAAAGTTATCACCATATTGAAGCCCAGAACAAACCCCCGACATAATTGCATAAATATTTTTTAATACCGCTGCAATTTCAATACCTAATACATCGGTCGAAACAGAAGTTTTTAAAATCCTTGATTCAATAGTCTCGGCCAAGGCGTGTGCTTTATTCAAATCGCTACTAGCTACCGTGAGAAACGACAAACGCTCGAGAGCCACCTCCTCGGCATGGCAAGGACCAGAGATAACCCCGATATTTTCGTCAGGTATCTTATACGCCTTTTGCATATAGTCGCTCAATACCACATTATCGTTAGGTATCATACCTTTCACAGCAGTAATCACTAACTTATTCTGAAAAGCACTATTAGATCTTATTTTTCTAAAGTATTGCTTTATGTATGGAGAAGGAATAGCAATAATCACAACATCTGAGTCCTTGATAGCCTTCTCAATGTTAGAGTAAAAAGTGATCTGAGCCAAATTGAATTTCACGTTGGTCAAATAATTTGGGTTACGCCCCAATTTATAAAAACCCTCAATCTGCTCATCGCTTCGGATAAACCAATTGATATGCTTTTCATTCATCAATACGATTTTAGCCAAAGCAGTTGCCCATGTACCTCCGCCAAGAATAGCAATTTTCCCGAGTGAACTCATATTTTATTTTTTAAATACACTATCTTTATGCAACTATATTATGCTTTGATAGCGTTGTCTATCCATATCTTAACCTCATCAATAGTAGGATTGTTCAATTCTAATTTATGTTTCTTATTTAATCCACAAATCTCTTGATGAAATTTATTTGGGTTAAGGTCTTTCAGCATTTTAACCTCAGTATATCCCGCTTTTTGAATTACTGGCACCCAATCCTCTGGAATATTTAGTTCCATATACTTTGCAGCACCATCTTTCTTTGCTCTTCTTTCCGGTCGCATCTGAGGGAATAGAAGCACCTCTTGAATAGCAGTCTGACCAGTTAATAACATTGTAAGCCTATCCATACCAATACCCATCCCAGATGTAGGGGGCATGCCATACTCAAGTGCACGCACAAAGTCGTGGTCGATATACATTGCTTCGTCATCACCCTTTTCTGACAATCGCACCTGCTCCTCGAAGCGTGCCAATTGATCAATTGGGTCGTTAAGCTCAGAGTAAGCATTACACAGCTCCTTCCCATTCACCATCAACTCGAAACGCTCAGTTAATTCAGGATTATCTCGGTGACGCTTTGCCAATGGCGACATCTCAATTGGATAATCAGTAATAAAAGTGGGCTGAATATAGTTTGCCTCGCATTTCCCACCAAATATCTCATCAATAAGTTTTCCTTTACCCATTGTTTCGTCAACCTCTACATTGAGCTGCTTGCACACCTCACGAAGCTCTTGCTCATTCATTTCGCTGATGTCTATTCCTGTAAATTCTTTAATAGAATCTATCATTGTGACGCGCTTAAATGGAGCTTTAAAATCTATTTCTTTACCTCCAACGGTAACCTTAGTTGTACCCAAAGTTTTTGTTGCCACATACTCAAGCATATTTTCAGTAAATTCCATCATCCAATGATAGTCTTTATATGCAGCATAAATTTCCATCACCGTAAATTCAGGATTGTGAGTGCGGTCCATACCTTCGTTGCGGAAATCGCGAGCAAACTCATACACACCATCAAATCCGCCAACAATTAATCGTTTCAAATAAAGCTCATTAGCAATACGTAAGTATAGCTCTATATCTAACGCATTATGATGAGTGATGAAAGGACGTGCCGCCGCTCCACCTGGAATGCTTTGAAGAATTGGAGTATCAACCTCTAAAAAGCCAAACTGATTGATATACTCGCGCATAGCATTAAATATTTTGGTACGCTTAATGAATATATCTTTCACATTATCGTTTACCACTAAGTCAACATAACGTTGACGATAACGCAATTCTGGATCTGAAAACTTATCATAAGTAACTCCATCCTTTTCCTTCACTATTGGTAGTGGGCGTAATGATTTTGACAACACAGTCAACTCCTCAGCATGAACTGATATTTCGCCCATTTTGGTGCGGAACACAAAACCCTTAATGCCGATAAAATCACCGATATCAAGATGTTTTTTAAATACAGAGTTATACATCTCCTTATCTTCGCCTGGAGCAATATCATCACGGGTTACATATACCTGAATTCTACCTTCAGAATCTTGCAGCTCAACAAATGAAGCCTTACCCATTATGCGGCGGCCCATTATTCGTCCTGCAATCGATACGTAACGTTTATCTTTATCTTCATCGCTAAAGTTAGCTTTTATATCTGTTGAATGGGCAGTAACCTCATATAGTGCTGCCGGATAGGGGTTTATACCGAGTTTCCTCAACTCGTCCAAACTTTGTCTGCGGAAAATTTCCTGTTCGCTAAGTTCTAAATTATGCATTTTGATATAAATTTTCTTTTTTCTCAAAAACTACCACAAAAGTACAAATAATATTGCACAATTCCATTAGAATGATTTAATTAGTTAGATTATTACGCCCACAGTATTCAAATTTGAACCAGCTCACTATTACTACCCATATTGACTAAAGACGAGTATGCTCTGTTAATTAACTCAAGCTACAGCCCTATTATGCTGATAATACAAGTTACTTGATTTTGCATCGCCCATTTTTGAGTATTGTAAGATCATTTAAAAATAGAGACAAAAGAAGCTCTCTTAGGAACTTCATTACATTCATTGCTATGAAGCACATACTGCTGTTCATGCAACAGATGTATATGCAAGCTTAGCACAAACATTATTTGCTTTATAAACTCTTTTTCCTTTAGAGATAAAGCTAGGATCAATGGCAAGTACCTTTCGATCACCATCCTCAAGTGTTAAAAACCACAAATGGTTTCGGGCAAAAACTTTTTTGAGCAAAACCAAATATGGTAATATGCATAAAAAAAGTTTGAAGGTAAAACCAAATGTGGGTTTTCCACATAAATTGCTTTTTGGCCAAAAACCAAACGTGG
>CAYTQG010000003.1:18031-44703 GCA_964439965.1 uncultured Proteiniphilum sp.
AAACCAAATGTGGGTTTTCCACATAAATTGCTTTTTGGCCAAAAACCAAACGTGGGTTTAGGCATAAAAAGCAAAATAGGCACAAAACCAAATTCGAAACACCTACTAAAACTTTATATAAACAAACAACCTTTCCCGATTTGGTCATCAAATTAATTTCAGAACCCCTACTCACACCCCATTTGCCACCTCCACCATTATTTACTACACAAACCAAATGCAAACGAGAACTGCAAGTTTATTTAGTTACCATATCATTATATACTGATGTTTTGTAGTTGAAAACGTATTGAGAATGAGATAATAAAAGAAAAATAAAGTGGCATATTATAGTATTAGAAGTTTCATCCTACAAGATTATTGCCATACCCGACATACGAAAAAGGCCCAATTACAACAGTAGCAATTGAGCCTCTAGAGTCTAAATTAAAAAAATGAGTAATTTCTCTACTTATTGAATATATCTTTTATCTTAACAGTTTGATAAGTCATATGTGCCACACTACTTTCATACAAGATGCCGATAGTTTCACTATCCACTAAGGTCAAGCAAGAGTAACCCCAACCATTCCCTTCGTCAAGCAATACATTATACTCCTCTGGAAATGAATTCCCACCATCTAAGCTGGCTTTTATAGTAATGTGGTGGCGTCCGCTTGTGGTATTAGGATTTGAGAAGAACAGAATATCCTTGCCCAACACATTTTCATTAGCATTCACCTTAATCAAGCTCGCCATACAAACAGGCTCTTGCAATACACTTCTATTTGAGGGGTGTTCTGTCCATGTTTTACCTAAATCTTTTGTAATAGATACTGCACGGCTACCACCTCTATTATCACGCATATTAAGCATCAGAACGCCAGGCTCTACCTCTGCCACCTGAGCTTCGGTAGTATTGGTGCGCGCAAGATTCTCTATCTTCCACGTTTTTCCCTGATCCTTGCTATACATCACACCTGCATTAGGAATTTTATCTGCATCAATAAACTGAATTGGGAATACCAATGTTCCGTCTTCCATAGAAATGCCTATGCCAGGACCTTGCAAAAGAAACTTCCAAGAAGGATCTTTCACCTGATCAGTTATATTTATAGGCTTCGACCATGTTTTGCCATCGTCAGTACTTTTAGATAGAACCAATTGTGCTGTTTTTTCTTTTGTCATACCATCTTGCGAGTTGTGCCATGCTCTATGATTACCCATACCATGTGTCCATGCAGCTATAACCCATATAGTGCCAGTTTTTTTATCTACCAAAATAGCTGGGTCACCCACTCCATTTTGAGCTTTAGGAAGACCACCATCCTCTCCAAATGTAAGAGGAATACGCATCTGCTCCCATGTTTGACCTTTATCAACACTTCGGCTTACGCCCACATCTATATATTCTTGAAGATCGACACTGCTATTATATCTCACATCATATACACCCAAAAGTGTGCCCTCATTAGAAGTAACTAATCCAGGAATACGGAACGCTGCGGAACCATCATCGCCTGCATGACGCACTCCTATACCCATACGGTGACTCATAGCCTCATCAGCAAAATCGATTGGAGCGTTGCCGCTATCAAGCTTCACACTCTCAAGCTCCACATCAACCGTGGATAGCAGTGATGCATTTGATTTCATTTGAAGACTAATCCAAAAATAATTTACCCCCGGAAACAAGTCATAATCTGTATTTAACGAAATTTCATTTCGGGTAGGCTTCAGAGATGCAACCATTATTGAATATGAAGAATTAGCCTTACGAGTATCACCCGGCAAATGTGTAGGGATATACTGAACTGGTGCATAATGCAATTGTCCATCACGCTGTATAGCCTCAGTACCACTATAATATAACTTTACAGCCTCAATCTCACTCAAGTTCACATCATCTGAAAACTTCAGCTTTACCTCTTTAAAACTCTTTGCCTCTTGTGCATCCAATCGCAAATAGAACAATACATTATCTTGCCTATCAATCAGGATAGGGATTCGTGTTTGTTTCACTTTAATGGTATCTGTTGCAAATAGAACAGATGATATCAAAACGAACAACATAAAAATAGAAACTTTTCTCATATAAATTTATTTTTAGATTACTATCAGCAGTTTTGAAAATACTTTAATAACGACAAAGATATAATTATTGTATTTAAATATAAAGAGTTTTAATGGATTAATTTAAAACATCTTTAAACTCTATATCCTCAGCGGCCAGCAAGGACAGTTTATTTTTAATAGAACTCGTTTTTTCTTTCAAATCATGATAATATTCATAAAACTGATTGTCAGGCCTCTTCAAGCCCATCATCACCATAGTACTATCGAATGATTCTTCGGCCAAAATATCCATGAAACTTAAAACCTATAATATATAGTGCAACCGAAAACGCTTGCGCAAGATATAGCGGCATACCCACCGCACCACCAATCTCAGGTCCCAACGATCGGCTAATCATATAATAGGCACCACCAGCACCTACTGGCGTATTGGTAGAAACTGAGGCTATTGATAAAGATGTTAGAAATGTTATAGATGTAGATAAAGTAACAATTATCAGCGTGGCCAATAAACCAACATTTCCAACAACCCAACCAAATCTAAGATACATTATCACACCTTGAATGGTGAGAATGGAAGGAGTGAAAACACCTCCAAAGGTTCATAACTTACCGTTTGTTTTTATTGTTTCGTTCTTGATAGCTCTAAAGTTTTAGTTTAAAATTAATGTTCTGAACTACAAACTTATCAAAATAATTATTTTTGAGCAAAATGGGTGAGACATTTATTGGTTTTCTTTATATGCATTTCTACAAAAAATATCAACTCGACATCAAGAAAAATGAAAGCTTAAATGTTTACATCTTTAAATAAAAGTCTTTAGTTAGTTTTTTATATTGATCTGTATATTTGTGTCTTTCAACTTCGATATGCAATACAGAAACATCTGGAGTAGCAGTTGGCTTTCCAAACCCAAGTTCTAACAAAATTCGTATTGGCTTAATAGAATCTACTTTAGAATATACATCGGTGCGGCGCACAACAAACCAACCATATTCTGTAATAAATTTTTCAATATTATTTATTTCATCGTATGGATAGACAATAGATAACCTACCATCGGTAGTAATTACTTTACTAGCCAGAAGTAATAAATCACCCAAAGCAAGACTATTTGCATGACGAGCTTTGGCTCTATTATGGTGTGGAGATTCTAACGAATTAATAAAGTAAGGAGGATTTGAAACTATTACATCAAATTTTTTATTTGTTTGCTGCACGTATTCCATAAGAGAAGAGTGTTCAATAACAATTCGAGAATAAAAGATAGAGCCTTCCACATTCTCTTTTGCTTGAAGAGCTGCATCACTATCGATATCTATACCGACGATATTGGCATTATTGTTTCGCTGTGCAAGCATCAAAGCTATCAACCCCGTCCCAGTTCCTATATCCAAAATACTACGAGCATCCTCTACCCTAGCCCATGCACCCAGCAGCACACCATCCGTGCCCACCTTCATTGCACATTTGTCATGAAAAACCTCAAATTGCTTAAATCGAAAAGACTTATTACCCATTAAATGCTATTTTTCAATATTTGGCACGTTATTTGATGATATATACTTACATTTCAACTTTTGAAAAACAAATATAGTACAAATATGTTTGTAATTCATATAAACAAGAACACAGAAAAACGAAAATATGTTTCACAATAAACTAAGTGGTATAGGATTAGAAGATAACGATAATGTTATCTCATTTTTTGCTGGTAATCTATTTGATGGTGAGGAAGATATTGATGAGAAGGATTTGCAAGAATCGCTACCAATACTCCCCCTACGCAATACAATAGTATTTCCAGGTAGCGGATTACCAATTTCGGTAGGTCGCGATAAATCATTGAAACTTGTCAAATCAATTGGCAAAAAACACAAGTATATAGGCTTAGTATGCCAAAAAGACAGCAATGTAGAAGATCCCGAAGTAGACGATCTATATAATATAGGCGTTTTAGCTGAGATTATTCGAGTTATCGAAATAGATGACAATACGGTAAGTGTAATTGTTCAAGCTAAAACAAGATTTGAGGTAACCGAAATGGTTCAGACTGAACCCTATTTCGCTTCAAAGTACAAAATACTTGAAATGAAAAAGGCTGAGGCAGATGACAAAGAATTTTCTGCAATCCTCGACTCTATTAGAGACGCTATGAATCATGCGCTTAATCTTCTTGGAGATCCTCCAAAGGAACTCATGCAAACTATTAATCATGAATCGTTTACAAACATGCTGGTGAGCTACAGCGCCACCAATCTTCCTATCGAGAATAGAGAGAAGCAAGAACTGCTAAGAATAAACGATGAAAAAGAGCAAGCTTATCGCCTACTCATGATTATCAATAGAGAAACTCAGATTTTGGAACTTAAGATGAATATTCAGATGAAGACTCGTGAGGATCTGAATCAACAACAAAAGGAATTTTTCTTGCAGCAACAAATAAAAACAATTCAAGAGGAGTTGGGTGGAAATACTCAGCAAATAGAGATTGAGGAGTTTAGAAAGAAAGCTAAGAAAAAGAAATGGGGCAAAGAGGTTGCCGAAACTTTTGAAAAAGAATTAGCAAAGCTCGAAAGACTGCATCCACAGTCGCCCGACTACTCAGTTCAATTTGGATACATCGAAACCATCATTGATTTGCCTTGGAACGAATATACAAAGGATAATTTCAACCTAAAGAATGCTCAAAAAATACTTGATAGAGATCATTTTGGCATGGAAAAGGTGAAAGAAAGAATTATTGAGCACCTTGCTGTATTAAAACTAAAAGGTGATTTGAAATCACCAATCCTTTGCCTGTACGGTCCTCCTGGAGTAGGAAAAACATCATTAGGAAAATCAATTGCCGAGGCGCTGAACAGAAAATATATTAGAGTTTCGCTGGGAGGACTACATGATGAGTCGGAAATTAGAGGTCACAGACGTACTTATATTGGTGCTATACCAGGAAGAATAATTCAGAACATTCAAAAATCGGGAAGCTCAAATCCTGTATTTGTTTTGGATGAAATAGACAAAGTGGGGAGCGACTTTAGAGGCGATCCTGCTTCGGCACTACTTGAGGTTCTAGATCCAGAGCAAAACAATGCTTTTCATGACAACTATTTGGCAATCGATTACGATTTATCGAAAGTAATGTTTGTGGCAACTGCCAACAACCTGAACACCATTCCACAGCCCCTTCTTGACAGAATGGAGCTAATAGATGTTGGTGGCTATATAAGCAACGAGAAGATAGAGATTGCTCACAGACACTTATTGCCTAAACAATTAGAGAATCACGGAATAAATAAAAAAGATTTTAAAATATCAAAGCCAGCACTCTCCAAGATTGTTGAAGAATATACGCGTGAATCGGGCGTGAGAGAATTGGATAAGAAAATTGCAAAGGTGGTAAGAAAGATTGCCCGTAAAATTGCAAGCGAAGAGGAATATCCAAAAACATTGAAGCCTGAGCATGTTACAGAGTATCTTGGTATAGAGGAGTATAGCAAAGATAAATATCAGGGCAATGAATATGCTGGAGTTGTGACAGGACTTGCGTGGACTGCCGTGGGTGGCGAAATTCTTTTCGTAGAGAGCTCGCTCAGCAGAGGCAAGGGGTCGAAATTGACTCTCACAGGAAACCTTGGTGATGTGATGAAAGAGTCTGCTATGCTAGCAATGGAATATATTCATGCTAATGCTGATATCTTAGACATTAATCCTGATATATTTGAACACTGGAATACTCACATACACGTTCCGGAAGGTGCTATGCCAAAAGATGGTCCTTCGGCTGGTATAACTATGGTGACATCATTAGCATCGCTTTATACACAACGAAAAATTAGAGCCAACTTAGCAATGACGGGCGAGATAACACTAAGAGGAAAGGTGTTGCCAGTGGGTGGAATACGTGAAAAGATTCTTGCAGCTAAGCGAGCTGGTATTACCGAAATTATTCTTTGCAAAGAGAATAAGAAGGATATACAAGAGATAAAACCAGAATATGTTAGTGGCCTTACCTTTCATTATGTAGATGATGTGAAAGAGGTATTAGACTTGGCACTATTAAAAACTAAGGTTAAGAATGCCAAAACTTTTGATATTCCTGAGAAGAAATAAAACAAAGAAACCATATTAAAATTAAAAGAGGAAAGTCGGCAAATGCCAACTTTCCTCTTTTTTGTATATCGTTGTAGAAATTACCAATTGCGCAACTAAAATGATATTTACTTATCGTATCATCAATTTCACAACATAATACCCAACATATGCTAATAGAAAAATGACACCCTGAACTCTGTTTATTTTTGTGCCAATCTTCATAAACACCCAAAGCAATGCGCTTATTCCAAGCATAAACAAACTATCTACAATGTTGATATCGGGTGTTTCGATAGGATAAATAACACCTGCTGTTCCAAGTATTAGCAATAAATTGAATGTGTTCGATCCAACTACATTACCAATTGCAATATCAGACTGCTTGCGAACAGCTGCCACCAATGAAGTGGCAAGCTCGGGTATGCTGGTGCCCGCTGCCACAATAGTGAGGCCTATCATTGCTTCGGACATGCCAAGCTTTTGGGCAATTATAATTGCATTCTTTACCAATAAATCCGAACCATATATTAGTCCTACGAGACCAAGTGCTATCAAAACAACATCTAACATCCAATGCTTATAGGTTCGTATCATTGCCGTATTCTCCTCGTTTGAATCTTTATTTTTTAAAGACACAATGAAAAGATACACCATATATCCAACAAAAAGAATAATAAGTATAAGCGACTCAGTAAATGACAACTTGCCATCTATAAACATTATAAGAAAAAGCAATGTAGCACCCACCATCACAGGCACATCTACTTTAAGCAACTGGCGCTTAACTGTGAGAGGAACTATAAGAGCCGAAACACCTAATATAAGAGCTATATTAAATAAATTAGATCCTAAAACGTTACCAATTGACAAAGCACTTTGTCCGGCCATTGCCGCTTTGATACTTACCACTAATTCGGGCGCACTAGTGCCCATCGATACGATAGTCAGTCCGATAATAAGAGGGCTAATATTAAGACGAGCTGCCAGTGACGATGCTCCACCAACAAGCCACTCGGCCCCAAAATATAGCACCACTATAGAAATTATCAATAATACGATTTCCATTTAATTGTAAGTTTTTGAAACGATAAATATAAGTTTGAAAAAACTGTGCAAATATAAACAATAAAATCGCCCCTTAATAAAATTTAGAGGCGATTTTGTGATTATAATATTTCATGTGATCTCAGCTTTAAAACTATTCGCTGTAATATCTAAAGTCTTTAAGCATCTGCTGTAATCTCTTGCGAGCAAAAAATATACGACTTTTTACTGTACCTATCGGCAATCCTAAATGCTTTGCAATTTCCTCGTATTTATAACCCGAAACGTGCATCGAAAAGGGCACTTTATACTCATCAGTGAAGCTTGTGATAGCTTTATTAATCTCTTTAATGGTATAAGCACTCTCAGGAGTGTTGAATCCCGAATCTTGTGGAAGATTCAGATGATACAAGTTTTCTGTCTTGTCAATAATAGTTTGACTACGCACAATCTTACGATAATTGTTTACAAAGATATTATGCATAATAGTGAAGACCCAACCTTTGAAGTTTACATTCTCATAATACTTCTCTCTATTGTCCAAAACTCTAAGTGTGGTCTCTTGCAATAAATCTTTTGCATCCTCTCGATCAGCAGTTAGCGATAAGGCAAAGTTGAACATATTGTCCTGCAATCCTAATAAACTGGTTTCGAAACTTTTTTTTGACTTCATACTTGTAATTTTTTTAGTGGTTGTTGTGTTAAATTACTTTGACTATTAACTCTTACAAGTGAGCGTTGAATCAAATTGTTAAATACAAATTTAGAAATATTTATTTCATATGCTACTTATTTTGAGAGGAATATCTGTTAATTATAATTAAGACAAAGTTGCCCTTTATTATCTTTCAAAGTATCAGGTCTTTACATCAAGTGTTAAAATAACTATGCACTATAAACTTTATTGATATTTGCAAGAAAAAAAGCAAAATAATTATTTTGAGCACTTTTCACGGATAGTTTTATTAGTTATAAAGCACTCAATAAACACAAATTTAAGGCTATTGTTCGCTCATCTCTTCCAAAATGACAATTGAATTTACCAACTTTGAATAGTTATCTTTCAGAATACCTAAAGAGAGAAAAATGAGTGGCATCATTTGAACCGAAAAGAGTGGCACTAATAGACCGAAATAACCAACAGATAAATATAAACTAAGGGAGAAAACTAGATAAGTATAGCACATCAATAATTGTAAAGCCAATATAGATACATGAAAGAAGCGGGAAAATCAATCTAAATGGCACACTATTTGCACTAGATATAACAGATAAAATACAACAAACTAAAACATATATATAATATGACAATCAAAAAGGGACAAATTGGGGTAACAACTGGAAACATATTCCCCATTATTAAAAAATTTCTGTATAGTGATCATGAAATCTTTTTGCGTGAAATTGTATCGAACGCTGTAGATGCAACACAAAAACTAAAAACTCTATCGGATGTAGGAGAGTTTAAGGGCGAATTGGGAGACCTATCAGTAAAGGTGTCGATAGACAAAGATGCTGGCACGCTTACTGTATCCGACCGCGGTATAGGGATGACGGCTGAAGAGGTTGACAAATATATAAACCAAATAGCACTATCGTCGGCAAACGACTTCTTAGATAAGTATAAGGATAATGCCAATGCTATTATTGGGCACTTCGGACTTGGCTTCTACTCCACGTTTATGGTTGCCAAAAAGGTAGAGATAATATCAAAATCTCACAAAGGTGGCGACGCAGTGAAATGGTCATGCGAAGGAAATCCAGAATATGAGATGGAGGTTGTAGAGAAGGAAGATAGAGGAACAGACATTGTTCTATATATAGATGACGAAAATCAAGAATTCTTAGAAAAATCAAGAATAGAGTCGCTACTAAACAAATACTGTAAGTTTCTACCCATCCCCGTAGTATTTGGAAAGAAACAAGAGTGGAAAGATAGCGAATATGTGGATACGGAAGAGGACAATGTAATAAATGAAGTGAACCCACTTTGGAAACAAATGCCTGCCGAATTGAAAGATGAGGATTATGTGAATTTCTATCGTCAGCTCTACCCTATGAGTATGGATGAGCCACTATTTTGGATACACTTAAATGTTGATTATCCTTTTAATCTGACAGGTATTTTATATTTCCCATTAATCAAAAACAATGTTGAATTACAAAGAAATAAAATTCAACTCTATAGCAATCAAGTATTCGTTACAGACTCGGTAGAGGGAATTGTACCAGAATTTCTAACTCTACTTCATGGCGTTATCGACTCGCCAGATATACCTCTAAACGTATCACGTTCGTATCTGCAAAGTGATAATAATGTGAAGAAAATATCGAATCATATAACTAAAAAAGTTGCAGACAAGCTTGAAGAAATTTTCAAAAAAGACAGAGGGCAATTTGAAAGCAAATGGGACAGCTTGAAAATATTTGTTGAATATGGAATGCTAACCGAAAATAGATTTTACGATAGAGCTAATAAGTTTAGCCTACTAAAAAATATCGAAAACAAATATTTCACATTTGAAGAATATAAGACATTAATAGAGGGTAATCAAAAAGATAAAAATGATACATTAATATATTTATACGCCACAGATCGCGAGGAGCAATACTCATTTATAGAGGCGGCTAAAGATAAAGGATATGATGTACTTATAATGGATGGCCAGCTAGATGTGCATTGGATAGGTCAATTAGAGCAAAAAATGGAGAGCACTAAGTTTGTTCGAGTTGACAGTAACACCATCGACCATTTGATAGAGAAAGAGGACGCTAAAGAGACTGAACTTACAGAGACCGAGAAAGAGAATCTGACAGAATCTATCAAATCGTTGCTTCCTAAAGTGGAAAAAACTGAATTTAATGTTACTTTCAAAAACCTTGGTGAAGAAAGCCGACCAATTCAAATCATTCAAGAAGAATTTATGAGACGAATGAAAGAGATGGCACAAATGCAACCCGGTATGAATATGTATGGCGATTTGCCAAACATGATGCAAGCAGTGATTAATATGGATAGCAGTGTCATAAAATCATTTTTTGAGGAGGTAAAAGATAAATCAAAAGATGAAAGCATCAGCATTGCATCACAAAACAATAAGCTTAAACAAATTATTGACCTGTCACTATTGGCAAACGGTATGCTTAAGGGTGAGGCATTGAGCGAATTTATAAAAAGAAGCACTCAGATGTTGTAATACACTCTAACTATCAATAATAATTAAAGCCAGCACAAAACAACTTTTGTAGCTGGCTTTATTTATTTGGCTCAAAATTATAGTTAATACAACAAAGGCTTGTATATTTGCACTTTCAAACTAAAATTATTTCTATGAAACTTAAACACTACAATGCTACATACTCACCTTTTAGGAGTTTTACAAGAGATGAATGGAAAGTATTAGAGGATCATCCTCAATTTCCAATTGCAGATATAGACCTCAATAAGCTTCATGGACTGAATGAGCCATTGAACATGGAGGAAGTTGAAGAAATTTATATTCCTTTAATTCGACTTCTTCAAATCCATATAACACATTACAGAAATCTCCATATTGAGAGAGAAGAGTTTTTTAAAAATCCTAGCCAAAGCATACCATATATAATAGGGATTGCCGGAAGTGTGGCAGTAGGCAAAAGCACAACAGCGAGAGTGCTGCAGAAGCTTCTATCGATGCTACCCGAAAAGCCCAACGTGGAGCTAATAACTACGGATGGCTTTCTATATCCAAACAGTGTATTGGAAGAACGGGGTATATTTAATCGCAAGGGCTTTCCCGAAAGCTACGACGCTCGAAACTTATTAGCATTTCTAGCTGCAGTAAAATCAGGACGTGAGCTACTTGAGGTTCCTGTTTATTCGCACCTATATTATGATAGAATGCCTGGACAAATGCAGGAAATCAAAAAACCAGATATACTGATTGTTGAAGGAATTAATGTCCTTCAAGTTACACTAAGCAAAAAACCAAGAAGAAGGGTGTTTGTTTCAGACTTTTTTGATTTCTCGATATATGTAGATGCAGCCGAAAAAGATATCAAACAATGGTATCTGGAGAGATTTAAAACTCTTCAAACAACAGCATTCTCCAATCCTGAGTCTTATTTTCATCAATATGCTTCGTATAACGAGGAAGAGCTTATGAGCTTTGCTAATAGCGTTTGGGACGAAATCAATTGTCCAAATCTAGTTCAGAACATCTTGCCTACACGATTTAGGGCAGATTTAATTCTAGAAAAAGGAGAACACCATTTTGTGAGAGGAGTGAGAATAAGAAAGATATAAAAAAACAGGCTGCAATGTTATATATACAACAACATTGCAGCCTATTTTTTTATATTTCAATTGAATGATAATGAAACTACTTATAAAGTGATATTTTCGATAATAAGTTTGGCTATTTCTTTAAACTCAATCTCCGTAAGCTTTACTCGTGGATTGGACAAGTTCAAGTCTCCCTCATTATTTATAGGCACAAGATGTATGTGAGCATGCGGTACTTCGAGACCCAAAACCATCATAGCAACTCTATTACAATCTATTGATTGTTTGATGCCATGCGCAACTTTTTTTGCAAAAAGCACCATTTCGGTCAACAAATCATCTTCTATATCAAAGATATAGTCTATCTCTACTTTAGGAACAACAAGTGTGTGCCCTTTAGTCATCGGGTTAATATCCAAAAAAGCAAAGAATTTATCATCTTCAGCTATTTTATATGATGGAATATCACCAGATATGATTTTACTAAATATTGTAGCCATATTGTATATTAATTATTCAATATTTGCTTGATTAAATTCTATTTAGATAGATATCTCAAGAACCTCAAAACTAATCATTCCTGAAGGAACTTGAATATCTACTTTATCACCAACCTTCTTGCCCATCAATCCTTGTGCAATAGGTGTACTTACAGCAATTTTACCGCTTTTCAAATCAGCTTCACTTTCAGATACTAACGTGTAGGTCATATTTTTGTTAGTCTTCAAGTTTTTAAGAGTTACCTTGTTCATGATTTGGATTTCATCAGTCTTGATAAGGCTTTCATCAATAATACGTGCCGAAGCAATTAAGCCTTTTAATTGAGCAATCTTACCCTCAAGCATACCCTGGGCCTCTTTTGCTGCATCATATTCGGCATTTTCCGACAAGTCACCTTTGTCGCGTGCCTCTGCTATTTGTCTTGATATCTCGGGTCTTTCAACAGATTCAAGCTGAATAAGGTCATCTTTAAGCTTGTTAAGGCCCGCTTCAGTCATATAAGTTATTGCCATTGTTAGCTCTCCTTTCTATAATTTTAAAAATTTGTTTTTGATATAGGTGTATAAAAAGAAAAGAATTCCGTTAGCTTTTTTAGCACGGAATCCCCTTCTCATATCGTTATTATGACTACAAAGATATATTTTTAATTCATAATCACAAAACAATCATTCTATTTTAGATTACCTTTCTTATCTCTTCAGTTAGTGTATTGTAGTTTTCTACTCTTGCCACCACGTCGCCCTCCTTATTTAGGATAAATGCTGTGGGAAGCTCTCTAACATTGTATGTGGACAACAATCTTGAATACACACTCTGTGGATCGCGCACTGTAATCCATGGTAAATTGCTTGCTGCATTTTTCCATAAATGCTCGTCAGAATCGAAAGATATTTGATAAATCTCAACACCTTGATTTGCGAATGATTTATAGATATTGTTTAAGTTGATATTATGTTTTGGAGAAAACTCAGAATTATATACAGTGAAGTCAAGAACTACAACTTTTCCTCTCAATGACTCCAAAGAAATCTTTTTACCATCTATCCCTCGCAATGATATATCAGGAAGAGATGAATCGTTTACAACAGATGCATTTTCTATAAACTCAGCTTGCTTCTCTTGTTGTTTACGGAGCTTAAGAGCGTTCATTGTAAACTCATACAGATGTTTTGTGCGTGGTGCATCGGGGTAATATTTATTCCATGAGGTGGCAACAGCACCATACATAGCATAATCTTTCTTGTCGTATGGATCGAAAATTAGATAATCGTTTATTTTCTGAAATACTGCATAATATGCTGCAGCGCCAGCAGGATTGCCAAGTATAATATTGGAAACCTCTGTTTTGTAATCAGTCAAAGTTGAATCAATAAGATTTAGATATTCTATATCGTCTATTTCGTTAGATTCGTGTTGCTTTTCTAGTGAGCTAATAAATCTTTTTACTTGATTAGTTTTTTTATCCACCTCTTGCATCAATTTATTTTCAGATGATTCGCTAACAGTAAAGGTGTTTACTAGATCATTTAAATCACCGTTAATAACAACCTCAGACTGATCATCAACAGCAAAAACCACTGTTTGATTATTTACTCGAAGTTGATAAAATTCAGGATTAGATGGAATTGAGCTTTTAAACTTAAAGGTACCATTCGAAGTTAGGATAGCCGAGTCTAGAACCTCTATTCCTCCAAGAGAGCGATGTTCGAAATAGACAGTATCTTTATTGCTAGAAATAAAATCGCCTTTAACAGTCAATTTGTCACCATTTGAGCATGAGACAAAAAATAATGCACCTAATAATAGTGCATACAAAATTGAGTTTCCGATTCTCATATTTATTTTTGATTTTAATATAATTGATTTTACGAGTTACACTATGACACACCAAGAGTTTGAAAACTTGAATTTGTCAAAAACAGCGATGCAAAATTAGACATTTTTAGTGGATATATAAATATTGACCAATACTATTATACTAGTAAAATATTTATTTGGCTGAATTTCTTTAATTGAATAAAAAAAATTGTACTTTTGTGCCTAAATAAAAAAGGCATGAAGCAGATTGTAACCATAAAAGATAGACAGTTTGAGAAATTTATCGATTTCGAAGATATTCATGATGCAATAAAAAAAGTAGCAATCGATATCAATAACGACCTAAAAGATAAAGAGCCCATATTTTTGGCAGTTCTCAACGGGTCTTTCATGTTTGTTGGCGAACTAATGAAAGAGATAGACATTGAGTGTGAAATAACATTTGTTCGATTCTCTTCTTATCAAGGCCTCTCATCAACAAATAGTGTAAAGGAGTTGCTAGGCCTGAATGAAAGTATTGAGAATAGAACTGTTGTTGTTTTAGAAGACATAGTAGATTCAGGAAATACGATTGTGAAACTAAAAGAGGTATTAAACGCCTATAATCCAAAAGAGATAAAAGTAGCAACACTGCTTTTTAAGCCTGAGGCTTTGAAACAGGATATTAATTTAGATTATGTGGCTATGGAAATACCAAATGATTTTATCGTAGGATATGGTTTAGACTACGATGGCTTTGGTAGAAACCTTAAGAATATATATAAGGTGATAGAGTAATCACAAATCCCATAATTTGACTAAATAATCGCATTAAATTAACGTGAAAAATATATTTCTTGAGTTTTTTATTAGCAAATAGCGTTGGTATATAGAAAAAATGCCTATTTTTGCATTATAGTTATGGGGATTGATAGTCTTAAAAACACAAATAATAAAAAAATAAAATGAAGGAAGAAGTAAAAAAATCACCAAAAGCGAACCTAGAGACGCACAAGGTCACATCTATCATGATGGGGATAGTTGTAGGTCTTGCAGTTATCTTTTTCGCTTTCGAATGGTCTTCACACGCTAAAGAGTTGGACGAGAGTATAATCGTTCAAGATGTTTTAGCTGAAGAAGAAATTGAAATCACTCGACGTGAGCCAGCTCCTCCTCCTCCACCACCTCCTCCTGCTCCGGAAGCACCCGAAGTTATTGAGGTAGTACAGGAAAAAGTAGAGACTAGAATTGAGATTCAGACCGAGGATGATGCTAGTAAAAGACAAACAGAAGCGTATGTTCCACCACCACCACCAAAACCAAAACAAGAAGAAGTTGAGGACGAGGTATTTGTTGTGGTAGAAGTACAACCAGAATTCCCAGGTGGCAACACTGCGATGATGAAGTTCTTAAGTGACAACATTAAATATCCTGTGATTGCACAAGAGAATGGTATTCAAGGTCGTGTTATTACTAACTTCGTAGTTGAACGAGACGGTAGTATTACAGACGTTCAAGTAGTTCGTGGAGTTGACCCATCACTAGACAAAGAGGCTGTTCGCGTTATACAGTCGATGCCTAGATGGAAACCTGGAAAACAACGTGGATCTACAGTACGTGTTAGATTTACATTGCCAGTAGTTTTCCGCTTGCAACAATAAGAAAATAATTCAATTTAATAAAAAGCTGTCTTCCACCTCGGGGGGCAGCTTTTGTTCTAAAATAAACGATTTTTAATATCCAATTATGACTCACAGCTTTAATTACTTTGTTGATAAAATAGACAGAGTTATTACTTCAACAAAGTTTGATCAAGAGCCCGATACATTATTTGAGCCAATAGAATATATTCTTTCCTTAGGAGGTAAAAGAGTAAGACCGATTCTAACATTAATGGCACATAACCTTTACACTGATAATTTTGATGAGGCACTCAAGTGCGCAATGGGAATAGAAGTTTTTCATAACTTCACTCTGCTTCATGATGATCTTATGGACAAATCAGATATGAGGCGTGGAAAACCAACAGTTCACAAAAAATGGGATGCTAATACTGCAATTCTATCCGGAGATGCAATGCTAATTGAGGCATACAAGTATGTATCAGGTGTGAGTGTTGATATTTTACCAGAAGTACTTAGTCTTTTTACGAAAACAGCTATGGAGGTTTGTATAGGACAACAACATGACATGGATTTTGAGAAAAGAACGGATGTTAGTGTTGATGAATATCTAGAAATGATAAGACTTAAAACAGCAGTTTTGATTGGATGTTCTCTTAAGATGGGTGCTATAACTGCTCGCACAAGCTCGGATGATGCCGATAATCTTTACGAGTTTGGGATTAATTTGGGATTAGCATTTCAATTGAAGGATGACTTATTAGATGTGTACGGTGATACTTCCAAATTTGGAAAAAAAATAGGGGGAGATATCATCAATAATAAGAAAACATACCTACTAATAAAAGCCTTCGAGGAATCGGATGAGGAACAAAAAAAGGAATTATCGGAATGGACTCAGAAAACTGAGTTTGATAATGATGAGAAAATAAGTGCAGTGAAAAATATCTATGATAAATTAAATATTCATTCTATTACTGACGAATTAATAAAAAAATATTACCTTGCGGCCTTAGAATCTCTAAACAAAGTCAGTGTGGACGATAGTAAGAAACAAGAACTTTCGAAACTAGCACAAACTCTTATGCATCGAGAACATTAACAAAACAAGAAATGCCCTATAGAAGATTACCAAATACTGATATATCAAGAATTAAAGCACTCAAAGGAGCAATTGAAAAGGCATCTAAAGTAAGCTTTAAGGATGTGGCATTGAGTATGAGCACACTTAATGAGGCAAAAAGAGTTGTAGAAAAATTTGAAAGACTTAACATCAGGTATCAACAAACTTTTGATACACAAGTTAAGGCAAATATCGCTTTTAAAAACAAGTCAAAAACAGCACGATTATATATATCACATTTCATACAAGTACTAAACATGAGTGTGATTAGATCAGAAATTAAACAGAAACATCTATCGCATTATGGACTTGAAAAAATGAACCTTCTACTACCTGAATTGAATACAAATGAGCAAATTTTTGAGTGGGGGCAAAAGATTATCGATGGTGAAAAAAAGCGAATTGAAAGCGGTGGCACTCCATTATACAACCCAGGTATAGCAAAAGTGAAGGTAATGTATGATATTTTCAAGGAAGGACATCAGACACAAAAGTTACATCAAAATGCAACTAACAGAATACAAGACGAAATTTCGAGCTTTAGAAATATAGTTGACCAGATAATACTAAAAATATGGGATGAAGTCGAGGACTTTAATTCTCAATATGATTCGCAAAAGCGCATAGACAAGAATAAAGAATACGGTATAATATATTATTACCGAAAAGGAGAAGTAATTAAAGAGGAAGATGATTGATACTCACGCACACATTTTTACTGAGGATTTCTCAGAAGATTTAAACGAAGTCATCGAGAGAGCGAAGAATGTAGGGATAGAAAAAATATTGCTCCCAAATATTGACAAAGATTCGATAGATGCACTTAGAAAAGCATCAGAGAAATACCCTGGCATCTTAATTCCTATGATGGGACTGCATCCTACAAGTGTTGCAGAAGACTGGGAGAGTCAATTAGAGATTATAGAAAAGGAGCTAAATCTAAATAAATATATAGCGGTAGGTGAAATTGGAATAGATCTACATTGGGATAAAACAACATATGATATTCAAAGACTTGCTTTTGAACGTCAGCTCAAATGGAGTGTAGAGAAGGGATTGCCAGTATCCATTCATTCTAGAAACGCACTTATTGAGGTAATAGAGTCGATAAAAGCAGTAGATAAAAAAAATATTTACGGAGTGTTTCATAGTTTTGGAGGAAATTCGGAAGAACTTATAAAGGCTTTAGAACTAGAAAACATGTATATAGGAATAAATGGAGTTGTAACATTCAAGAACTCTGGTCTTGACAAAGTTCTGGCAGATTGCCCTATAGATAGAATAGTAATTGAGACAGATTCTCCATGGTTGGCACCTGTTCCATATAGAGGCAAAAGAAATGAGTCATCTTTTCTGATTGAAGTAGTCAAAAAGCTATCTTTAATTTACAATTTACCAGAAAATGAGATAATAAAAACGACCCGACAAAACTCACATAAAGTATTCAATATTTGATAGTTATAGCTTTGTATAGCATATCATTTTCACTAATAAATATTTTTTTTAAAATAATTTGCATTTGAAATAAGCTTTTAATCGATAAATTCTGTACTTTTGTATTAGAAAAGGTGGTAAAAAGAGTTTTACACATACGTCAACACGTTTTCTAGGTCTTATTAAAGAAGGAGAGGTGCTCGAGTGGTTGAAGAGGCACGCCTGGAAAGCGTGTATACGCCGAAAGCGTATCGCGGGTTCGAATCCCGCTCTCTCCGCATAGATTTAAAGAGGTCTTGGAGGGTAAATAGAGATAAAGAAATAAACTAAAATAGAAATAAATCAAAAATCAAACAAAAACAAAAAATTAATTCATTAATCCAAAAAAATTGAACACACAATGAAAAAGTTATTTGCAATTTTAGCAATCTTCGGTCTAATGACTGTTGGATTGCCGACGTATCTTTCAGCTCAAGACGCTTCGTCAGAACCTGCGACTGAACAAGTAGCATCTGTTACTGAATTCGATGGAGGAGGTTTCCACCAAGCACTGAAAACAAAGTTTATTGAGGGTGGTGCAGGCTTTATGGCTTTGATCGCTATCTCATTAATCTTAGGTTTGGCTTATTGCTTAGAGAGAATTATTTATTTAAGCTTGGCTGATGTTAATCCTAAATCATTACTTAATGGTGTAGGAGATGCATTAGACAGGGGTGATGTTGAAGCTGCTAAAACAATAGCTCGCAACACACGTGGCCCTATTGCATCTATTGCATATCAAGGTCTTCTTCGTTTAGACCAAGGTCCAGACGAAGTAGAGCGCGCAATCGTTGCTTATGGTGGTGTACAAAGTGGTCTATTAGAGAAAAACCTTTCATGGATTACACTCTTTATCGCTCTAGCCCCATCTCTTGGTTTCTTGGGAACAGTAATAGGTATGGTTCAAGCGTTTGACGATATCCAACGTGCAGGTGATATGAGCCCTACAATTGTAGCAGGTGGTATGAAAGTAGCTTTGATTACAACAGTGGGTGGTCTTATTGTTGCTCTAATCCTACAAATTTTCTACAACTACATTCTTTCTAAATTAGAGAACATTCTAAACAAAATGGAAGATGCATCAATCACTCTTCTAGACCAAGTAGTAAAATACAACGTTAAATACAAAAAATAAATCGAAATGGCTGTAACTAAAATACGTAAAATCTCTAGTTGGACGTTTCTAGCCTCGATCCTTGTATCGCTGGTTGTGATAGCGCTATTCCTTCTTGGAGGTCAAGTAGCTTCAGACCAAAAAATCGTGGAAGATTTATCTCAGCCTATTTTTACAGATGCTATGTTATATTGGGCATATGCTATATTGGCTGTAACGATTGTTGTTTTGGTTCTGTTTGCAATCTTAGGATTCTTTCAAAATCTAAAAATTAATAGAAAAGGTGCACTAGGCAGTTTACTTGTACTAGTGGCATTAGCTGCTCTTTTGGGCTTAACATACTCGATAGGTAGTGGTGAGTTATTGCATATCCCTGGTTATGATGGGTCAGATAACAATCCTGTAACATTGAAGATGACTGATATGTGGATCTACAGTATGTACACAATGCTCGTATTGAGTATTATCGCAATAGTGGTAACTCCATTATTAGCAAAAAGGAAATAAGAATTAGCCTTTTATTAGGCTTTCTAATAACATTAAAAAAATGGCAAAGACAAAAAGAAAACTACCAAGCTTGAATGCGAGCTCAATGGCAGATATTTCGTTTCTTTTACTTACATTCTTTTTGCTTGTTTCTAGTATGGATACCGACAGTGGTTTGGCAAGAAGATTGCCACCACCTCCACAAGATGAAGAAAACCTTCAGGAAATGGAGGTACAAAGACGTAACCTTCTTATTGTGTCAGTTAACTTTAACAATGAGACAATGGTTGCATCTGAGGGTGAGACTGAATGGTACTCAAATCAAGATGAGCTTTTAGGCAAAGGAAGTAAAGTTGCTTTAAAAGAAAAAGTAAAGGAGTTTGTTTTAAATACTAACAATAGTCCACTATTACCTGAGCTGATGGAAGAGGAGTTTGATGCTCCAATCGGAATCGTTCCGGTAACTGGACAACACTTAATTTCGCTTCAAAACGATGCTACAACAAGTTATAAAACTTACATCGCTGTTCAGAACGAACTAGTGAGAGGTTATAATGAATTGCGTCAATCTGCAGCGAAAAAGTATTTCAACAACGACTACGAAGACTTGCAGGATTCGCAAAAAGAACAGATAAACAAATTGTATCCGCAGAGAATTTCTGAGGCTGAACCTAAAAACTATATGAGAGGAGATAATTAATATGGGAAAATTTACTAAAAGTGGTGGGCGCGAAATGCCCGAATTGAACACCTCTTCAATGCCCGACTTGGTATTCGCCATCTTATTCTTCTTCATGGTTACGACAACCATGCGCTCAGAGTCTTTAATGGTTAAACTAAAGTTACCGACTGCAACTGAGATTCAGAAACTGGAAAAGAAATCTCTTGTTACTTATATCAATATTGGTCCTCCAATGGAAGCCAAATTTGGTACTGGTACTCAAATGCAGCTTAATGATAAGTTTGCAGAGATTGAAGATATCCAAGACTATATTGCTCAGGAAAAGTCGAGTATGAATGAGGCAGATCAACAGTTAATGACTGTATCTATTAAAGCCGACGAGGAGACAAGGATGCGTTATATCAGTGACGTAAAACAAGCACTTAGAAAAGCTTATGCACTAAAGATAAGCTACTCTTCAAGAAAAGGAGAAAACTAAGTAGCGATTGTAAACTAAACAATAAAAAACCGAATCACTTATTTGTGATTCGGTTTTTTGATATCATATAAGAACTATATTTTTTATTTATAAGGCTTCATTCCTTGCTTAACCCAATCCATAACATTTGCTGGAGGACGCTTAGCCATAAGCTCGTGTTTCATAAAATCCATATATGGAGCTACGTGATTGAAAAACTGGAAGTAACCTTTACATAAGTAATTCAAACCTGGATTACCATATTTATCCTTAGCAAATCTATTTTTAGGACACTCACCATAACAAGCAAACAAGAACTCACACTCTCTACACTGTTTTGGAAGTTTATCAAATTTATCATTACCAAACTTCAACTGTTTCTCAGAATACATCATGTTGGTAAGCGACTTCACATTGACATTACCAAGATAGTACTCAGGGAAAACGAAATGATCACAAGAATAAACATCACCGTTGAACTCCATAACCCCAGCATGGCCACATGTTTTGGCCATAGTGCACAATCCTGGCTGCTCCCCTACCCAATTAGCAAGTGTCGAATCAAATATTTGAACATAAATCTTACCTACATCCTCCTTAATCCACTCATCAAAAATAGAACATAAGAAACTGCCCCACTTCTCGGGTGAGATACTATAATGAGCGAGTTCTGCCTCCTCATTTGATTCTTTGGCTGTTGCTAATTTCAGAGGACTGTTAGCCTTTCTGATTCGCTCTACTATGGGTGTAAACTGTATAAATTGAGCACCAATTTCTTTAAAGAAATTGTAGAACTCTATCGGGTAATCAGAATTATAATCATTTACCACTGCCATTACATTATATTCGACTCCATGCTTTTGCAAAAGTCTAATACCCTTCATGACTTTATGAAAGGATGGACGCCCCATTTTGTCTCTACGATATTCATCATGAAATTCCTGAGGACCATCAATAGAAATACCTATCAAAAAGTTATTCTCTTTAAAAAACTTACACCACTCATCATTGAGAAGTGTACCGTTTGTTTGTAACGTATTATCAATCTGACGACCAGCTGAGTATTTTTTTTGCAACTCCACAGCTTTCTTATAAAAGAAGAGTGGTCGCATAAGAGTTTCACCGCCATGCCAAGTAAACATAACTTGAGGCATCGTTTGCGCTTCAATATATTGTTTGATAAACTTTTCGAGGAGGTTTTCACTCATCACATGACCTTTATCTTCATTAGTATAAAGGTTTGCTTTTTCTAGATAATAACAGTAATCACAATCTAAATTACATCTTGAGCCTATTGGCTTTAACATCACATATAGTGGTTTTGCAAATGGTGCAAATGTTGACATATCAATAATATTTATATAGCAAAGATAAACAATTTGTATAATTGAATAGTTATACGACTTGAATTAACATTATATTATCATTTGTAAAATATGAACAAGAAAAATTTAATCCACGCAGGATTATTAATTATTAGAGTAGGTATTGGTATTTCAATGTTTGCACATGGCTTACCAAAAATCATGGGTGGAGTAGAAACTTGGACTTGGTTAGGTGGATCAATGTCTGCAGTAGGCATCAACTTTGCACCAACATTTTGGGGGTTCATAGCAGCATTCACTGAAGCAGTGGGCGGAATATTGTTTGCTTTGGGATTCTTACATCGACCTATATCATTAATGTTAACAGGAATGATGGCAATGGCTATGATCACTCACATTTCGGCAGGCGATGGCTTCATGGTGTACAGTCACGCTTTAGAGCTAATGATACTATTTGCTGGGGTGTTTATAACTGGTCCTGGAAAATATTCATTAGATCAAAAACTAATACCCAAACTTGTATAAAATAGAAAAGTAATCAGATAGCCTTTAAAACAATAAACCCTCTTCAATGGTGCTTAAACACCTATTGAAGAGGGTTTATTATATTCAAAAACTCGAGTATATTTCAAGAAATTAAAATAAAAAAGGGTAAGCTTACTATATCGCGCCGCTACAACCAAATACCCTTGCTTCGGTCAAGACCTGGGGGATTCTTCGGGAGCTGGCCGTATAGGACTTACCCAACTGCAAAGTTACAACAATTATTTATAATACAAAATATTTGAGCAATCTTTTTCAAAATCCACAGCATTGCTCACATAGTAACCATCAAGGATTGGCAATAATCGAAACATAAATTATGTTTGATTCATACACCAAGATACTCATCTAATGAATAATCAACACATTACACTAAAATTCAATTTATACATCTGTTTTTAATTAGAAAAAACTATCTTTGTATCTAAATATAAATAATTTAAAGCTATGAATATTGTTGATAGATTTTTTAAGTATGTAAAGATTGACACACAATCTGACGAAAATAACACAGAAACACCAAGTACACAAAAACAATTTGATCTTGCTCGTGAAGTTGAAAAGGAGATGATTGAAATGGGATTAAGCGATGTATCGCTTGACGAAAACTGCTATTTGATGGCCACACTACCTGCTAATACAGATAAGGAAATACCCACAATTGGCTTTGTAGCACACTTTGATACTAGCCCTGACATGAGTGGTAAAAATGTAAGCCCACGTATTGTAGAAAACTACGATGGAACGGATATTATACTTAACGAAGAATTAAATATAGTAACCTCTCCCAAAGATTTCCCCGAATTACTGAAGTTTGTAGGTGATGATATTATCGTGACAGATGGCACTACACTATTAGGAGCTGACGACAAAGCAGGCATTGCAGAGATTATGGATGCAATGCAATATCTAATTAACAACCCACAAATAAAACACGGAAAAATCAGAATAGGATTTACACCCGACGAAGAGATTGGACGTGGGGCCGACAAGTTTGATGTTGAAAAATTTGGAGCTGAATGGGCATATACAATGGATGGTAGCGAAATTGGAGAATTAGAGTATGAAAACTTTAATGCCGCTGCTGCCAAGATATCAATTCAAGGTAGAAATGTACACCCAGGATATGCCAAAAATAAGATGATTAATGCTCTTCATGTAGCAAACGAGCTAGTGCAGATGTTGCCAGTAAATGAGCGACCAGAATACACAGAAAAATATGAAGGATTCTTTCACCTAATAGGTATTAATGGAACTGTAGATGAAGCCACAGTCACATATATAATACGTGATCATGATAGGGATCTTTTTGAAAACAGAAAAAAGGAGATGGAGCAAGCTGTTGCATTCCTAAACACTAGGTACAACAATGGATTGACACTTGAAATGCGCGATCAGTATTATAATATGCGTGAAAAAGTGGAGCCAGTAATGCATATAGTAGATCTAGCACACAGAGCGATGGAAGAACTTGATATCACGCCTATCGTGAAGCCTATTAGAGGTGGCACAGATGGAGCTCGACTATCATTTATGGGTCTCCCTTGCCCCAACATATTTGCTGGTGGCATGAACTTCCATGGCAGATACGAGTTTATTCCAGTTAGAGCACTCGAAAAAGCTTCACAAGTAGTAGTGAAAATAGCTGAATTAGTGGCACAATAAAAAATAAAATAATAAAATGAAAAAAACACCTTTTACAGAAACGCATATTGCCCTCGGTGCTAAAATGCACGAGTTTGCAGGATATAACATGCCTATAGAATATTCGGGTATTACCGACGAACATCAAACAGTGGTAAACTCGGTAGGAGTTTTCGATGTATCTCACATGGGCGAATTTTGGGTTAAAGGCCCAGAAGCTGCCTCATTTATTCAAAAGATAACGAGCAACGATGTTTCAAAGCTTGAAGTCGGTAAAATTCAGTACACATGCTTCATTAACGATAAAGGAGGAATCATTGATGACTTTTTACTTTATAAATATGAAGATGAAAAATATATGATGGTTGTTAATGCTTCCAACATTCAAAAAGACTGGGAGTGGTGTAAGAAAAACAACACTCAGGGTGCAATTTTAGAAGATGCTTCAGAACACACTGCACTTTTAGCAATTCAAGGACCTAAAGCAGTAGAAACTCTACAAAAACTAACTGATGTGAACTTATCAGAGATTCCTTACTACACTTTCGTAGAAGGCTCTATAGGAGGAGTTGACAATGTAATTATATCTAACACAGGATATACAGGTGCAGGTGGATTTGAACTATACTTCTATCCAGAACATGGACAAAAACTATGGGATTCGATATTTGAAGCTGGAAAAGAGTTTGGCATTAAACCTGCGGGATTAGGTGCTCGCGATACACTTCGTCTTGAAATGGGATTCTGCCTATATGGTAATGAACTAAGTGATGAAACTACGCCTCTTGAAGCTGGTTTAGGCTGGATTACAAAACTTGTAGATGGAAACAACTTTACTGCAAGGGATATAATAGAAAAACAGAAAGCAGAGGGTCTTGAACGCAAACTGTTTGGATTTACATTAGTTGATAGAGGTGTGCCTCGTACAGGCTATGAAATAGCTAACGCAGAAGGTGAGATAATTGGAAATGTTACATCAGGCACCATGTCGCCAATGCTAAAAGTAGGTATTGGTATGGGATATGCAAAACCAGAGTACACCAAGCCAGGCACAGAGGTATTTATTAAAGTACGAAACAGAAGCCTAAAAGCCACAGTTACAAAATTACCGTTCCGCAAATAAAATACATTCTAAGTATTATTGTTATATACAGACTAACGAAAGCTCCTTTTCGATTTGAAAAGGAGCTTTTTTACTTAAAACTTTGTATTTTTGTGCCTTCAAAAGCCATTGTCATAAACAATATTAGTGATAGTGCCTAAGAAATCAAATATGAATAAAACAAAAATAGCCACAAATATTTTTCTCGTTATAGGTCTCGTAATTCTTGGATTCATGGTTCATAAAATCGGTATCGATATAATATGGACCAATATAAAACTAACCAAATGGTGGTTTTTAGCAATTGTAGGAACATGGGGATTAGTTTACCTAATAAATACATTTTCATTTCACACCATTATTCAAGATGGCAGTGAAGAGGCAAGAACTGTTAGTTTTATAAAAACCTTTCGTCTCGTCATAAGCGGATATGCAATTAATCAGATCACGCCCTTGGGCCTGCTAGGTGGCGAGCCGTATAGAATAATGAAGCTTAGAGAAAACCTGGGAGTTCAGAAAGCAACCTCATCGGTACTACTTTATATGATGATGCACTTTGTATCGCACTTTATTTTTTGGATGATTTCCATCCCCCTTCTTCTACTTATAGTGCCCAATATATCGTCAACAATAAGAATAATACTTGTAATCGTAGCAATTGCCTCACTATTACTACTATACTGGTCATTCACAGTATATTCAAAGGGATTTATAGTAAAAGCCCTTACTATCGCATCTAAAATACCGTTTATTGGCAAACGAGTAAAAATCTACTATCATCAGCACAGCGAAAAGATTGAGCAAATGGATTTTCTGATTGCAGACTTATATAAAAACAGAAAGAAGGATTTTATAAAATCACTATCAATAGAGCTCTTATCGAGATACGTACAGTGTATTGAAATAATTTTTATGATGTATGCGATAGGGTTTCCAGTATCTTTTTCAGAAAGCGTACTAATAGAGTCGGTGCAATCCCTTGTGGGTAATCTATTTTTCTTTATGCCAATGCAATTAGGAGCACGCGAAGGAGGCTTCGTTATAGTTTTTGGTCTTCTATCGCTTGCGGCTGCTCATGGAGTATATGTTAGCTTATGCATGCGAATCAGAGAACTTGTGTGGTCAATAATAGGATTAGGCCTAATTAAAATTGAGCCAGGAAACATTAAATAATAATTGCTAACCCTGCATTTATAAACCCAAGAAGGAGCACTCTTCATATTAGAGAATGGAAATTATAATATCAAAATGATAGAAGTATTTTTACTATAATGATTATGAATAGATATTTTAGTTTTTTGTTTCGATTATGGAGTATTAGTTTTCTCTTCAAACATGTTTTATATG
>CAYTQG010000003.1:44803-52671 GCA_964439965.1 uncultured Proteiniphilum sp.
AGTTTTTTGTTTCGATTATGGAGTATTAGTTTTCTCTTCAAACATGTTTTATATGTCTAAAAATCCTGATTTAACTCTTCAAACATGTTTTATGGCCTGAAAATTCTGATTTAGCTCTTCAAACATGTTTTATATGCTTGAAAATCCTGATTTAGTTCTTCAAACATGTTTTATGGCCTGAAAATCCTGATTTAGCTCTTCAAACATGTTTTATGCCTTGCAAATCATCACTTTACCTTTTAGCGAACACTTTATGTTACTGAATTTATTGATCTGTATCTTTAATAAATTTATATGCCGATAAGCTCAATAGATAATTCAAAAAAATAATAGAGCAATATCCCAATATATATTCAATGTACCTTCTTTTGAGAAGGAAATGCTAAACACAAAATATTATACAATCCTTATCACACAAAATCACAATATTTTTGTGTAAGTTTGTATCTGCAAAATATTGAATATAAATGAAATCAAAATATCTTTTAGGGCTAACCCTAACCGAAATTCAGGAAGCAGTAGCAGAATTAAACCTTCCAAAATTCACTGCTAAACAAATTGCAGACTGGATATATGTAAAGCGAGTGAAGTCTATAGACGACATGACAAATATTTCACTCAACAATCGCGAACTTCTTAAGCAACACTACGAAGTGGGTCGCACCGAGCCAATGGACATTAAAACATCAACAGATGGAACTCAAAAAATGCTTTTTAGTGTTAGAAATGGAAAGTTTATCGAGTCGGTAAACATACCCGAGGCAGATCGTCTTACCATATGCGTATCTTCACAGATAGGTTGCAAAATGGATTGTAGTTTTTGCCTCACTGGTAAAATGGGCTTTTTGGGTAGTTTAACACCAAACGAGATAATAAACCAAGTATATTCTGTTCCCAATTCCGAAAGCTTGACAAACCTTGTATTTATGGGCATGGGAGAGCCCCTAAACAATTTCGATAGTGTAATGAAAACCATCGAAATACTAACAGCCGACTATGGTCTTGGTTGGAGCCCTAAACGAATCACTCTTTCTACCATTGGCATAATCCCATCTCTAAAAAGGTTTCTTGACGAAAGCCAGTGCCACCTTGCGCTTAGCCTTCATAGTCCTTTTCCAGAGCAGCGCCTTGAGTTGATGCCTATCGAGAAGGTTTATAATGCACTTGATATTATTGAGCTTCTCAAGGAGTATGATTGGAGTCGCCAGCGCCGTCTATCATTCGAGTATATAATGTTTGATGGCATCAACGACTCATTGGTATATGCTAGAGAAATGACAAAAATTCTTTCAGATTTAGACTGTAGAGTAAACTTAATCAGATTCCACAAAATTCCTGGTAGTGATTTGGCTCCTTCCACCGAAGAGAACATGATTAAATTCAGAGACTTCCTAACATCCAAAGGAATAACTTGTACAATTCGTGCATCTCGTGGTGAAGATATATACGCAGCATGCGGAATGCTTTCTACTAGCAAAGAAAATGAAGCTAAATAGTTTTTTTCGGCTCATAGAATATTTTCTTATCAATAATCAAATTATTATTTTCAAAAGTGGTATCTTACCGACAATAAATATTTAAAACCAGATATTATGAAAATTATCAATTTTATACTTGCAAGTGCTATCGCATTAATAACACTCACATCATGCGATGGAGCCACAATTTTAAGTGCATCATCAGCAGCCAACGAAGTATTGGTATTAATGGACAAAGATGCATGGCAAAGCGAAACAGGACGTGCACTTTTTGATGTCTTAAACTCACCAGTAAAGGGATTGCCACAACGCGAGCCTAACTTTAAGATATTACATATCACTCCCGACAACTTTACAAGTACTTTTAAGATGGCACGCAACATTGTGATACCAGAGATTTCAGAAATATACAGCGAGGCAAAACTCTCATCAGAATTAGACAAGTACGCCTATGGACAAGTGATACTAACTGTAAGAGCTCCCGATTCTGTATCTTTTGTGAAATTCATGGAAGAGAATGAAGAAACAATAATAAACTATATTCTAGATAAAGAGCTTGAGAGGCAAGCCAAATGGCTTATTAAAGATTCAGATGCACCACAATCTAGAATCAAACAAGTGTTTGGAATAAATTTATACTACCCAAAAGGATTATCAAACATTCAAGAGTTTGACAATTTCTATTGGGCTACTAATAATGCTCCACGTTCGCGACGTGATATTGTAGTTTATCAATTTCCATATACATCAGAAGACGTTTTCGAAAAAGATTCGCTAATTGCAATTAGAAATGAAATATTAGGTGAAAGAATAACCGGATCGTTCGACTCACACATGACAACAGCAACAAAAGCTTACGACCCTATTTATAAGAGAATGGAATATGATGGTATATTTCGTGCCGAATTGCGTGGTCTTTGGGAAATGACGAAGGATATGATGGGCGGCCCATTTGTAATGCAAGCTTTCGTTAATCAACAAACAAATATGGTGGTAGTAGTGGAAGCATATGTGTTTGCACCCGAAAAGGATAAACGCAATTTAATACGCGGCATGGAGGCATCTCTTTACACAATTAGCATACCCGAAAGCGATAAGTAATAGTATTCATACTTCATTTTGCTACAACAAAAAATGATAGAAATGTGTTAGTAACTGAAGTATAAATCAAATCTAAATAAAATAATCAAGTACAAATAATGTCAAATCAAATAAAAATAGGAATCACTCATGGCGATATTAATGGTGTGGGGTATGAATTAATACTAAAAACATTTTCAGATGATAGACTATTGGAGCTTTTTGTTCCAGTAATATATGGTTCATCTAAATCCGCATCATATCACCGTAAAGTTTTAAATTCAAGTCCGGTAAACTTCAATATAATAAATGACGCTAGCGAATGCGTAGAAGGTAAGTTCAATCTTGTGAACTGCATTAAGGAGGAGGTGAGAATAGAAATAGGCAAATCTTCTTCTGCTGCGGGAGAAGCAGCTTACGTGGCTCTTGACTTAGCAACTAAAGATCTTGCCGAAAATAAAATTGATGTTCTAGTCACTTTGCCAATTACTAAGGAATCAATTCAAAGTAAAGATTTTAATTTTCCGGGACACACTGAATTCTTGCAAGATAGGTTCAAGACTGACGATGATGCACTGATGATTTTAGCAAGCAACCAAATGAGAATGGCACTTGTGACTACACATCTACCAATCTCCGAGGTATCAGGAAAACTATCAAAAGAGTTAGTGTTGAACAAGATTAAAACTCTCGATCTATCACTAAAAAGAGACTTTAGAGTTGAATTGCCACGTATTGCCGTGCTAGGACTTAATCCACATGCTGGCGAAAACGGGCTTTTAGGTAAAGAAGAAAACGAAATAATCGCACCTGCGGTTCGTGAAGCACAAGATGCAGGATACTTATGCGCAGGACCATATGCTGCTGATGGTTTTTTTGGTAATGGCACATATCGCAGATTCGATGCAATTCTTGCAATGTATCACGATCAAGGCTTAATACCATTCAAAACCCTCTCAATGGGCGAAGGAGTTAATTTTACGGCAGGGCTACCCATCGTACGAACATCACCCGACCACGGTACTGCTTACGACATTGCAGGTAAAGGATTAGCTTCCGAAAATTCATTCAGAGAAGCTCTGTATATGGCTAAAGATATCTACTTAAATAGATTTGCTTATGACGAGGCCAGAAAAGATCCTCTCAAAAAGCAATACTTTGATAGAGGAAAAGAGGATTTCACTTTAGATTTAACAAAAGAGGATGATATAGTTGATTAATTTAATCAAAAGTATTGTACGATAAATAATATAAAAGGCAAAGAGATTCGATTTTATTCGAAATCCTCTTTGCCTTTTTACTTTTTATAAAAAGTCGATATATTAATATATTCCTATCTTATCTTATCAAATCCCTCGCCATAAACTCCTATCACAGACGACTGAGTAACAAATGCATTAGAATCAACTCCCTTTACTATTCTAAAAATTGATACTGATTCTGTACGCTTAGCCATCACAATAAGCATCTTTTGAGGGCTTTTCGAATACCATCCCACTCCATCAATCACTGTACATCCTCTATTTAGTTGATTATTTATTTCTGTTGCTATCTGCTCATATTTTTGCGAGAATATAAAAAACTGTACAGACTGACGAACACCATTAATCACATAATCTACTGATGTTGTCATGATTGCAATAATGATAAAACCAAAGATTATTGTCTCGATACTCTGAAATATAGCATACGATGTTCCAACAATCATTAGATCAATAAGCAACATTGTTCTACCGGGCGTTACATTTCTGTATTTATTGATAATCATTATCACAATATCAGTACCACCAGTACTACCATTTACAGAAAAAACTAAGCCAACACCCGATCCACACAAAAGTGCTCCTATCATTCCCGCTATTAGTGGCTCACTCTCCATAATAGTTTGCAGTTGCAAAGCTTCAAATATACCCAAAAATGCAGATAGGGATAGGACTCCAACAATTGTTTTGAGCAAAAATTGTGGCCCTAAAATTCGCCAGGCTATCAAAATCAGTGTTGCATTAACTACTAATACTGTTACAGATACTGGAAAAGCAAATGCATAATTAAGCAACACTCCCACCCCAGCTAACCCCCCGGTTACAAACTTGTGAGGCATTATAAACTGAGTAATACCCAGCGAATACATAAATGTTCCTAGAAAGATCATCAGATAATCTTTCCAATAGAACTTCTTCAATAAATAATTTGGCGTTTTAGCTGTCATATCAAATTACTACATTAACAATTTTCTTAGGTACAACGATTACTTTTTTAGGAGTCTTTCCATCCATCCACTTTTGAGAGTCAGCATGTTCTAATACTGTCTTTTCTATTTCCTCTTTAGATGCATCTGCAGAAAACTCTAAAACAAATCTTGCTT
Source organism: uncultured Proteiniphilum sp. (assembly GCA_964439965.1). Lineage (GTDB taxonomy): Bacteria > Bacteroidota > Bacteroidia > Bacteroidales > Dysgonomonadaceae > Petrimonas. Next base: position 49,727 of record CAYTQG010000003.1, read on the forward strand.
TACCGTTAAAAGAAATTGCATATTTAAAGGCATCTTCTTTTAAATACTCTTCATTAAGCTGTGGCCATTCAGCATTAAATACTGAATCTTGATGACCCAAAGCACTCCAAAGCTCTTCAGCAATATGAGGTGCAAACGGAGATAAACAAGTAACCAACTCTCCTAATATATTTTTATTATTACATTTTAGAGACGAAAGTTCATTTACACAAATCATAAATGCAGATATAGATGTATTAAACGAAAAGTTTTCTATATCGTAAGTAACCTTCTTTATAAGCTTATGCAATGCTTTCAGCTCTTCCTTTGTGGGCTCATTTTCCGAAAGTGAGAGCTCATTATTCTTATAGAATAAGCCCCAAGTCTTCTTTAAAAATCTATGTACACCATCAATTCCATTTGTGTCCCAAGGCTTAGATTGCTCAAGTGGTCCCAAGAACATTTCGTAGAGGCGTAATGTATCTGCACCATAATTTTCTACTATCACATCAGGGTTTACAACATTAAACATCGATTTCGACATCTTCTCAACAGCCCATCCGCAAACATATTTGCCATCCTCAAGCACAAATTCAGCATTCTTATATTCAGGATTCCAATTTCTAAATGCTTCTATATCTAAAACATCGTTGTGAACAATATTCACATCCACGTGTATTGGAGTAACATCATAATCAGATTTCAAATTTATTGACACAAACTTATTGGTATCCTTGATACGATAAACAAAATTACTACGCCCCTGTATCATACCTTGATTAACAAGTTTCTTGAATGGTTCAGTTTCACTCACGTAGCCCAAGTCAAAAAGAAATTTATTCCAAAATCTACTATAAATCAAGTGACCTGTAGCATGCTCGGTACCGCCTATATATAAGTCAACATTTCTCCAATAATTGTTAGCACTTTCAGAAACTAGTGCTTCATCGTTGTGAGGATCCATATATCTCAAATAGTAAGCTGATGAACCTGCAAAGCCTGGCATAGTGCTTAGCTCTAAAGGATATGACTCGTCACTACCCTTAGGTGTATATGTCCAGTTATTTGCTCTACCCAAAGGTGGCTCACCTGTTTCGGTGGGCAAAAACTTATCTACCTCAGGCAGTTCAAGTGGCAAGTCATTCTCATCGATAGTATAAGGCATACAATCTTTATAGTAAATTGGAAAAGGTTCGCCCCAATATCTTTGTCGTGAAAATGTTGCATCACGCAAACGATAGTTCACCTTGCGAACACCCAACTTACGAGCTTCTACCTCATCGATACCCTTAAGAATAGCCTGATCAACAGTAAGACCATTCATAAAGTCTGAGTTAATCATTATACCCTCTTTAGCATCAAAGCTCTCTTCCGACACATCACATCCTTCAATTAGAGGGATAATAGGCAAATTAAAATGTTTCGCAAATGCATAGTCGCGACTATCATGAGCAGGCACAGCCATTATGGCTCCTGTTCCATACCCAGCCAACACATAGTCTGAAACCCAAACAGGAATTGGCTTACCAGTGAATGGGTGAGTTGCATACGAACCCGTAAATACACCAGTAACTGATCTATCGGAAATACGTTCACGTTCAGTACGCTTTTTAGTTCTATCTATATACTCATCAACCATTTGGCGTTGTTCATTGGTGGTAAGCATCTCTACCAATTCACTCTCAGGAGCAAGCACCATAAAAGTTACTCCAAATATTGTATCAGCTCTTGTGGTAAACACATCAAATGATACATTATCTCCAGCAGTAAATTTTATTTCAGCACCCTCAGAGCGACCAATCCAATTGCGTTGCGACTCCTTTAGCGAGTCAGTCCAATCGATAGTATCTAAGCCATCAAGCAAACGTTGTGCATAAGCCGAAACACGAAGCAACCACTGACGCATCTTTTTTTGTTCAACTGGATATCCACCTCTCACCGATACACCATCGCTAACCTCATCGTTTGCTAGTACGGTACCAAGCTGGGCACACCAGTTAACCATTGTATCACCCAAATAAGCTATTCGATAGTTCATAAGAACCTCTTGTTGCTCTTTTTCGCCCATTGAGTTCCACTCAGAAGCACCAAAACTCATCTGTTCGCTACAAGCAGCATCAATACCTTCTGTTCCCTTTTCATTAAAGTGCTTAATAAGACCATCAATAGGCTTTGCACTTTGAGTAGTATTACAGTAGTATGAGTGAAACATCTTCACAAAAGCCCACTGTGTCCATTTATAATACTTTGGATCACAAGTTTGTACCTCCCGATCCCAATCATACGAAAAGCCAATCTTATCAAGCTGCTCGCGATATCTATTTATATTTTCTTCAGTAGTAACCGCAGGGTGTTGTCCCGTTTGAATTGCATATTGCTCAGCGGGCAAGCCATAAGCATCATACCCCATTGGATGCAAAACATTGTATCCTTGAAGTCTTTTGAATCTCGAAAAAATATCAGAAGCAATATATCCTAACGGATGGCCCACATGAAGGCCTGCACCTGAAGGATATGGAAACATATCCAACACATAATATTTTGGTTTTGACTGATCTTCTGTCACTTTATATATTTGATGTTCAGCCCAATATTGCTGCCACCTTTTCTCAATTTCCCCGAAATTATATTCCATTATATTTTTGTTTTTTTAATCCTTGCAAAGATAATAATTAATTGTCAAACACAAATCACTAAGTACAAACCGGTTGCGAATAATATGAATAAGTATTTACGAAAATAGCTATTCGATAATAAAATATGGATAATAACAATAACCTTAAAACACGAAAGTATTAGTTATCACAACGATATAAAGATTAAATTCCGGCGGCAAATCGATGTTCAGAACGTTATGAAGATCATAATCCAGCGGAAAAACGATGTTTAGAACGCTATGAAGATCAAAACTCAGCGGAAAAACGATGTTTAGAACGCTATGAAGATCAAAATTCAGCGGAAAAACG
>CAYTQG010000003.1:52771-68455 GCA_964439965.1 uncultured Proteiniphilum sp.
CAGCGGAAAAACGATGTTTAGAACGCTATGAAGATCAAAATTCAGCGGAAAAACGATGTTCTGGGCGTTATGAATATCAAAATTCAGTGACGAATAGATATTCATAACGCTTGGTATATTAAAATTCAGCAACTAATATGTTCTCAAAGCCGTGTAATAACAAACCTAATCAACATACATGCTGTCAATTTCTTGCGAATATCTTTCCAGTATTACTTTTCGTCTAAGCTTTAACGTATTGGTCAACTCTCCCATTTCCCTAGAAAATGGACGAGGTAAGATAACAATTTTCTTTATTTTTTCGTAGTTTGTAAATTGTGATTGCTTAAGCTCTATTCGCCCAAATATGTAATCGTGTATGATTGGATTAGAAACCAACTCTTCATCCGAGTCGAATAAAATATTATGCTTGCCAGCATATTTATGGAGTTGCTCAAAGTTGGGTACAATAAGTGCACTCACAAATTTACGATCATCACCAATAACTGCCACCTGATCTATATACTTATCCTCTGTCATGGTTGTCTCAATCATTTGAGGAGCAATATATTTGCCATTAGATGTTTTATATAAGTCTTTTATGCGCTCGGTCAGAATAATCTCGTCTCTCTCATTCAAGCTACCAGCATCTCCAGTTCTAAAAAAGCCATCATCGGTAAATGCCTCAGCAGTTGCCTCGGGCTTATTATAATAACCCCTCATAACGGTTCGGCCTTTAATCAATATCTCATTATCATCACCTATTTTTACTTCCACGCCTGGCAACACCTTACCAACGGTACCGATAGTAAAGTCCGTGGCTGTGAAACAACTAACAGTAGCAGTGGTTTCAGACAATCCATATCCATAAATAATATGCACATCAATAGATTGCATAAACTCATTAATCTTATCAGATAAAGGAGCCCCTGCAACAGGGAAGAAGTTGCCACGATCTACACCTACAACTCTTTTGATAAGATTAAAAATTGTGAGTTTATAGAACCAGAACTTTATAGAATTACCTAAAGGAGGTTTTTTTCCTGCATTTTTATATTCTAGATTATGCTTTCGTCCAGTTGCCACACTATCGTGAAACAACCATTTAAGAATACCACTCGAGGTTTCAATTCTTTCCTGAATTCCGTCATACACCTTTTCCCAAAATCTAGGCACATTACTCATCAAAGTGGGGCGTACTTGTTTTATTGTTTCTTGAATTTTTGTTGGGTCTTGATTAATAGCAATCGTAATTCCTTTTGCTAAACATAAATATGACCAAGCTTTTTCAAAAATATGAGTTAGCGGAAGAAAACACATAGATAAATCCTTGTCCGACATTTGTGTCAATCGTTCAAAGTTCAATCTAAAAGCCTCCATATAATTTTCGTGATCCAGCATCACACCTTTCGGTTCGCCAGTAGTTCCTGAAGTATATATAATCGTGGCTAGGTCAGTGTTTTTAAACTGTCGCAGTCTAGCATTCACAAGTGCCAGTGATTCAGAGTTGTCACCCATTGTAATAAAATCATCAAAGTACATTGATGTATCATCTTCAGGTTTTAGTACCACACTCTTATCAAACACAATTATTTGCTTAAGTGTTGAACTCTCAGTTTGAACCCTATAAGCATTATTATATTGAAATTGTTCGCCCACAAATAGCACTCTAATCGAAGCATCTCTGGCAATATATTCTACTTGCGATGGTGATGAAGTAGCATACATCGGCACCATTACAGCACGATTTGCATAAGCAGCAAAGTCTGTAATTAAATACTTGGCCATATTTTGCGAATATATCCCAATATTTTCATGTGGCTTGATATTGATTTCGGCCATAGCCTGAGCAGTCTTCATTATATTGATAGACAAATCATTCCAAGACATATTTATCCATTTCCCCTCAATGGATTGATACTTCAGAGCGGTTTTATTTTTATACTTCTTCGCCTGAGCATGTACTAATTCTCCTAAGTGATAATATCTCATTTCTACATTGATTTTGCAGTTCAAAGTTAGCCTAAATTACAGATAATTAGGCAAAAAGCACAGACTATTTTCAAACCACATTTCAAATAGAACAAATATATTTGAAATGATTTCACTTAACAATCTATAAACTTGGATATTAATTAACTAGACTTAACGTCGAAAGATGTATTTGAAATCAACATAAGTACTATTTTTGCTACACAATATGGAAAAGATTTTCAAAATATTCATTCTTCTAATCCTTGTTTTCGTGGCTAATGCAGCGGCACAAGAATATTATGCAGATAACTCGAGCTCTTCTTCACAAAGAAACTCAGTTTATCTGATGCCTAATGTATATCCAGCTGTAATTATTGATGGAGACACTGTGGCATGTATGGGGCTACGAGATTTTGTGAAATATTCGCCAATAAGATTTGCCAGTAGTAAGCAGCAGGCACAATATACAAGATTAATTAGGGATGTAAAAAAAACATTACCCTACGCCAAAGAGATTGCAATGATTATTACCGAGACCTACGAATATATGGAAACACTACCAGATGAGAAGGCAAGGCAAAAGCATCTTAACAAAATGGAGAAATACCTATTTGATACATACAAGCCTCAAATGAGTAAACTCACTCGCTCTCAGGGACAATTATTAATTAAACTTGTTGACCGAGAAACAAACTCTTCATCCTATCACATTGTAGATGCCTTTATGGGCACAGGAAAGGCAGTGGCATATAATTTTTTCGCAAGTATATTTGGTAATAGCCTAAAAAAAAGATACAACCCATTCGGTGATGACAGACTAACCGAGCGCGCTTGCGTATTAGTTGAGCAGGGAGTAATTTAAACCCTAAGATACACAACCCCACTTGATTAATTTCCTTTTATTTAGTACCTTTGCAGGAATTCATACAATTATTTCATGCAATTACATTTTTTAAAAGATTTTAAACCTGCACTTTTCGAATCACTTAAGAATTACGATAAAGAAAAGTTCATGGCCGACCTCATGGCCGGGCTTATTGTGGGCATTGTAGCCCTTCCACTAGCAATAGCATTTGGTATTTCATCTGGAGTAACTCCCGAGAAAGGGATAGTCACGGCAATTATTGCTGGATTTATTATCTCATTTCTTGGTGGTAGTAAAGTCCAGATAGGTGGGCCTACTGGAGCTTTTATAGTTATTGTATATGGTATTGTAGAACAATATGGTGTAACTGGTCTAGCTATCGCAACCGTAATAGCAGGTATTATGCTAGTATTAATGGGAGTTCTAAAGCTGGGAAGCGTCATAAAGTTTATGCCATACCCCATTATAGTTGGTTTTACAAGCGGCATTGCTCTGACAATTTTCTCAACACAGATTAAAGACTTCTTCGGATTAAGCATTGAGTCCGTACCATCTGATTTTTTTGCAAAATGGGGTATATATTTTCACAACTTCCAATCTATCAATCTGTGGGCTAGTATAATAGGTATAGCAAGCGTCGTCATAATATTTGCAACACCCAAAGTATCAAAAAAAATACCAGGTTCTTTAGTTGCAATAATATTAATGACAATTTTAGCCTACGTTTTAAAAAATCATGTTGGCGTAAATGGTATTGAAACAATTGGAGAACGATTCGTTATCAATAGTCAGCTACCACAAGTAACTCCAATAAAGTTTAACATCGAAAGTATCAGACTCCTGTTTCCCTCTGCATTTACTATTGCCATGCTGGGAGCTATAGAATCACTACTATCGGCAACTGTTGCTGACGGAATTATTGGTACTCGACACAATTCTAATATGGAGTTAATAGCCCAAGGAGCAGCAAACATTATTGTTCCATTTTTCGGTGGTATACCTGCTACTGGTGCCATTGCACGTACTGCTACTAACATTAATAATGGAGGTCGCACACCCGTTGCCGGAATAATTCACAGTATAGTATTATTGTTGATTCTATTATTTCTTGGTGATCTTACTAAGCACATACCAATGGCCTGTCTTGCGGGTGTATTGGTAGTAGTATCTTATAATATGAGTGAGTGGCGCTCCTTCAAAATGCTTGCCAAACAATCTAGAGGAACTCTCGCAATTTTATTAACCACTTTCATCCTAACCGTTGTGTTTGATCTTACAATTGCAATAGAGGTTGGGTTAATATTAGCTGTATTTATTTTTATCAATAGAATTTCAAAAAGTACTCAAGTATCAGTAATCAGAGATAAGGTAGATATTTCGAAGGAGATAGAGTCTCATTCTGGCAATCTTGATGATGAAATTCTACATCTCCCAGATGATGTTGAAGTATATGAGATTGATGGACCTTTCTTTTTTGGTGTTGCAAACAAGTTTGACGATCTGATGCGCGAATTAGGCACTAAGGCTAATTTCAGGATTATCAGAATGCGCAAAGTTCCGTTTATGGACGCAACAGGTCTAAACAATTTAACCAACCTGTGTACAAAATCAAAGAAAGAAAATATTCAGATTATTCTTTCAGGTGTAAATCAACATGTAGGCGAGAAGATTAAGAAAACAAATATTCCAGAAATTATTGGGCAAGATAATATTTGTGAGAACATACACTTAGCAGTACAAAGAGCCACTAAACTGAGTAATGAGCTAAATAACAAACAATCAAAATCCAATGAGTAATAATACTTTTAAGTTATCCGATTGGCTACCTACCACTAAAAAAGAGATGAGTATTAGAGGATGGGATTATGTAGATGTTATTCTCTTTTCGGGAGATGCATATATAGACCACCCATCTTTTGGCACCGCTGTCATTGGCAGACTGCTTGAAAGTGAGGGATTGAGAGTAGCAATTGTGCCACAACCAAATTGGAGAGATGACTTACGCGATTTTAAAAAGTTGGGCACACCAAGGTTGTTCTTTGCTGTCACAGCTGGTGTAATGGACTCAATGATAAATCACTACACAGCCAATAAACGCTTGAGATCAAATGATGCATACACACCCGATGCACGATCAGATATGCGACCAGACAGAGCACTGACAGTATATTCTAATATCATTAAGGATTTATATCCTGACATTCCTTTAATAATTGGAGGAGTAGAAGCTTCTCTTAGAAGAGTCACTCATTACGATTATTGGAGTGACTCGCTCCACAAAACTATATTAGCAGATACGAGAGCTGATCTTTTACTATATGGTATGGGAGAACAGCCATTGCGTCATCTCATTAAGGAAATAAGAAATGGACGAAGAATAGGAGAGATATACGATATTCCTCAAACAGCATTTTTAGTTGACAAAAACAATATCCCCTCAAATCAATTTAAAGAAGAAGCAACACTTTTTTCACACAATGAGTGCTTAGAAGACAAACTAAAACAAGCCAAAAACTTCAAGATTGTAGAAGAACAATCAAACAGACTTACTGCAGCAAGAATACTTCAAGATGTTGACAATAAAGCGCTTGTTATAAATCCTGCCTTTAAGCCTATGACTGAGGAAGAGATAGACTCCTCTTTCGATTTACCATATACTCGACTGCCTCATCCTAAATATAAAAATAAGCACATACCTGCTTATGAGATGATTAAGTTTTCTGTCAATCTACATAGAGGATGCTTTGGAGGTTGTTCTTTCTGCACCATTTCAGCCCATCAAGGCAAATTTATAGCATCAAGATCTAAGAGATCAATATTAGAGGAGGTTGAAAAAATTACACAAATGCCCGACTTTAAGGGTTACATAAATGACCTAGGAGGACCTTCGGCAAACATGTATCGCATGCAAGGGAAAAACATGGATATATGCGAGATGTGCAAAAGACCATCTTGTATTTTTCCTAAGGTATGTAATAATCTCGACACCAATCATTCAAGCTTGCTAGATATCTACCGTTCAGTGGATGCTCTTCCTAAAATTAAGAAGTCATTTATTGGTAGCGGTGTTAGATATGATATGTTACTTCATCGTAGCAAAGACAATGAAACAAACAAAGCCGCTGATGAATATACAACAGAACTTATAACCAAACACGTTTCAGGAAGACTAAAGGTAGCACCCGAACACACTTCAGACAAGACATTACGAACAATGCGTAAGCCGTCGTTCGACCAGTTTTATGAGTTCAAAAAGAAGTTTGACAAATTAAATAAGCAACACAACCTCAATCAACAACTAATTCCTTATTTCATATCCTCGCATCCTGGTTGCACTGCCGAAGATATGGCAGAACTAGCTGCAATAACCAAAAATCTAAACTTCAAATTGGAGCAAATACAAGATTTTACTCCCTCCCCCATGACACTTGCCACTGAGATTTACTATACAGGATATCATCCATATACTCTCGAAAAAATGTATACCGCCAAAACAGACTCTCAAAAAAGAGGACAACACCAGTTTTTCTTTTGGTATCAAAAAGAGAATAGACGAAAAATAATTTCAGAACTAAAGAGGCTCAAAAGGGATGATTTGATAGAAAAGCTATACCCTAGGCACTAATTATTGTTAAATACTAAAATTATTCTCTGTTACGCGCAACGTTTTTCTCTATTCTACATCTTTAGTATAAAGAACACTAATAGATCAAAACGAAAATGAGAATACAAAGCATAGGAATCGTGATATTGTTGCTAACTCTATTTTCATGCAACAATAAAGATGAATATTCATTAGGAGAATTCAGAATTGATATTGCAACAATAAAGGTGGAAGGCGAAAACAGCTACTCACTTCTATTAGATAATGGAAAGAAGCTATGGCCTGCAGCCTCAGACATTAGATATAATGCAAAAAACAATCAAAGAGCATTCGTAAATTACACTTTATTGTCGGGAGAATATAATGGATTTGATCATCTAATAAAAGTAAATGATATTTGGAACATTCTTACCAAAGATATTATACAATTAACCTCAGAGAATAAAGACAATATTGGCAACGACCCGATAGATATCAACTACATCTGGGTTACAAACGACTTCCTTAATATTGATTTCTTATTTAATTACGGAGGAGTCAGACCTCATGCAATTAATCTTGTAAAAACAGAATTAAACTCGACTGACGATAAAATAGAATTAGAGTTTAGACACAATTCATACAATAGTACAAATACTAGACTATCAGAAGGTTTAGCAAGTTTCAATTTGAAAGAGCTACGACAAGCAGATACTGACTCAGTAAATATCTCTGTAAAAGTAAAAGGATGGAATGAAGAGAAGCAATTCGATTTGGTTTATAAATACAACCAGATGGATAATCAAAACATATACACCGAAACACCAATATTAGTGGTAGCTTCGGAAGAATACTATTAGAACAAACTACTATTAATAAATTTACAAAAACCACATTTATTATAGTTCTATTTCTTATATGACTTTTTTGATTTTGTGAGACCGACAAGGCACTGTGAAGTGGCTTGTCGGTCGATTTTTTTTATTACTATATGCTTTAAAACATGTTTGCATTTTTGCTATTGATAAACACACGCACTACTTTTGTCAATCTCATCAGAACAGTACAGAACAGTATAGAACAGTAGTTAAACTATCATGGAATTAAAGTTTAATAATAGAGAAACAAAAGTGCAACAACTAACCGACTTTATTGAGTTGTCTATTTCAAGGCAATCACTAAAGATTGGCGATAAACTACCATCTATTAATGAACTGAGCACCAAGTACAGCGTTTCTAGAGACACTGTTTTTAAATCACTGATGAAATTAAAAGAAAAAGGACTGATAGACTCCATACATGGCAAAAACTATTTCGTTGCCGATCAGTCGCCCAATATACTTCTATTGCTCGACAGATATTCACCCTTCAAAGAATCGCTCTACAACAGCTTAGCCAATAGACTACCTGTGGACTACAAAATAGATTTATGGTTTCATCAATACAATAGAAACTTATTCGATACAATCATCGAAGAATCTTTGGGAAGATACAGCAACTATATAGTTATGAACTATGATAATGAAATAATATCTCCAAAGCTTTCAAAAATCTCTAAAGAAAAATTATTACTAATCGACTTTGGCAAGTTTGAAAAGGATGACTACTCGTATGTTTGTCAAGATTTTGAAGAACAATTATACAACGCACTATTCGAAATAAAAAACGAACTAAAGAAGTATAATAAACTGGTTTTTATACTCGACACTAAGCATCCGCATCCACAAAGCAGTAGAGATTTTTTTATAAGATTCTGCAACGACTATAATTTTAGCTATGAAACGTTGAATCACGCACCTAAAAAAATAGAATCCAATAATTGCTATATAATTATAAAGCAAACCGATGTAGTAGAAGTAATAAAACATGCAAACTATAGCAATATGGAAATGGGAAAAGATTATGGTGTGATAGCCTACAACGAAAATCCGTTCTATGAGATAATTGGAAATGGAGTTTCAAGTATCGGTATAAATTGGAAGGAAATGGGAGTATATGCTGCCGACTTTATTTTGACAGGAAACAAAATTCAAAAATATCTAAATACAATAGTAAACAAAAGATCATCGTTTTGAGACAATAAAAAACAAATAAAAACATACCTAAAACAATAAAGAAATGAATAAGTATCCAAAAATCGGTATCCGTCCTACTATCGACGGACGTCAGGGAGGAGTAAGAGAAAGCCTTGAAGAGAAAACAATGGCACTAGCTAATGCAGTTGCAAACCTAATAAGCACAAATCTTAAAAATGGCGATGGAAGCCCGGTAGAATGCGTGATAGCAGACTCTACAATCGGGCGAGTTGCAGAATCTGCCGCATGCGCCGATAAGTTTGAAAGAGAGGGAGTTGGGAGCACCATCACCGTTACATCATGCTGGTGCTATGGTTCTGAAACAATGGACATGAACCCATATTATCCAAAAGCAGTTTGGGGATTTAATGGAACAGAAAGACCAGGTGCTGTATATCTTGCAGCAGTATTAGCAGGACACGCACAAAAGGGGTTACCTGCTTTTGGCATATACGGACATGAAGTTCAAGACCTAAGCGACAATACCATACCTAGCGATGTTGCCGAAAAACTATTAAGATTTGCACGTGCAGCTCAGGCTGTAGCCACACTTCGTGGCAAGTCATATCTATCTATCGGTAGTGTATCAATGGGGATTGCAGGGTCGATAGTAAATCCAGACTTCTTCCAAGAATACCTAGGAATGAGAACCGAATCGGTAGATTCAACCGAGATTATAAGACGTATCAACGAAGGAATATACGACAAAGAAGAGTTTGAAAAGGCAATGGAATGGACCGAAAAACATTGCAAGCCCAATGAAGGAACAGATTTTAACCCAGATCACAAAACTAAAACAAGAGAAGAAAAAGATGCCGATTGGGAATATGTGGTGAAAATGACAATCATCATGCGCGACCTAATGACAGGTAATCCAAAGCTTAAGGAATTAGGATTTGCCGAAGAGGCTCTAGGGCATAATGCCTTAATTGCAGGATTTCAAGGTCAGCGCCAGTGGACAGACTATTTGCCAAACGGAGATTTTTCGGAAGCAATATTAAATAGTTCATTTGACTGGAATGGAATAAGAGAAGCCTACACTGTTGCCACAGAAAACGATTCACTAAATGGTGTATCGATGATAATGGGGCACTTAATGACAAATACTGCACAACTATTTTCAGACGTAAGAACATACTGGAGTCCCGAAGCAGTGAAACGAGTTACTGGCAAAGAACTTACAGGACTAGCCAAAGACGGAATTATCCATCTAATCAATTCAGGATCGACTACACTTGATGGAACTGGCCAACAACGAAAAGATGGCAAACCTGCTTTAAAACCATTTTGGGAAATATCGGAAGAAGAAGTAGAGAAATGTTTAGAAGCCACCACATGGTATCCAGCAAATAGAGACTACTTTAGAGGTGGTGGATTTTCTTCAAACTTCTTATCAGAAGGAGGAATGCCAGTTACAATGTGCAGAATAAACCTAGTGAAAGGCTTAGGCCCTGTTTTGCAGATAGCAGAAGGATGGACAGTAGAGATAGACAATGAGGTTCACACACTTCTAGACCAACGTACCGACAAGACATGGCCCACAACATGGTTTGTGCCACGCCTAGACGAAAACAAGATTCCATTCAAAGATGTATATTCAGTTATGAACCATTGGGGAGCCAACCACGGAGCCATAAGCTATGGCCACATTGGGCAAGACCTTATCACAATGGCATCAATGTTACGAATTCCTGTAAACATGCACAACGTTGAAGACAAAAACATCTTCCGTCCAGCTGCATGGAATGCCTTTGGCATGGACAAAGAGGGAGCCGATTATCGTGCTTGCCAAAACTTTGGTCCAATCTATAAATAAGAATCTTCTTTTATAAAAAAATCGTAGAGACACTAAACCTGTGCCTCTACGATTTTTAAAACAATAAACACAAGCTCTCCCAGTTTAAAGACTCCAAGATACAATGAAAGCAAAAGTAGTAGAAAAAAAATTTATACTTCCATTTATACTCATCACCAGTTTGTTTGCACTATGGGGATTTGCAAATGATTTCACTAACCCACTTGTAGCTGCATTTCAAACAATTATGGAATTGCCTGCAAAGAAAGCATCTTTTATTCAACTAGCATTTTATGGTGGATATGGAACAATGGCAATACCTGCCGCTCTGTTTATCAGAAAATACAGCTATAAAAAAGGAATATTGCTAGGCCTTGCCCTCTATGCAATAGGAGCATTTTTATTTATTCCCGCAGCACAATTCGAAGAGTTTAGCTACTTTCTTTTGTCGCTTTATATTCTAACATTCGGACTGGCTTTTCTCGAAACCACAGCCAATCCCTATATAATATCAATGGGAGATGAAGCAACATCAACAAGAAGACTAAACTTAGCCCAATCATTCAATCCACTTGGTTCATTGTTGGGTATGTTTGTTGCCTCCAACTATGTGCTCACATCTCTCAAATCGGAAGTACGAGATATAGATGGTAACTTGGTTTTTTCTACTTTAAATGAGATTGAAAAAACAGCAATCAGAACACACGACTTAGCCATTATTAGAAATCCATATGTTATTATAGGCGGTATAGTATTATTAGTATTCATAATAATTGCAATTACAAAGATGCCAGTTACTCAAACCAAAACTCACAAAGATAACAGTGCATTGGATTCGGCCAAGAGGCTGTTTGGCAATCACAACTATCGTGAGGGTGTTGTAGCACAATTTTTCTACGTTGCAGCCCAAATTATGTGCTGGACATTTATTATTCAGTATGCCGAAAATATTGGAATACCCAAAGCTGTGGGTCAACGATACAATATTTTGGCAATGATTCTATTTTTGTCAAGTCGATTCATAGCCACATTTTTGATGAGATACCTAAAACCATCACTTATGCTCACCATATTTGCAATAGGAGCAATATTAACCACATCAGGAGTAATTTTTATTGGGGGCACGACAGGTTTGTATTGCCTAGTAGCCACTTCAATTTTCATGTCGCTAATGTTCCCAACTATTTATGGCATAGCACTAAAGGGTTTGGGAGACGATTCCACCCTTGGAGCAGCAGGATTGGTGATGGCAATTGTAGGCGGAGCTTTAATGCCACCATTGCAAGGCTCCATTATCGACCTTGGCACCGTGGGTTGGCTACCAGCAGTTAATGCATCATTTATCCTACCATTTATCTGTTTTGTTGCCATATTTATATACGGACTACGAACAATGAAAAGAGGCTTAATAGGAGCATAAGAAATTACAAACATTATAATAATACAAATCAACTTCTTAAAAATCTCGCCCTAAGCGCAAACAATTTTGCACTTAGGTCGAGATTTGATTTTGTATGTCATCAATCGTTTATCTTTTTTTATTTTCGTAAAATACTTAACTTTGTATCAAATAGATAAAGAATGATATCAAAGAAAAGAAAAGAGACAATATTAAAGAGCCTGCACAAACTACCATTGCACGAGTGCTTAATAAATAGCACATGGGAAGATGATAGACTTGCTAAAATTATTATTTCGAGAAAGCATCCAAATAATAAGATAAGTGCGACATATATTGAGGTAGATTTGGCAGCAACGGGAGTACTATATTCCAATACAAAGCTACTCCTTACAGATATTGACTATAAATCAATCGTATCATACTGGTCGTCCGAAACATTTATCAAGGCAGAGTATAATTTACTTCACAACATTATAAATACAGCAATAAAGTTTGCGAGGGGGATGGGTCTTCTAGCCTATCACATATATCTTGAAGAAGACCATCATATACTTGAGAAAGATGAAACAAAAATAGAACATATCGATATTAAAGTTGGCGACAAAAACAATAAAGTTCACTACATCCAAACCGAGCGACACCCCACCTGGGTTGCAATAGGAGTGGTGCAAGCATTGAATAAAAATTTAGGTGAAGGAAACTTTATTTACAAAATAAATGGTATTGACCTTGAAGAGCGACGAGAAAAGGTTGAATACTTGAGAGATAATAAAACAGCAATGCTGTTTGCAAATTACCAAACACTTATGATGCACTCTCTCAGCACTCTAAAAGAGATTTATGATCCTGATGAAGACTACACCAAATATTATTTCGATAATTTTATTTATGCCGACACCGAAGGCATGAGGTACGACCACATGAAAGAGCATGTAGAAGACCTTATAGTAGATTTCGAAAAAGATTGGGATGAATTTCTTGAAAAGAAGAAAGACGACACAAACGATATCAGTTGGTTTCTTACCCGTGTAGAGGCAATCGTAGAGAAGTTGAGTAACGAGAAAGAAGTAAAAAGATATCTTGACTTATGGAGAGACGACTATTTCATAGATATCTTCACTGCCGAGTTGGTGCCACAAATAGTGGGCGAGCGTAGCAATTATAAATTCAAAAGAGAAGATATTAAACTGCTAAGCAAAATTTTTAATAAAAACACAAGTATTGCACAAAGATATCAGCTAACCAAGGATAGATGGGGCGAGATAGCACTTGCAGACTATTGGAAATTAGTAGAACAAAAACAAACCTCAGAGAGTGAATACCCTAAGCTATTAAAAAAGCTTTTGAAAAAGCATCCTGAGTTTCCACTTATAAAAATTGCAAACTATGAGTTTGAGCTTGCAAACGATAAGGTAGAAGCAAATGATTTGACTATAAAAAATATATTTGGAGGCAGAACTGAAATGTCTTTATTCGAATATTTGGCATACTCAATGTTAAGGACAAACTTTATAGCCAAAACATTTAATACTTCAGCCTTTACAGCCATCAGAAAGATTTACCACAAAATGATGAATGTTGAGTATGAAACAAAACAAGTTTTTAATATCTATCATTCAACCATTATGGCAAATGAACTCAAAAAAAGAGTTCCGCAAATAAATAAAGAACTAGACGAAAAATTCAACAAATTATAATTAAAAAATTATCATGTATTCAAAAATTATCAACTTGCTGCTTTTGCTGGCTTTAATTACCAGCTGCACTCAAACTACCTCAACAATATCTTTTGATAAATATGGCTCCACAGCAGATAATGGGGAAAACACCTCACCTCTAGCTGTTCAGATGCTAGAAGAATTATCGGCTAGGGGTAGCAATGAGCCAATAACAATAACTTTCCCAAAAGGGAGATATGATTTTTATGAAGATGGAGCCTTTGAGCGCGAATACTACATTTCAAATCATGACCAAACCAATCCAAAGAAGGTTGGCTTTGCTCTTGAGGAGCTTGAAAATATAACTATCGATGGACAAGGTTCTGAATTTATATTTCATGGCCGAATGGTTCCTTTTGCTCTTATAGATGGTAAAAACATCAAAATTAAAAATCTATCGATAGACTTTGAGCTACCAGCAATTAGACAACTAGAAGTTACGGAAGTAGATAAAAAGAACAACAGAGTAGAGGCCAAAATACATCCCGAAGGCAATTATAGAATAGACAACGGAAAACTAATTGTAGTGGGCGAAGGCTACGAACTGCAACCAATCTCATCGATGGGTTTCAATAGCGACAGAACACTTACATACCGAAGAGGCGACATTGCATTTAATCCCGAAACAGTATCCGAAATAGAACCCAACAAGCTCTTACTTGAAGGTTGGCATCAATCAGAATATACTACCGTTGGCGAAAGATATGCCTTGCGCTCATACTCTCGTCCTACTCCTGGAATATTTATAAGTGAATGTGAAGACACGTTTATAGAAAACGTAACAGTACATTATGCCGAAGGAATGGCGCTTCTAGCCCAAATGAGCGATAACATCACACTTGACGGATTCTCGGTATGCCTACGCGGAAGCGACGACCCAAGATATTTTACTACCCAGGCAGATGCTACTCACTTTTCGGCTTGTAAGGGAGTTATAATCTCTAAAAATGGAGTTTATGAAGGAATGGCAGACGACGCTATCAACGTGCACGGAACATACTTGAGAGTAACCAAGCGCATTGATGACAAAACACTACATGCCCGATATATGCATCCACAAGCATGGGGCTTTAAGTGGGCTGACGAGGGTGATGAAGTTCAGTTTGTGGAATCAAATAAAATGGAAATTGTAGGAGAGCACGTAAATCGTGTTGCAACAATTAAAGCTATCGACAAGCCCAGCGAGTTTGGAGCTAAAGAATTCGAAATTACATTTGAAGACAATCTACCAAGCGAGATATCGGAAGAAGGCAAGTTTGGTATCGAAAATCTGACATGGACACCCGAGGTTGTGTTCTCTAACAATATGGTAAGAAACAATAGAGCTAGAGGTGCACTTTTCAGCACACCCAAGCGCGTAGTGTGCGAAGACAATATTTTTGATCACACACATGGCACCGCCATATTATTATGTGGAGATTGCAATGGTTGGTACGAAACGGGGTCTTGCAAAGAGGTTATTATCCGAAACAATAAGTTTATAAACTCGCTCACTGCCAATTATCAGTTCACTAACGCAATAATCTCCATCTACCCAGAAATTCCGAATTTGGAAGAGCAGGAAAAGTTTTTCCATTCGGGAATTGTTATTGAGGGTAACACATTCGAAACTTTCGATCATCCCCTACTCTATGCAAAATCAACAAACGGACTTGTTTTCAAAAACAATACAATAATCCACAACAATGATTTTGAGCCGTTTCATTGGAACAAGCATGCTTTTATGTTTGAGAAAGTTGACAATATCACTATCGAAAACAATAATTTCGATAACGATTTTGATGCAGATAAGGATATAATGACTAAACTATCGCAAGAAAATGCCGTTAGCGTAAAATAGTCAAGCATCACTCATTATATATATGGTTTGCAATTATTGCTAAACAATAAAAACATAAAACCAGGATTCAAAGCCTCGCATTGCACCTTTCGGGTTCAATACGAGGCTTTGCTCGTAAATTATAACCAATTTAACCACACAAACACCATTTGCACAACAATTCTTGACATATTTACTATCATTTCAGTGATCGGTTTTTCAAACCATCATCCTTTTACGGGCTATTTGAAACAATGTAGTCTTTTTGTTGAGCAAAATACGATGAAATTGACCCATTGCAACACTTTTCTTGAGCAATTGCATGGGTAAACAACACGCGGCAAATGAAACCTTGAGCAAAAACGACCATAAATAGTACTCATTCTTAGATTATTTGGCAAAAAACGGGGCGTTTTCGATTTCTTGGAAAAAGACCAAAACTAAAAACGGGGCGTTTTCAATTTCACGGAAAAA
>CAYTQG010000004.1:0-60529 GCA_964439965.1 uncultured Proteiniphilum sp.
CCCAATTATGGTAGCAGTGATGAAGAAGGTATCCTATCTGACGATGGCGGAGCAGGCAATTTGAACATCACAGAACCAGGATATTACAAATTGAATGTTGACCTATCAGGAGCACCCTACACATACTCTGCAACAAAAACTGACTGGGGTATTATTGGCGATGCAACACCTAATGGTTGGGACGGATCGACAGCAATGACATACGATGCAGACACTAAACTATGGAGTGTGGTGGCTGAACTTTCGGACAAGGAATTTAAGTTTAGAGCTAATGATAGCTGGGACATAAATATAGGAGGAGATATGGACAATCTGACATACGACGGCGACAATATTAAAGTTGCTGAGGCAGGTACATATCTGATAGTTCTTGATTTATCAGACCCAACAATCTACAAAGCATCAATAACGAAACAATAGTTTTCTTATAAAATATATCTAACAAAAAAGCGCAGTATTTTATATATTGCGCTTTTTAAAACTATACAATATGCGAAAAATATTATCATTGATTATTGCAGTAGCCACAATAGCATCAGTTGCAAAGGCTCAAAATATTAAAATAGAACCACACTTTTGGTGGAGCGGAATGCAAGAATCAGAACTTCAGCTGATGGTATATGGCGAAAATATATCATCATATAAAGCAGAAGTAGAATCGAGTAATGTTAGAATTATAGAGTCGGTAACACTCGATAGTCCCAACTATCAAATTATATACTTAGATGTGTCAAACAGTGTACCTGAGAAGTTTGATATCACTTTCACTAATGGCAAAAAGAAACTAAAGCACAGCTACGAACTAAAGCAACGTAGCGATGATAGGCATAATATTAAATCGTTCGACTCGTCGGATGTTTTATATCTGATTATGCCTGACAGATTCGCAAATGGTGATCCATCAAACGATCAGATACCTATGCGAATGGAATATAAAGTGGACAGAAACAACCCAAGCGGAAGACATGGTGGTGATTTAAAGGGAATTTCGGACAAGCTTGACTACCTATCCGACCTTGGAGTGACAGCAATATGGTTGAACCCTGTTTTAGAAAATGATATGGAGGGAGGTTCGTATCATGGCTATGCCACTACCGATTATTATAGAGTAGATCCACGCTTTGGAACAAACGAAGAATATAAGCAATTGATAGCTGACGTAAATGCAAAAGGCATGAAGGTGGTGATGGATATGATATTTAATCACTGCGGAAGCGATCATCCTTGGATGAGCGATTTGCCATCATCAGATTGGGTAAACAATTTAGATGAGTATGTACAAACATCACATCTAAAAGAGGTATTGTTTGATCCATATGCATCAGCCTACGACAAAGATATTATGATTGATGGATGGTTTGTACCTACAATGCCCGACCTAAATCAACGAAACAGACATGTGGCTAAATATCTTATTCAAAATAGTATTTGGTGGATTGAATTCTCGGGTGTAAATGGTATTCGTCAAGATACATATCCATACGCCGATTATAGTATGATGATTGACTGGTGCGATGCCATTAACAAGGAGTACCCAAATTATAATATTGTGGGCGAAGCATGGCTTGACAACCCAATAGGAACTGCAGTGTGGCAAAAAGATAGCAAAATAAATATGCTAGAGAATACTCAACTAAAATCTGTAATGGACTTTAGGTTTATGGGGCTTTCGCACACGGCCTTTTCGGAAGAGACAGAGCACTGGCACGGTGGATTAAGAAATATATACGAGCATATGGCCTACGATTTTATCTATCCTGATATAAACAACGTCCTTAGATTTTTGGATAATCATGATACTGATAGGTTTCTAAAGGAGTATCCCAACAACTTGGATGAGTGGAAACAAGCAATTACTTTCCTACTTACGATGACAGGTACGCCACAAATATACTATGGCACAGAACTATTAATGCATGGAAACAAAGAACAAGGCGATGGACATATTCGTTTAGATGTTCCAGGTGGATGGCCTGGAGATGGCACTAATCTGTTTACAAAAGAGGGAAGAGATGATTTGCAAAACGAAGCATTCGACTTTTTAAGCAAACTACTTCATTGGCGTAAAGACAACGAAGTTATTGCCAAAGGCAAGATGAAGCACTTTGTACCACAAGATGGTGTATATGTTTATGAGAGATACTTAGATGGCAAAAGCATATTAGTATTTATGAATGGTACTTCAAAAGAAGCAAATATTGATTTGTTGAGATATAAAGAATCTATAAAGGAAAACAAAGCAGCAAAAGAGTTTATTTCAGATCAGAAAGTAGATTTAGAAAACGAAATGAAGCTTGCTCCACGACAAATAATGATTTTTGAGCTTTAAATAATTACGAATTTAATATGGCCGATATAAACAAAATAATTAGGCATAGTAAATATTGGATACTTCTGTTGCTTTTCATTGCATCATTTGCATGTAGTGATAAGCCCGAAATAATATTGCCTGACAAACCAGGAACGGAAAATCCAGACCCAGACCCTGGAACTCCACCAAGTGTAAAAGAGGGTTTAACTTGGAGCCCCGAACAAGCCGATGCAGATAAGGAGTTGACAATTACATTTAGGGCACCAAAATCATCGAAACTCTACGGAGAAACGGGTGATGTTTATCTTTATACTGGAGTTATAGCAGAGGGTGAATGGAAGTATCATCCAAAAGAGTGGACCGACAACAACTCTAAATATAAAATGACTAAGAGTGAGTCCAATATTTGGACTATAAAACTTAGTCCCACAATTAGAGAGTGGTTAGGTTCGGGCGAAACTGCAGTAAACAAGCTTGGCGTTCTAGTGCGTAGTAGCGACGGAAACCGTAAGGGAATCGAAGAGGATTCATTTATTGAGGTGAACGATAGCAAATACAAGGCATTCGAACCTGGAGATGTAAAAAATGCAGCTCTACCAGCCAATGTTATAGAGGGTATTAATATTATGAGCAGTAGCGAGGTAACACTTGTGCTCTATGATAAAGACAAAAGTGGCAAGAGCAAGGACTTTGCTTATGTGGTTGGCGACTTTAACAACTGGACATTAAGCAATGACGAAACATCTCAAATGTTTCGAGATGAAGCTTCAGGCTGTTGGTGGATTACTATCACTAATCTTAATCCTACTAAGGAGTATGCTTTCCAATACTATGTAGGCACAAAGGGTGGTGATGCTATCCGTGTAGCAGATGCATATTCGCGCAAAATATTAGACCCATACAATGACAAATCCATTTATCCCGATAACAAAGATTATCCTGATGGAGGTATAGGAATTGTGTCTGTGTTTAAAACGCAACCCGACACCTACAATTGGAAAGTAAAAGATTTTATTACTCCCAAAGTTGACAATCTGGTTATTTATGAAATGCTATTTAGAGATTTCACTCAATCGGGTGACATCAATGGAGCAATACAGAAATTAGATTATCTAAAATCGTTAGGTGTAAATGCAATAGAGCTTATGCCAGTTCAGGAGTTTGACGGAAATGATAGTTGGGGCTATAACCCTGCATTTTATTTTGCTATGGATAAAGCATATGGAACAGATAAAATGTATAAGGAGTTTATAGATGAGTGTCACAGCAGAGGTATGGCAGTGATATTTGATGTTGTATATAACCATGCTACAGGATCGAACCCATTTGCAAAAATGTGGTGGAACAGCTCAAATAATAAAACAGCAGCCAACAATCCATATTTTAATGTGGATGCACCACACCCCTACTCTGTATTTCACGATTTTAATCATGAATCGGAATTGGTAAGGAAGTTTGTTAAACGAAATTTGAAATTCCTTTTGGAAGAGTATAATATCGATGGGTTTAGGTTTGACTTAACAAAAGGTTTTACTCAAAACAGCTCTAATGAATCGACTTCAGGCAACTACGATGCATCTCGAGTTGCTATTCTGAAGGACTATAATATGGCAATAAAAGAGGTGAAGAAAGATGCTTATGTAATACTTGAGCACTTTGCTGACGACAAAGAAGAGACAGAACTTGCCAACGATGGCATGATGGTGTGGCGAAATATGAATAATGCATATTGCCAGACCGCAATGGGATGGAGTGATGACTCTAACTTCGACGGCACATATTATACATCATCTTCACGCCCCGCTAATAGTCTAGTAAGCTATATGGAGAGCCATGACGAAGAGAGAATGGCATACAAACAAACAATGTGGGGTAATGGAGTTTTGAAAACTGATTTATCGGCACGTATGTCACAATTAGCTACAAATGCAGCATTCTTCTTTACAGTGCCAGGTCCAAAAATGGTGTGGCAGTTTGGTGAAGTAGGATATGATATATCTATCCATGAGAATGGGCGAACTGGCGAAAAGCCAATTAAGTGGGATTATTTAGATAATAATGATAGAAATAATTTGCACGATGTGTATTCAAAGCTGATTAATCTAAGAATGGAGCATAGCGAGCTGTTCAACTCTACTGCAACTATGGAGTGGAAGGTATCGGCAAGCAATTGGGACAAAGGTAGATTTATAACATTATCATCGTTTGGAAAATCAAAACAGGTAGTGGTAGTTGGCAATTTCACCAATAATAATATAACTGCTAACACCACATTCCCAAACACGGGACAGTGGCGCAACTATATTACTAATGATAATTTTGAAGTTGATTCGGAAACCATGAATATAAGTGTTCCAGCCAATAGCTTCCTAATGTTTGTGGATTTCTGAGTAGAAAGAAACTAATATATATTTTAAATTACAAAGCCGCGTATTATTTATGCGGCTTTGTTGTATTTACTATTATATCACCTCAACCAGATTGGCACCTTTATCAATAGTATATCCTATTGGTTTCAAATGCAAACCTAAGCTAAGCGACAACTCTTCAAACTCGGTGCACATATTATCATCAACAACTACCAAGAGTCCACCACTAGTTTGTGGGTCGCATAGTATTTCACGTTGTCTCGTAGATATGTTGCCAATTTTATGCCCATAGCTATCCCAGTTCCTAAAAGTACCACCAGGAATGCACTCTTGGTCGAGATACCAATTTAGTGATTCTATTAGTGGAACATTATCAAACTCCACAATAGCCGATACATTACTACCTTCGCATATTTCGGAGAGATGACCAAGCAAGCCAAAACCAGTAACATCAGTCATTGCTTTTACCCCCTCCAACTTTGCGAATATTGCACCAGCCTTATTCAAAGTAGTCATACTATTTAGCATCACCTGCGCATCTTCAGGTTTCAGCAAACCACTCTTTTGAGCAGTTGACAGAGCACCTATTCCCAAAGGCTTAGTAAGATATAGTTTACAACCGGGTGTTGCTTTTGAGTTTTCTTTCAAATCATTAATATCCACCAACCCATTAACTGCAAGTCCAAAAATTGGTTCAGGTGTATCGATACTATGTCCACCAGCAATTGCGATACCAGCTTCGCTGCAGATAGCTCTAGCACCCTCTATCACTTGGCTAGCCACTTCAGGAGCAATCTTATCGATAGGCCATCCCAAAATAGCAATCGACAATATAGGCTTCCCACCCATTGCATAAATATCACTGATTGCATTGGCAGCTGCTATACGCCCAAAATCAAATGGATTATCAACTATCGGCATAAAGAAATCGGTAGTAGATATTAAAGCTGTACCATCACCTAAATCATAAACAGCTGCATCATCCTTACTATCATTGCCCACAATCAAACGGGCATCTTTATTATATGTAATGGTTGATTGAATAATTGTATCCAGAATGGCAGGACTAATTTTGCACCCACACCCCGCACCGTGCGAGTATTGTGTAAGTTTTATTGTTTCGTTATTCATTATCTAATTATATATTTTGTTCTTTCATTTGTTCTATTAATTCCTTTGCATATTGCTCAGCATTTATAAAATCAATAGACACGGTTATTATTTTATCTTTCTCTCGCATTTCCAATCCTCTGAGATACGCTTTATCGTAATACACTAATGCAGTGGAAACAAACTCTCTCATATTGCCTTGCTTAATAGCCTCAACGGCGGTGGTAGTTTGCACTGGCCCTAGGCGCTTAGCAATACGCAACGTGGCTTCTATCAGAAAATCTTTATTGAGCACACCATACTCTTCTACGAGGAAATCAACTCTCTTTTCTCTATCAATATCAATTTTCACAAGGTAATTTTCACGCATTATCTGAAATATATTTTCAGGAATCACCTTTCTACCAATTGTTCTACTCTCATCTTCAATCCATATACGCTTATTAGTATCTAGTAGGAAAAGCTCGTAAGCCAAGAGATTTTCAAATTGCTCTTGCGTTGGCTGATCTTTTTTATTCATACTTCCATATGAAGAGCCACAATGCTTTGCTAAATCTTCAAGGTCAATAATCTGCTCACCTTGCTTTTTCAATTCAATTAATATTTCAGTCTTATGAGAGCCTGTCATACCTCCAAGGACAAGAAGAGGATAAGTTTTTTCGAACTGTTCGAATGCCCAATTTCTATAACTCTTATATCCTTTGCTTATTTTTATCACATCAAATCCATACAGATCCAAAACCCAAGCCATGATTCCACTGCGCATTCCTCCACGCCAGCAATAAACTACAACCTTTTTATTTGGTACCAGCACTAATGCATCCTCGATAAAGCTGCGCCATTTATGACCAGTTAAGTCAAATCCTAACAATATAGCCTCCTCCCTACCCTTTTGTTTATAGGTGGTTCCTACTTTAACTCTATCTTCATTATCCAACAGTGGTAAATTCTTTGCTCCTGGTATATGTGCTTTTTCATATTCGGCCGGTGTGCGTGTGTCTAACAGAACATACTCGCTCTTAGATAGTAAATATTCATTTATATCTATCTCTCTTACCATAATGCATTCAAATTAATAATACAATGCGATTACAAATGTAGAATAAAATATAGAAACTACTATTGTGCTATCACAATAATTTGTTGGTTTGTAGTTCAGCCACTATTGTGATTGAATTATAATGAGGGTTCGTATTGCAATAAGAGCTATGTTGGTTTTATTCAGACAAAACTCATAAAACTAATTTTGTGGTTTTTTGTTTTACTTTTAAACACTGTGAGAATATTTGTAAACGACATAGAAATTAAAGTCTTTAATGGCGCACAAGTAGGTGATGCCATTAGAGCATATTATGCTAAGCTTGAAAAGAGAATTCCTGGTAGGCTACCTATTGCTTGGGACAAATACAACAACAAGATAGCACACGATGGACGACTCTCAGATGGTAATCATATATACATAAAAATAAAACCCCCAAGAAAATGAAACACAGATTAAGTATTACTTTAGTGGCAGCAGTTGCACTACTTTTCTCCATTACCAGCTGTGGAGGCAGCCGCAAATCCGTATCATCTTTGCCAAAAGTAGAAGTTGACAGGCCAGTAACAATACTTGCCGTGAATGATATGCACGCAGCAATTGATAATTTTCCACGATTTGCATTTATGGTTGATAGCCTGAGGGATATTTATCCAGATATGCTTTTAATTTCGGGTGGAGATAATCAAACTGGTGGTCCCGTAAACGATCAGTACAAGCCAAAGGGATACCCCATGATTGCACTTATGAATGCCGTTGGTTTTGATTTCTCGGTGGTGGGCAATCACGAATTTGACACTTCACAAGATGGCTTTGCTACACTAATTGATAGTGCTAATTTTGATTTTATTTGTGCAAACGCCATACCACGACAAGATAGCAAAATGGTGCTCAAACCGTATAAGATAATGACAATGCCTAATGGTGTGAAACTGGCTTTTACTTCAGTATTAGATATAAACGAAACAGGAATACCCGACTCTCATCCAGGCAACGTGGTAGGTTTTAGATTTGACAATCCTTTTGAGGTAGCTAAGGATATGATTCATTTAAAAGATAGTGCAGACATCTTGATTTATGTAAATCATTTTGGGTTTGAAAACGATGTTGAGCTTACAAGTATGCTTCCATCACGAACTGTAGATTTGATAATAGGCGGACACTCGCATACCAAAATTGATACTGAACAAATACACAATGGTATATTAATAACTCAAGCTGAACGCAAACTAAAATATGCTACTCTGATAGAGCTAAACCTAAAACCAGACGGAACACTTGAGCGAAAAATGAAGTTGATGGATGTAGGTGCAAAAGGAAGTAAAAACAGCAGTGTGCTTGCTATGGTTGATAAGTTTAATGACAATCCCATATTAAATGAAAAGATAGCATCTGCAGAAGATTCATTCGACTCTTTTATAGAAGTGGGATACCTAATGGTAGATGCACTTAGGGCTGGTGCAGAAACTGATATAGCCTTAATAAACCCAGGCGGAGTGCGAATCAATCATATAGACAAAGGTGATGTAACAATAAAAGATGTGTACAGCGCCGACCCATTTGGCAACGAGGTAGTTGTTTATAATCTGACAGGGCATGAACTCAAGAATCTATATTTTGCAGCTTACCCTATGGATGAAGAAAAACCTTTAATTCCCTCAGGTATCAAAACTGTTTATTATATAAAAGACGGAGAAATGAATGATGTCAAATTCTTCAATCCCGATGGCTCATCTTTTGATATGGATAAGACTTATACAGTGGCAGTTAACAGCTTTATAGCTTCAGCTTACAATTTTGAAAGTGAGGATGAAGGAAGTGCCCAGTTTATGGGAACCGCCGAAACTATGATTGATTATCTTAGAAACATCAAAAACATTAAGAGTTACAAAGCTGAGGTAAGGATTGAGATTAAATAGTTCGATTATAGTTTTTAAACTATTTGAGTTTGTTATGGTCACACACTGCGAACTATTAAAAAATGAAAGAAATATTGAATAAAAAACCAAAACCAAATTTAAGTCTCGCAGAGCTGTTCCGAAAAGTGAGCAGCTACGTAAAACCATACAAATGGTTGATAATAGCCACTCTTGTACTTACAATTGTAGGCTCGTTGATGGCACAGGTAAATGCGCACGTACTTCGCTACACTGTGGACCAGATAAATGAACTAGTGGAAGCAGGCAAAAGCCTTGCTGATGGATCAAAACTATTGATTATAATCTCTGTAATACTCTTATCAAAAGAGTTGATATACACCCTCATACAGTTTGGACAACGATTCTTCGGGGAAAGACTACGAATAATGGTATCCCGTGATTTATCGCAAACAGTTGTTGAAAGAATCTTAACTTACAAACTGGCATTCTACTCCTCAGCAGAGAATGAAAGTGGAAAGCTACAAACACGAATAGATTTAGGAATATCAAGCCTAACAAGATTAGTGCAAAACTTCTTTATAGATATTCTTCCGCTATTTGCAAACTCGGTGGTAGCATTATTTTTTATGTTTTCAGCCAATTTCTATATAGGCTTAGTGAGTTTAATGATTCTTCCTCTATACTTCTTTGTGAGCAAGCTACAAGCAAAAAAGCTTGGAGGATTTAGACGCAGAATGCGGCAATATCGAGAAACAAAAAGTGGTGTAATAATTGGCCTAATTGAATCAATTACAGTTATAAAATCATTTGTGAGAGAAACACTTGAAGCAGACAAGCATAATGAAATTCAGTACGACATGACTGAAAATCAAATGCAGACACGTAAACTCAGCTTCTTGTTTGAGGGCGCTAAAAGTTTTCTTGAGCAAATTGGGGTAGTAGTTATTATAATTCTAACTGCATACTTTGTGCTGAAAGGACAAATGAGCATCGGCGCTATTATGTTTCACATACTATTGTTTAATAATGTATCGGCACCTATAAGACAATTGCACAGAATTTATGACGAAGTAAATGATGCTCTTGTATATTCAGAAGGCTTTTTTGAGATAGTAGATGCCGAACATGAAGTAGAAGAATCAGGAAGCTATATTCCAGAAAGAATTAATGGGCATATTGAAGTAAATAATGTTGACTTCACCTACCCCAATGGCACAAAAGCTCTTCATGATGTATCTCTAACCGTACCATCGGGTAAGATAACTGCAATTGTAGGTCTGAGTGGTGCTGGAAAGAGTACTCTTATAAATCTTTTAGATAAATTTTACGAGCCAGATACTGGCAATATTACTTTAGACGGAATCGATTTGAAAGAATATGATACTGAGTTTTTAAGAAATAATATAGGTCTAGTACTACAAAAGAACCATATCTTTAAAGGCTCAATCGAAGAAAATATTCTCTACGGAAACCCAAATGCCAGTAAAGAAAATGTGATAGATGCTGCAAAGAAAGCATATATTCACGATCAAATAATGGAACTACCTGAGGGATACAATTCACAAGCAAACCTATTATCGGGTGGGCAACAGCAACGAATAGCTATTGCAAGATTATTCCTTAAGAACCCACCGATAATATTTCTTGATGAGCCTACTGCTAGCTTGGATGCTATAGCAACAGAGCAAATTAAGATGAGCCTTGATGCAATTAAAAAGGATAGAACCGTAATTATTATTTCACATAGCATCTCACAGATTATAGATGCTGAAAATGTGGTGGTGCTTGAAAAGGGACGTGTAGTAGAACAAGGCACCCACAAAGAATTGTATGACAATCATTCAGCATACTTTGAGATTTTTAATGCTATGGCAAACAGCTTAAATATCGACAAAATCACAAAAACAATGACCGAGTAAACTAATCAACTAGTTTCTCGGTTTCGAGATAGAGTTCGTATGCAAAGCGACGGATATTTAATATTAAAAGCATTGTACGAGTGGGATGTTCATTTCTAATTTCTTGAGCATCTCTTATAATCAAAGGCTCATGAGTACTATTTTCATTTTCACTTATTAAGGAATCGTAGGCCTTACATAAAATATCACTTACCTCGTGACACACGACTAAATTTTCAGCATATATTTTATTGTTTTTGTTGTGTGCACCAAAAGCTGAGATATAAGATAGGATAGTATGATTAAGATATGTGAGCCTGAAGGCCTGACTTTGAAATTGTTTTGCCCGGCGTGGCTCTACTCTAATACTTTGCCATGCAGCCGTAAGAGCATTATCCGCTTGATGCGCCGATTGTCGTAATTGATTATAAGTCTCAGAATCTATATCTTCTGAATAGATAGCTTCAAAATACTTTTGATTACTTTCAAGTGCATTAGATAATAGCTGCGATAAATTTCTATACTGCCAATCAGGAAGAATAAATCTTACCGAAAGATATGCCAGCGCAGAACCAATTATTGTGTGCAACATTCTAGGTCCCATAACCTCAATTCCTTGATTTAATTGGATATTAAATAACGTAATCACAATTATTGTAACAAAAACCACAGCAATAGCATACTTGTGCTTAGTGTAATAGAAGAACAAGTAATAGGATATTAGCAGTAAAATTATATGTCCTGCCAAAGTAGGAAGAAGTTGAACAAGCAATATACCCGCTACAACCCCATACAAGGTACCCAATACACGCTCTAAAAGCCGCTGACGAGTACTAATAAAACTCTGCTGTAATACCAATAGTGATGTTAATAATATCCATTCACCCTTCTCAAGCTCAAAGAAATAAAGCAATCCATATCCTATTAGCAAGCTTATACTAAGTCGCAATGCATACTTAAAGCGTGGATTATTAGTATCAAATAAAGATTTGATTCGCTGAACTACAGAAAGGGGTTCATAGTCCGATGGCACCATATCTGTAGCTACTGGCCTATCTATATCGCTCAATATTCGCTCCATCTCAGTAAGGTTGGCAAATAGAAGTGATAAAGCAGCATATTGACTATCATTCTTATGTGCATCCATCATCTCAGACAGAGCGGATACAGTCCACTTCAACGATATTGGATGTTTATATGGTTTGTTAGTAAGCAAGCACTCAGAATAATGCCCTACAGCTTTTGAAATTTCAGATAATAACTGTCCAAGCCCCTCAACAAGCTTTATATTATCTGTTCGCGAACTTAGCAAATCGTAACTCTCGTGGCTCGATGCCGCCCGCTCGTGTAGTTGTTGCAGTATAAGCCATTGAGTATAAAAGCGCCCCAGCTCCTCACTCTGCTTTCCTATTTCGCTGGCATAACTACGCAACACACGATGTGTTCGTTTAATAGCCTGAACCAATTCTATATTTTTTTGTGCAAGCTGATTACGAGTCAAATCTTGCGTTTGCTCATCGCTAGGAAATAATTTTGCTTTTATATTTATGTACTGTGCCAAATGCTTAAACCCAATAGATAACTCCTCCTGAAGGGGGCGCCAAGGCTTACGCGCTAATAACACCAAAGATATCACCCCATAAAACAATGCACCAGAGGCCAATGCACCTGGTTGAAAATACCAAAGATTATTCATTCCAAGTCCAAGCATTGTATAGATAGACACCAAGAGAGTACCAAAAGTTATACCTCTGTATCTTTCATTTATTCCACCAATCATGATAAATAAAAAGGAAGAGCAAAAAAGACCAATTGCAAATGGAATTGGATAAGGGTTCAACAACTCAACTGAAACGCTAGACACCAGAAACCCAAGGATAGTCAGCGTCAAAGATTTCACCCTACCTTTAGGATGGTCGTCAGTTTCGGCAATTGCACCACCCAAAACACCTAATGCCAAGGTACCCCCAAGAATAGGGTTGCCTATCAGGATAGATGGAATCAATAATGCCGATACAGAAAGCACCACTTTAAGCCCCATCAATCTATTAGGATGCTGCCAAAAATATCTAATCCAAAAATCAGATAAATAAACACGTAAATTATTGAAGTAGTCGTTCATTATATTCTAGAAATACAAGCTTAAATTATCATTCGATTATAGAGTGAATTGTTGAGCCGTAAAGATACTACTTATTTTGAATTTATTTTTTAAGGTAGATAATTATAATTCTATTCTCACATAACTTAGTTATCTATTTTATTTTGTAAGCATAACAATATCACAAGTACTGAAGATATAAAATGAGAGACAAAATAGCGAAGCAAACGTTAATTTATATGTATTTATCAGGCCATTTAAATACAAAATGTCAGTATCAAAACATAGGAGTTATAAAGGAGCTATAAAGGAGCTATAAAGGAGCTAAGAAGGGGCAATCACAATCACTATATTTGAATATATATTAACAGATTAATGCCACTAATAGGTTCGTAAATAATACACTCAAGAATCCATAATGATAGAAGCAAAATTACATTAACTATAATATTCCCAACAATATTAGTCAGCATAATTTAAATGGAGAAAAATATTTCGTAAATTTGTGGCAAAACTAATTAAATACTTCTATGGAAAATAAAAAAATCACTCTCAATGTAAATTCTGAAGTTGAGAAACTAAATGCTGTGTTGATGCACTATCCTGGAGCGGAGGTTGAAAACATGACACCTAGAAACGCCCAGAGAGCTTTATATAGTGATATTCTTAATTTATCAATTGCTCAAAAAGAGTACGAGCAAATATATGGTGTTTTAAATAAAACATCTTCTGTATATACGGTATCTGAGTTACTAACCAAAGTATTGCAAGACAGTCTATCGAAACACTCCTTAATCAGCGATATTTGCGAATATGAACAAGCAGAAAAGTACTACGACTTTCTTATGAGCATGCCAGCAGAAACGCTTAGCAAGATATTAATTGAGGGTCTTCCTATACAAATGAATACTCTTACCAACTTTCTTCAAGACGAATATTATGCTTTAAAACCACTTTATAATTTCTATTTCACAAGAGATGCATCAGCAATAATTGGTAATAATGCTGTGATTTGTAAAATGGCAAATAAAGTGAGACTCCGAGAATCACTAATCATGAATGCAATTTATAAGAGTGGTTTGTTTTTTGATACCAATATCATTGATATGAACTCAATCTCACTCAATAACCCTGAAATAGTGGTTGAAGGAGGAGATTTGCTTGTAGCACGTGAAGATATATTACTTGTAGGGAATGGATCGCGCACAAGTGCGCAAGCAATTGATAAACTCGTGGAAAGATTGTGTGCCGAAAGTGGGAAAACAAAGCATATTATTGTGCAACAGTTACCTGAATCGCCCGAATCATTTATACATTTGGATATGGTATTTACCTTCTTGGACCACAATAAAGCAATGGTTTACAAACCACTTATTATGAATCACACTCCATACCAAACAGTGCATATGGAGATAGATAATGGAAAGGTGAAAAAAATATCCTCTGTTGATGGTATATTGAGTATTCTTAAAAAATTAGGAATGGATATAAAGCCAGTAATTTGTGGTGGCAATGCCGACGATTGGGATCAAGAAAGAGAACAGTGGCATAGCGGTGCTAATTTTCTAGCATTTGCTCCAGGCAAGGTTCTATCTTATGCACGTAATGTGCACACATTAGAGGAACTGAACAAGACAGGCTTTGAAATAGCTAAGGCGCAAGATGTAATAGATGGTAAATATGATGTAGAAAAGGCAGAAAAATGTGTCATTACCATCGAAGGCTCTGAGCTTCCACGTGGTGGTGGTGGTCCTAGATGTATGACCATGCCCTTATTGAGAGGAAAATAAAAAAAATCGCTCATTAACATATCTCAGAGTGTTAATGAGCGATTGTGTATTATATAAAACTTAAGCAACACTATAAGATGTTGCTTATTTCATTTAAATGTCTTACTGTATGAGTTGGCTCTATGCTAGTAGAGTTTTCACAATTAGGATTAAACCAAATTTGATCTATATTGCTATTATATGCTCCTACTATATCTGCATCAAAGCTATCACCGATCATAAGTGTTTGGTTTGCAGATGAGCTTGTTTGACTCAATGCATAATTAAAAATATCTGGATGTGGCTTGTTTACTCCCACATCTTCCGATAATATTATCTTATCAAAATAACCACTAAGTCCAGAATTAGATATCTTTTTAAACTGAACTTCGGTAAAGCCATTACTGAGGATATGCAATTTATACTTTGGTTTTAAGTAATCAAGCAATTCAATAGCTCCATCCACCAATTCTGTTTGCAAAGTGGTACGCTCCAAATAGTCATCGCTTATCTTGATGGCATATTCAGAATCATTAACCCCAAACTCTCTAATGGGTGCTAAAATACGCTCCACTATTAGTTTATCCCTACTAATTTTACCATGACGATACAAGGCCCATAAATTCAGATTAGAGGGCAAATACACATCATAGTAATGTTTGAAAGAGGGATAAAATCTATCAAACTTATAATCATGATATATCTCCTCAAGACACACTATTGAGTTTTTCTTAAAATCCCAAAGTGTGTCGTCGAGATCGATAAATAAATTCTTATACACCATTGATAATTAAAGCCTCTATTTAACCTCAATGATTAGGTACTTAGTTAAACTCCAAAATCTTTGTGTATCTGTAATTTGAAGTGTGAGATTACCATTGCCAGCTCCTTGTAGCTCATATGTTCCCTCTGGATGATTTGACCATATTTTTGCTTTAGTAGCATAAAGTGGTATTTGAGTTACCTCACGAATGTCTATTTGCAAGAAATATTCTTTATTAAAAGTCTCACTCATTACCTTAGTTGATTTCAAGAAACCACCTGACAGTATTTTCTGATCTTTTAATTCGCTAGATGTACCAAACACGTAGTAAGCAGTGTTAAGCGACTTATCTTGTTCTCTAATTTTGGTTTGTTGCTCCTCTGCATGTTGAGCCAACTCGCCAATATCTTCCGATAGTTTATCGATTGTCTCATCTTTCTTAGCCAATTCGTTTTGCAAATAAACCAGTCTTGTGGAGCTTTCTTCCATCTCTTTATTCAAACGATTAATTGTAGATTGAAGTGAGGCAACTTGCTTGTTACTTCCAGCATATTTTGCATTTAAATCAGCCAGTTGAGTTTTGTTTTTTCTCAAAATATCTTGAATCATCTGGAAGTTATCTCTAACTCGGTCTTTGGTAGCCTTGGTCATCTCTCCTCCTTGTGCAGATTGAGTAGAAATGTACTTTTCAGCCTCACGTATTTTTTCGAAGTTTGCCTCAACTTCACTTATCACATCTATCATCTCCTGAGTTTCAGAGTCGGTAGTTTGCAACATAGTTTGCAGCGAATCGAGTTGAGCTTGTAATGCTTTATATTCGTCTGTTTCCTTCACGTTCTTACCAGTGTTGGTACATGACAAAATAAATAGTGATGCAAGTAATAAAATGAATACTTTTTTCATAATTCTATACTTATTAAATTAATAAATTCGATGTTAATAAAGATTGTTGACTTTTTATTTTTTGTTTTCACCTTCAACTACTATAACAAACTCTCCCTTAGGTTCGTTTAAAGTGAAGTGTGATATTAAATCTGAGAACGTTCCACGCACTGTTTCCTCAAACATTTTAGATATTTCTCGAGACACAGATACTTTTCGTTCATTACCCATAAACTCACTGAGCTGAGTTAGAGTTTTAACTACACGATATGGTGATTCGTAAAACACCATCGTACGCTTTTCTATCGCTAATTCTTTAAGCCGTGTCTGACGCCCTTTTTTAGGTGGTAAGAAACCCTCAAAACAAAACCTATCATTTGGCAAACCAGACATTACAAGAGCTGGCACAAAAGCCGTTGCACCTGGCAGACACATCACCTCCACACCTTCATTCACACAATCGCGAACAAGCAAATATCCAGGATCTGATATTGCAGGTGTTCCTGCATCTGAAATCAATGCAATAGTCTCACCTGCTTTTATTCTCTCTACAATATGAGCCGAAGTTTTGTGCTCGTTGAACTTGTGGTGCGACTGCATTTTAGTCTTAATGTCGTAGTGCTTTAGTAGAAATCCACTTGTTCTAGTATCCTCTGCTAGAATCAAGTCACAACTTTTAAGTACATTAATAGCTCTAAAAGTTATATCCTCCAGATTGCCCACTGGAGTGGGTACCACAACTAATTTGCCCATGTAAATATCGTTTAGGTTTTACTGATTTGACCCTTTAGAAAAAATCTCCAAGAAATCCTGAACCACTTCAGCATTAAAATCCCAAGAGGTGTTTTCTTTAATATATTGTTCTACATCTTGATAATTGTCACACATGTTAAGTTTTACCATCATTGTGTCCATAGCCTCTCTATTATTATTAAACAACTCGCGTTGAAAATAAAATCTATCATTAAGACTAAGCCCCCTCCTAATATCAGCTTTAGCATTTACATGTGGAGTAATATCATTTATTGATGGGGTGGAGTTTGAAATTGGCTGAGCTTCATTTCTATGAGGATTAGAATAAGATGGTAAAATTATCCCCTCAGCATATTTATTACCCTTTGGAGATATATCATTTACTATATCTTGTTTCTGTTCTACTTCTTCTAATTTTTCCTTTTCTTTTTCTTGTATTGGTTGCTCAGCTAAAGTTGGTGTATCAACAGGCAACGACTGTATCGCAGGCTCCGAGTCAGGCTCTACATCCTTAGTAGAACTGTTTTTATAATCATTTTCAGATAAGAAATTAATAAGCTTCTCCATTTGCTTCTTCATATCCTCAATCTGCAACATTTCGAGCTCATGAATAAGCGTCGTTATCTCTTGGCTTTTTTTGAAAGACTCTTTGAAAAAAGTAAATGACAGAGAGTCATCTTCCTTAGCAGAAACGATACTTCTTTCCAAGCTTCTCACATTATCTAATAAACGATTAATAAAATCCTCTTTTTTATTCATTAAAATATCTTGTTTGTTTCTATTATTCATGCAATATAATGAATATTATTATCACAAAAGTAATAATTATTTGACTTGCTCTACAAAATCATCGGGTAAATTTACAAGATATAACATATTAGTGCTTCTAGTTATCGATGTATAAAGCCATCTATAAAAGTTGTCGCCCATGTGTGATTCATTGATATATCCGATATCCAGAAACACATTCTTCCACTCACCACCTTGGGCTTTATGTGCAGTAACTGCATATCCATACTTCACTTGCAAAGCATTAAAGTATATATCCTCCTTCACTTTTTTATATCTATTCCCCTTTTGTGCTATATGAGAATAATCTTCCATTACAGCATTAAATAGGGTATCATTTTGCTCTCTGGTTAGCCCTGGCGCCTCCGTATGCAATGAGTCTAAAATAATTTTAGCTTCAAACTCAATATCATAATCATTGTGTCGAAGTATAACATTACAAAATCTAAATCCATGCATTGTTTCTGAACCTCTCACTCTCATTACCTCTACAAATTCACCATTAGCAAGAAAATCCATACCTTCAATATTATCAGCCCAGTAATAATTATTCTTTGTTATCATAAGTAGATCACCAGCCGATAATTCTTCCTCTCTATACAATACGGTGTTCCTCACACCCATATTATAGGCATTCACTCTTTTATTTGATCTGGATATTATTATTGTTTCTTCCACTCCATCTCTGCTATAAGCTGAAGAGATTTCTTCGATTAATTCGTTACCAGTTATTCTTTTCACATCAGCATGAGAGGTGGTATACAATTTTGGATATTCAAAAGTATCTCCAATATATAAACTGTTTCTCAACTTTGTGGCATTCTGAAGAATTCCCGAATTTTGATCTTGCCTAACAATCTCCGTAAGAGTGCTAGATGTAACGTCAAAGAAAAATGATTCTAAAGTATGTTCATCAAGTGCAGGGCTAAACTCTTGTTGAACTGGTGGCAACTGAGCCGTGTCTCCTATCAACAATAATCTGTTTCCTTCGCCCGTATATACATATTCAATCAAATCATCTAAGAGACTCCCAGTTCCAAAAACCGAGAAGTCGCTTGAGTTATTAATCATCGAAGCCTCATCCACGATGAATAATGTATGTTGGTGCTTATTAATATCTAGTTTAAAATTACTTCCTGCGTCGCCAAACTTTTCTAGCCTATATATTTTTTTGTGAATCGTATAAGCTGGTTGTCCAGCATAGCCTGCAAAAACTTTGGCCGCCCTTCCCGTGGGGGCTAGTAAAACTGACTTCTGTTTAAATTGAGTCATAGTCTTAACCAAACTCCCAATAAGCGAAGATTTTCCAGTGCCAGCATACCCTTTAAGCAAAAATATTTGATTATTTGATTGATTAAAGAGAAAATCAACTATCTTTGTGATTGAAGTGTACTGATCAGAAGTAAAATCGAAACTAAAGTTTTCTTCTATTTTCGCGAGAAAATACCTATTTATCATTTTTTTGAGTTATTTTTGTCGTAAATGTAGTACAATTATTATTCTTTTTCTAATTTTGTATTTGTAATCAAAAGTAATAAATAAAAAAACAATAAAAAATTAAAAGACAGACATCCATGAAAGTTGTAGTAAGAGTGCTTTTAGTAGCAACGATAGCTTTGTTAGTATTCCTTAGCTGGAAGAGTATTCAAGGTCCTATCGATTTTAACGCAGAGGTGAAAGTTCGTGACGTGGAAGTAATCCAAAGATTGGTAGATATCAGAACCAGTCAAGTGGCCTACAGAAGTGAATATGGAACTTACGCAAACAGTTTTGACGATTTAATTAAATTCGTGAAGGAAGGTAGAGTTGCTTCGCCCGTAAAATCTGGTGATTTAACGGAGGAACAACTTGAGTCTGGAATGACTGAGAAAAAAGCAATGGAAATTATTCGTAAAGGAAATGAGAAAGAAATCAGAGCTGCTGGTTTGTGGGACGATGAGAAAAATGCTCCACAACTATCACGCGATACTATTTTCTCTCCTGCAATCGAAACATTGTTTCCAAATCGTAAAGTAAGTATCGACTCTCTGTCGTACGTACCTTTTGGAAAAGGAGCAAAATTTGAAATGGCAGTTGACTCTTTGAGTACAGGTTCTGGATACACAGTACAAGTGTTTGAAGCAAAAACACATTTCAAAACTTATCTAGGTGATCTTGACAAAAAACTTCTTGCTCAAAAGATTGAAGAAGTAGAAGGCCGTCCAGGTGATAAATACCCAGGCATGATGGTTGGGTCACTAACCTCAGCAAACAATAATGCAGGTAACTGGGAATAATTATAAATCATAATTATGTTTTTACCTGATTTTATTGATTTAGCTCAATCAGAGAAATATTCATTATCCATTCGGTTAGCGCCGAATGGATTTTCTTTTTTAATATTTCTCACTTCCGATAAATCAGTTTACTATTACAATAAGCGTGAGTATAGTAATAGCCTATCTGTAAGTGAGAACATTAAAAAGATATTCTTTGAATCTAGCTTGTTTACACATCCTTTTAATAGCATCACTGTTAGCATTGTTTCACCTCGATATACGATGATTCCAGAATCATTTTTTGACAAAGAAATGGTTGTGGACTTATTTAATTTCAATTTCCACGGCGAGCATGGAAAGGTAATGCACAACAGCATAGACAGCGATATCGAAATAGTTTTCGATATGGAAAAAGAGATATATTCGTTTCTACACAGAAGCTTATGGAACCCTAAATTCACCTCTTTAATGTCCCAGTTGATACCTTTTTGTAAATCATATGGGGAGATTAAAAGGAAGCGCTTTTTTATCTTTCTAGAGGAGGATATAAGCACTATTATTTGCTTTGATGGTGATACTCTACTATCAGCAAACAGCTTTATTGACTTGGAAGAGGATGATATAACATATAATATAGTCAATATTTGGGACAAACATCAGTTCGACCAAAACGAAGACTTATTATATATATCTTCAACTACAGATAAAAACATCAATTTAACAAGTACATTGAAGCAGCTCATTAATAATGTAGAGACAATAAAGCTTCCCGAGAACAATACGGATGTCCAAATACCAACAGATATACTAATTCAATTATGCGAATAATTAGCGGAAAATATAAATCAAGACTTATTAAAGTACCAGCAAACCTAAGAGCAAGACCAACAACTGATTTTGCACGAGAAAACTTATTCAATATTCTAAACAATTTCATTGATTGGGAAGAAACAAATGCACTAGATTTGTTTTCTGGCACAGGTAGCATCGCTTTTGAACTAGTATCAAGAGGATGCCCAAGAGTTGTATGCGTTGAATCAAACACATTACATTATAGGTTTATATGCAACACAAAGGAAACCCTCGAAGCCAATGAACTATGGCCTCTTAGGGCAGATGCATTTAAATACATAAAAAGCAACCATGAAAAATTTGATTTAATATTTGCCGACCCACCGTACGATATGCAACTATTAAACACAATCCCAGACTTAATATTCAAGCAAGATATAGTTGCCAAAGATGGGATGCTAATTCTAGAACATTCAAAAGACCACAATTTCGCCGACCATCCACATTTCTGGAAAGAGAAAAAATATGGTAGTGTACACTTCAGTATATTTCTTCATTCACTGCCCGAATAGTTCGTAATACTGATATATAAAGAGAGATATCAAAAAAAATAGTCTTATATAGTGTAAGGAAATTATATTTGATTACCTTTGCTATTCAAAAAATAAATTCTATAATTAAATGGACGACGATCCTAGTTTATATAAGAAAATGTAACCGATCTTTCCAAAAGAGAGCATATCTCCTTTCTGGAAAGACGAAATGGAGATTTTTATGAGCAATTTTGACGAAAAAGACCTTCTAAAGCTTATAGGCAAGAAGGAATGGAAAGCGTTGAGAAACGCATTACACGAATTTGATTATATTCAAATTGCAGATGTTATCGAACGTAGCAAAGATTTTGAATCTATAGTGCTGTTCCGCTTTTTAGCACGAGAACAGGCTAAAGATGTTTTTCAGGAACTATCTTTTGATAAGCAGGAAGAGATTATAGAGGGATTAGCACAGCATGCCAGCAAGGTAGCTGATTTGCTTAACGATATGGAGCCCGATGATCGTACTGCTTTTCTAGAAGAACTTCAGGGAAATATTACGCAACGATTGATGCAACTACTTACACCCGAAAACCGAGAGGTAGCAAAAAAGCTATTAGGTTATCCCGAAGATAGTATCGGACGTATGATGACTCCAGAATACGTAGCAGTAAAACCCGATTTCACTATCGCCGAAACTATCGAACACATCAGAGAATTTGGTCACGATTCTGAAACTTTAAACGTATTATACGTTGTAGATAACAATTGGAAGCTGATAGATGACATAAGGATGCGAGAAATCATCCTTGCACGACCAGAGCAAAAGATAAGTGAGCTTATTGATTATAAGTTTGTGTCACTAAGCGCATTCGATGATCAGGAAACAGCAGTACATGTATTTAAGGACCACGACCGAGTAGCACTTCCCGTAATAGACACAGAAGGTGTATTATTAGGAATTATCACAGTTGACGACGTATTAGATATTGCTGAAGAAGAAGACACTGAAGACTTCCACAAGTTTGGTGCCGTAACCGACGCAATTATAAGTCCACTACAAGCCACAGTATCACATTTATATAAAAAGCGTGTATTTTGGCTATTAGCTTTGGTCTTTGTAAATATATTTTCAGGGGCTATAATGTCCAGCTTTGAAGAAGTGCTCGAGTCAGCAATTGCGTTAGTATTCTTCTTACCTCTCCTTATTGACAGTGGCGGAAACGCAGGGTCACAATCTGCAACCCTTATGATTAGAGCTTTAGCAATGGGAGATGTAGAATCAAAAGACTGGATGAAGCTATTAAGCAAAGAGTTCTTTGTATCACTACTTCTTGGTCTTACGATGGCGTTAGGTGTTAGTTTTGTAACAATGTATCGCTCACCCCAAATTATATATATAGTACCTATTACTATGACATTCGTAGTAATAGCGGGTAGTGTTATTGGTATGTTATTACCCTTTATATTTACAAAATTAAAGATTGACCCCGCCACAGCAAGTGCTCCACTTATTACTACAATATCAGATATACTTGGAGTAATAATCTACTTCTCAGTAGCAAGCAAGTTTCTTGGTTTTTGAAGTGAAGTAGCTATAAAAAACAAAATCCGGTATTTGGTTTGTGAAACCTATACCGGATTTTTTATTTATTGAATACTTATCTTATTTAGTCTCATCTACAATTGCATCAATTACTGCAATGGCAGCCATATTCACAATGTCGCGAACAGATGTATCAACATCCAAAATATGAACTGGTTTGTTTAATCCCATCTGAATAGGACCAACCACATCCCCCACTCCACTTTCTACTAATAGCTTATAGGCAGTGTTTGCCGAACTAAGGTTAGGGAAAACCAATGTGTTAACATCCTTACCATTTAGCTTAGTAAATGGATACTTTTGGTCTCTCAGCTCTTTATTTAAAGCAATATTTACCTGCATTTCTCCATCAACCACCATTTCAGGATAGTTGGCATGAAGCTCTTCCACCACTTTGCGAACATCAGCAGGCGTACCTGTTTTATCATTACCAAAATTGGAGTACGATAACATTGAAATAACTGGATCGTGAGCAAAGAACCTTACAGTATCATCAGCCAAGCGAGCAATATCAATTAATGCCTCAGGAGATGGATGCCTATTGAATAGCGTATCAGCTAAAAACAGAACCCCCTTCTTTCCATTAACAATATGCATAGCACCAATATGCTTATAACCATCTTTTACTCCAATGATATCTTTTGCAAGATTTATAGTTTCAGAGTATTTACCAAACACACCAGTAATTAGTGCATCAGCATCACCCGACTCAACCATCATCATTCCAAATGCACTTCTATTAAACATCATTTCGGCAGTCTCGTTAAAGGCATATCCCTCACGACTACGCTTTTCGCATAGCATTTTTGCATACTTATGTCGGCGTCCCTCTTCTCTATCGTGACGCAAGTTTACAATCTCAATACCCTCAAGACTTACATGATGCTCAGCAGCTACAGCTGCAATTCTGGTTTCGTTTCCAAGTAGTATTGGCTGACAGATACCATCCGTAACACAAACTTCGGCAGCCTTAAGCATATTGATATGATTTGCTTCTGAGAAAACAATACGCTTAGGCTTCTGACGAGCCATATCGTAAAATCGTCTCAACATCTTATTATCTAAGCCCATTCGCTGACGAAGCTCTTCGTTATACTTCTCCCAATCAGTGATAGTAGCCCTGGCTACACCCGACTCAATGGCAGCTTTTGCCACGGCAGGAGCCACAGCAGTAAGCAATCTATAATCCAATGGTTTTGGGATAATATAATCTCTACCAAAGTTTAGCTTCTCGATATTATATGCAGCATTCACCACGTCAGGAACAGGTCTCTTTGTCAATTCGGCAATAGCACGCACCGCCGCCACCTTCATCTCCTCATTTATGGCAGTAGCACGCACATCCAAT
Source organism: uncultured Proteiniphilum sp. (assembly GCA_964439965.1). Classification (GTDB taxonomy): domain Bacteria; phylum Bacteroidota; class Bacteroidia; order Bacteroidales; family Dysgonomonadaceae; genus Petrimonas. The sequence continues at coordinate 24,202 of CAYTQG010000004.1, forward strand.
GCTCCCCTAAAGATGTATGGGAAACCCAAAACATTATTAATCTGATTAGGATGATCGGAACGACCAGTAGCAAAAATAATATCCTCACGAGCTCCCATAGCAGCATTATACGATATTTCAGGATTTGGATTTGCTAAAGCAAACACAATAGGATTTTTGCTCATCGACTGAACCATCTCTACACTCAAAACATCAGCTACCGACAAGCCAACAAAAACATCAGCACCATCCACAGCCTCAGCCAGAGTAGTAATATCCCGATCTGTAGCAAAAGGTTTCTTACGATCATTCAAATCGGTACGCTTTTTTGATATTACACCCCTTGAGTCAAGCATAACTATATTTTCGAGCTTAGCCCCAAGCGCCATATACAACTGCGTGCACGAATTGGCAGCAGCACCAGCACCATTAACTACAATTCTTACATCCTCAATATTTTTTTCGGCAAGCTCAAGAGCATTCAATAATCCTGCAGCCGATATGATAGCAGTACCATGCTGATCATCGTGCATAATAGGAATATTAAGTTCAGCTTTCAGCCTATCTTCAATTTCGAAACACTCAGGAGCCTTAATATCTTCAAGATTGATACCACCAAATGTGGGCGAAATAGCCTTAACAACCTCAATGAATTTATCAGGATCTTTTTCATCAATTTCGATATCAAATACATCAATACCGGCAAATATCTTAAAAAGCAATCCCTTTCCCTCCATCACCGGTTTACTGGCAGTAGCACCAATATCGCCTAAGCCCAACACCGCGGTTCCATTAGAAATCACAGCCACCAAGTTACCCTTCGAGGTATATTCATAAGCCTTTTGTTCATCCTTTTCAATTTCAAGGCATGGTGCGGCCACACCAGGAGAATAGGCTAAAGATAAATCGCGCTGCGAACTATATGGTTTTGTGGGAATAATCTCAATTTTTCCCGGACGTCCTTCCGAGTGATATTTTAAAGCATCATCGTGCAATTTATTTGTCATTTCATTATATTTTAATTGTAACCTAATTTGTTTTTGCAAAAATAATCAATGATAGCAACAATATGAAAAATTATTTCGTTTATATTTTATATAGCCCTATATCAACTTACACTATTTGCCAATTTCGGCTACAAACACAACAATTCAAAACCTTTACCCAAGTTTAAAATATAGTTTGAAATATAATCCTTCATAATAGAAACAATCAATATCGAAGACTATATATATATATCAATAAAACAGGCCGTTAATAATATAATTGAAACTCCAATTTATTGAAAATTACGACCAACAACTCCTTAATTATAGAACCATATGCCCATTTTATTGTTATATGATTTGGACAGCTTTTTGACATTTGCATCACAGCATAAAAAACAGCCCACAAATTGATTTAACTCATTAAGAATTAATTCACAAATACAATAAATAATAAAAACAACAATGTTTAAAGCAAATACTGTTGATTCTCCAACCATGAAAGGGTTGCAGAGGGAACATGCTTCAACACAAAAAGAATCTATGATTTTTAAAGATTTCAATCCTTTAGAAGATAAGACTTTTAGAATTATCGACAACGATGGTAAGGTTATCAATAAAGAGTATATGCCCGACTTGGATCATGAAACTATCGTGAATGCATATAAATCTATGCTCTATGCACGTACTGCCGACTTGATGGCCGTATCGTATCAGCGTCAAGGCAGGATGTTTACCTACCCTCCCATTATTGGCCATGAAGCAATCCAGATTGCTGCGGCAAATATAATCAGAGAAAAAGATTGGCTAGTTCCGGCCTTTAGAGAAGTAGCTCTGATGATGGCAAAGGGAGTTAAGCTAGAAGAGGTTTTTCTTTATTACATGGGAAACGAAGAAGGAAGCAATTTTAAAAATACCGACAGAGTTTTCCCAATTAGCGTACCCATAGGATCGCAAATCTTGCATGCGGCAGGAGTAGGATACTCTGTAAAGCATCAGAAAAAAGATGAAGTAGTGTTTACCTACATAGGTGATGGCGGAACTTCGGAAGGCGACTTTAGCGAAGGGCTCAACTTTGCTGCAGTGTGGCAAGCACCTGTTATATTTACCATCCAAAACAATCAGTACGCCATATCGGTGCCAGTAGAAAAGCAAACAAAGTCTATAAACCTGGCAGTAAAATCAGTTGCATTCGGAATGCCTGGCATAAAGGTAGATGGAAACGACTTCTTTGCAATGTATGTAGCCTATCGCGAGGCACACAAACATACTCGCGAAGGCAATGGACCAGTATTGATTGAAGCCTTCACATACCGACAAGGAGCTCACACCACATCCGACGATCCATCCAAATATCGTACTAAAGAGGAAGAGCAAGAATGGCAAAAAACAGATCCACTAAAGCGACTAAAAAAATATATGGCTCACAATGGTATCGAAATTGAGAATGAGGAAGAACTCATCGAGCAATATAAAGAACAAGTAGATCAGGAATTTAAAAATGCAGAAAACTATGCCGAGTATCAACTCGATGAAGTTTTCAAGTACATGTATGTGGATATGCCCGATGATCTGAAGAGACAGAAAGAAGAGTATGAACAATTTTTGAGCTGGAGGAACAATAAGAAATGAGCGTAATGAATATGGTGCAAGCTATAAACAATGCAATGGATATAAAGCTTGCCGACGACAAATCGATAGTAATGTTTGGTGAAGATGTAGGTGTAGAGGGCGGAGTATTTCGCGTCACCGAAGGACTTCAAAAAAAATATGGCGAAGAGCGAGTATTCGACTCACCACTTGCCGAGTCGGCCATTGTGGGCACAGGCTTGGGCATGGCCATGACAGGGTTGCGCCCCGTGGTAGAGCTACAATTTGATGGCTTCACCTATCCCGCATTCAATCAAATAATTTCGAATGTATCACGCATACACAACCGTACTCGTGGCAAATACAAAGTGCCTATGGTAATTCGCTTTCCATATGGAGGAGGAATCAACGCCATTGAGCACCACTCCGAAAGCCCCGAAGCACTTTTTGCTCACATACCAGGCATGAAAGTGGTAGCACCATCTACCCCATATGATGCAAAAGGATTATTGATTTCGGCAATTGAGTCGGACGATCCAGTCATCTTTATGGAGCCCAAAAGAATATACAGAGCTATAAAACAAGAGGTGCCCGAAGAGAAATTCAGCATACCCATTGGCAAAGCAAAAGTATTGAAAGAAGGAACCGACGTAACCGTAATTTCTTTTGGTGCACTGATACGCGAATGCCAAAAAGCTATTGACATTGCCGAAGCATCCGACATATCGGTAGAGCTAATAGACCTGCGCACAATATACCCAATAGATAAGGAGACAATTGGAGAGTCGATTCGCAAAACAGGTCGCGTGGTGATAGTAGCCGAAGCACCCGAATCATTTAGCGTAGGCGCCGAGCTTATGGCAATTGCCAACGAGGTGGCTTTTCTGCATTTAGAGGCACCACCAAAAAGAGTGATGGGCTTCGACACAATTGTACCATTAGCACGAGGCGAAAAGTACTATATAGTATCGCCCGACCGCATATTTTACGAGATAGAGAAAACTGTAAATTATTAAAACTAAGGCATGAAATATATTTTTAATTTCCCAGATATAGGCGAAGGATTAGACGAAGGTACCATCCTCGAAATATATGTAGAAGTAGGGCAAACGATTAAGTCGGGAGATTTATTGGTAAACATGGAGACCGACAAAGTAACAACTGACATTCCATCACCAAAGTCGGGAACTGTTTTAAAAATATTTGGAGATGTAGGCGACACAATCAATGTTGGCTCACCTTTAGTTGAATTAGAAATAGAAGGCGACGAATCTCAAACACCCACTGCTTCAGACAAATCGGTAGAAGAGGAGGAAGAGACAGCAGGGGTAGTAGGTACATTAGAAATTGCCGGTAGTGACTCCATTCTTCCATCAAGCGACGAAAACGTGTCATCAAGCGGCTCTATAAGCCTCACAAAATCATTGGCAGTGCCCAAGGTAAGGGGCTTAGCCAAAGAGCTAAATATAGATATAAACCGAGTGGTCGGCACCGGCAAGGATGGACGCGTGACCGAAAAAGATTTGCTACAATATGGTTCTAGTAAACAATCAGGCGCTGCTCAGCAAGAGTTTGTGCAACAGGATTATGCTCAAGACTACAACTTAGAAGATGTAACAATCGAGCCCCTCACCCAGATTCGCAAATCTATAGCTCGCAACATGATACAATCGAAACACAATGCCGCACATGTGTCGGTATTTGAAGAAGTAGAAGTATCAGACCTAATTGCGATAAGAGAAAAGATGAAACAAAACTATGCAGATAGAGGTGCAAAGCTCACATATCTCCCTTTTATAGTGAAATCAACAGTGCTAGCACTTAAGAAGTATAGATTGTTGAACTCGCGCATAGAGATGGGCCAAAACCGTATGGTATATTTCAATCGTTACAATATAGGCATAGCAATGGACACTCCCGAAGGCTTAGTGGTACCCGTTATTCAAGACGCCGACCAACTTAGTATTTTCGAGATAACCCAAAAGATAACCGAGTTCAGCATCAAGGCACAAGAGCGAAAGCTAACAATGGCCGATATGAAACACGGCACCTTCACTATAAGCAACTTTGGCTCGATAGCAGGAATATTTGGAACCCCCGTTCTTAATTACCCTCAAGCCGGGATACTGGGTGTTGGTCGTATAGTAAGACAACCAGTGGTGAAAGACGATCAGGTAGTGCCTGGCAATGTTTTAGGCCTATCTCTCACCGTTGACCATCGCGTGGTGGATGGTGGCGAAACTGCACGCTTTGTGCGGCAAATAATGGACTACCTAGTCGATCCATTCTCGCTATTATTAGAATAATAAAAAAGAACAAATAGTATTAAAACGGGGAAGTTGCAGTAAAACTTCCCCGTCACTTTTTATTAACTTTGCCCCTTCACATTATTACAATTAGATTTCCACTTACACAAATGATAATAAACAAACCTTACCGTGAGTTTCCCGAACTACTTGCGGATAATTTTTCATTTAAAGTTCAAAAAATATCAGTCAACGCTGGCTTCACTTGCCCCAATAGAGATGGTAGCAAAGGATACGGCGGCTGCACCTATTGCAACAATCAGAGCTTTAGCCCAGGATATGGCAAGCCCAAGAAAACGATAGCCCAACAGATGAACGACGGCATCGATTTTTTTGCCTACAAATATCCCGAAATGAAATATCTTGCCTATTTTCAATCGTACACCAATACCTACGATCCCATAGAAAAACTGATTGAGAAATATGAAGAAGCTCTTGCACTTCCCAACGTGGTGGGGCTAATAGTAGGGACACGTCCCGACTGCATGCCCGACGAGCTGTTAGACTATTTTGAAGAACTAAGCAAGCGTACATTTGTTATAATAGAGTACGGCGTAGAGAGTACACTCAACAAAACACTTGATAAGATAAATCGCCTACACTCGTGGGAAGAATCGGTAGAGGCTATTATCAAAACTGCTAATCGCGGTTTGATGGTAGGTGCACATATGATTTTAGGACTTCCTGGCGAAACATATGATGATTATATAAATCATGCACACAAGCTGTCAGAGCTACCCATCACAACCCTAAAATTGCACCAACTGCAAATAATTAGAGGCACAGTGATGGCTAAAGAATATAAAGAAGACCCACAATCGTTTCATATCTTTGAGTCCGATGAATATATCGATCTCTGTATCGATTTTGCTGAACAACTACGCCCCGATATATACATAGAGCGCTTTGCATCGCAATCGCCCAAGCAGCTACTCATAGCACCCGACTGGGGATTGAAAAATTACGAGCTCACCGCCAAAATAATAAAGCGCTTTGCAGAGCGCGACACTTGGCAGGGCAAGAATTACAAAAAAGAGAATCAACAGATAGCAAGCACATAAATGCATAAAAAGAATATCAATACAATTTACACGATTGGGCACTCTACTAGATCCCTCGAAGATTTCGTAGAGTTGCTCCGTGCAAACAAAATTGATAAATTGATTGATATTCGTAGTTTTCCTAGCTCACGCAAATATCCACAGTTCAACAAAGAAAGCCTCGCCACATCCCTACCCCAACATGGCATTATGTATGAACATAAAGTAGATTTGGGAGGGAGACGAAAAGTACAAAAAGACTCCAAAAACAACAGATGGCACAACGAGTCGTTTAGAGGATATGCCGACTATATGGAGACCGATAAATTTGAAGATGCCATTCGAGACCTTGAAGAAACAGCATCCCAAACGCGCGTAGCCATTATGTGCTCAGAAGCTTGAAAAGTATCAGGCAAGATAATAAAGGTTCACAAAAAAGATTTCAAATACAAGGGGTACACACACCACGCATCCGACGACGACCCACAATATGAAATAAAAAGCGACAAAACAGACCACATTGCGGCACACAAAGGAAGTGCACTCACAAAAAGATAGCCCCAGCTAATTACTTTCTATAATTCCAGCTTCGCTGTATATATTTTTCTTGCTGAAGATTGGTTATAATCTCCACCTCATCCTCAGTGAGCGATGTAGTGTGATCAAGATTATAATAACCGAGCATTTGTAGAGTAAATAAATCAAAGAAATCATCCCTATACGGAGCCACCCCATCCCTCTCGACAAGATATTGTCTGATATTTTTGACCGGACTAGGCACCGATGCAGTAGCTTTCTGCACAGCAGCTCTGTTTTCAGGCGAAAGCGCACTAGCCAAATTATCTACATTAGAATCGTATAGCAAAGTGCCATGATGCAATTGACGTCCTCGCGAAATATGAGCCGCCGTTCCCGAAATCTTAAACCCATCGAGCCACAAATCCTTACGCTTTCCCACCTCCACAGGTATATTCATCTTTTGCGATAGCACCTCCACTATTGGAATCAAGAAGTCGGCACCCAATGCATTGCGTGTATGCTTGCCAATGAAAGTATAATTTATATTTCCCAAATCATGATATACAGCCCCCCCACCCGACATACGCCTATAGATACGTATTTCGTTGTCGATACAAAAATCCATATCCACCTCATTCACCACAGCCTGATTAGAACCAATAATAATGCTAGGCCTATTTACATAAAGCAGCAAGTAGTTATCATTCCTTTGTGAAAAAAGAAACTCTTCGGTGGCCAAGTTAAACGAAGGCGCATCAGAATTTGAAAAAATAATATTCATCTACAATCAGCATTAATAAATTTACGAATGCAAAAGTAGTGAAAGAAAAGTGCATTAGCAACCCTAGCAAAACATTCATTTTGGAGTAAGAAAGCCGTGGCAAACTGCACCAAAGTTGGTAATTTAACTAGATTGTAAAACAGCACATCAAAACTGTTAATATTTTCACATTTAAAAAGACTCTTTTTTGGTTAAAACATGTTTCATGGCTTATTATCAAACAAATACATTTTTCTTTGTTTTTCCATTTTGTCCTTTTTCTGTTAGACCCGTCCCGTGATGGAATAAAAAAAATTTTATTTGCGACTACCCGAGCCGGGATTGATGTATATTCGAGCTAAATTATGCTCAAATCGCCTATTTTTAACTTCTGTAAACAGTTTTTGCGCCAAAAATCCCTGATTTCATTCACACTAGTTCACATTTTGACTAAACCCGTCCCGTTTTTTGGCAAATCCAATTGCCCTTAATTTGACACGGGGCGGGTCTGGTCCAAACCCGCCCCGTTTTTCAGTTTTACGACCCGTTTTGGAGCAGTTTTTTCTAGATTTAGTCTAAAACGAAACGTATTTTAACAAAACTACGTAGCGGGTCTGAAAATACACCCAGTTTTTGCTCAAAAAAATCTCATTTTATTCCATCACGGGACGGGTCTGTCCAAAAATAAAGTTCAAAAATCGAACACGGGCCGGGTTTAGCCAAAATCACACCACGTATTTTCATCCCGCCTCGGGTTTGAGCAAAAATAAATCTCATAAAATCAACCCCACTACGTGTATAGCAAATCCCGTTTTTCAGAAAGTGCAAACCAAGCCTATTACATAAAAAACATAACCCTATAAACAAGCCCTAAACTAAAAATATCAACAAAGCATCTATTGAAACTTTATTTCACAAAAATGAGTAACTTAGCGGTTTGAATCTAAAATTTGAATTAGTAAATAAATATGCCCACACTTAATTGGATAGGAAAAGACAAAGTAGTGAGTCATCACTCACAGAAAACGATGGAAGTACACTACGAAAAGCAATTGACTATTTCTGTCATTTAGCTATCTCACCTGAATTTTACAAACATATCGTTGACAACGATAAAGAATTTGCTAAAACTGATTTTTTCAAAAAAATGTCTTGGTTGAAAACTGAAAATGAAGATCTATACGATCCTAATTACAGTGACCTAGTGCGTGTAGCGTTTACATCTCAGTTCAATAGAGGGAGGCTCTCAGACTTGGTTAGCTTACTTTCTGGAAGAAATTTTGAAACACGTAGCTATGAACAAGAAATTACAATCAACTCTTTCTCTAAACTTAAAGATGGCGTTCACAACTTTATAAATGAGACAAATTTCAAACGATTTCTGATGATTATAAAATCTGCAGGTTTTATAATACCTAAATTAATTCGCTCAAAAAATGCAATAAACTTTGCATATATAGTTTATTTAAAATTAAAAGAGCAAGGAGTTAATTCAGTAGAAATTGAACACTATGTTAGACGGTGGTTTGTATATTCTATTCTAACAGGTAGATACTCTGGTTCTCCAGAGAGTACGTTTGATTTTGATATCAAACAAATATCAAATAAATCCATGAAGGAGTATCTAAAAGAAAAAGAAGAAGGTGAGCTTTCTGATGCCTTTTGGACTGCATCTTTACCACAAAGCTTAGATACTTCAGTCGCAAGTAGCCCTTATTTTCATGTTTACCTAGCATCACAAGTAAAGTCAAATGACAAAGGATTCTTGTCAAGAGATGTTTTAGTAAGTGACTTGATTTCTTTGCGTGGTGATATCCATCATTTATTCCCAAAAGACTATTTAAAGAAAAATGGTTTGACAAGAGGACAATATAATCAAATTGCAAATTATGTTTATATGCAGTCTGAAGTAAATATCAAAGTTGGGAATAAGCCTCCAAAAGAATACTTCAAAATAATAAAACAACAAATGTCAGAGAACCGTAAAGTTGTAAGTGGTATATCGTGCGAGAAAGATCTTTACACTAATCTACAAGACAATTGCATACCAATGGAGATTATAGAAATGGAAATCGATGATTATCAAGACTTTCTAATGAAAAGAAGAATATTGATGTCTGAAAAAATAAAAAAGTATTACCAATCATTATAACATACATAAAGAAGGACTAATAATATATCAAAAGGAAGATATTATGACCCCTCAACTGGGAGTCATAGCAACAAAGAGTGTTCAATAATATCAATAGGCGTTACTACAAATTTAAAGGAGTGGCTGGAGAAGATTGGAGATTTAGTTTTTGGGTGGATCGACAGTTAAACATAAAATCATTTCCTCTTTCCTATGCAACGTTTACCTACAAATCAACATCTATTATATAAGTAGAACAAATGAAACTTGAATTCAACAATTAAAAACTCACAAACATGAATCAGAGAAACAAAATCATTGCAGCTATTATTGCAATCTTTGTAGTAACAGCCACATCATGCGAAAAGGAAGATTTGAACAATCCCAGCGATTTGGTTGGCACTAATTGGATATATAAATTTGAAGAGGTGACTCTTCATCTTTTATTTGTAGATAAAAAAGAATGTACTATAAGATCGGGCCGAAATGATGGCACATATTCAGCAAATCTCTCAACATACATTTGGAGGTATAAAACTGAGGCAGACAGTTGGGCAGGAGATATAGTAATGTTCAAAAAGAATAGCGATGGAACAGAAGGAGAACGCGCATACATTGGAGTATTCAAAGGAAAGAACATTCATTTGAGCAGTGCAGGCACTGAAATTGTAGATGAAATGACATTTAAACGAGCAAAATAGCAATAAACGCTACTAGAAATTTAAAGGAATGGAAACCTACGATTCCATCATGGATTTAAGAAGAATGGATAAATCACAAATAATTATTATATTTGCAATAATAGAGAAAGCAGGATTGAGATTGTGAAATCTCAGCACCATTTTCGTCATTTTACACTTTTTGATTTTTTATATTGAAAATGAGACAAGCGGACGGAAATAAAAAGATTTATCATTCCGAAATTAACGATAAACTAAAAGTAGTGTGGGTCGATGGCAAGAAACTTCTGAACACAAAAAACACCAACTATTCGTATGGAGGTCTTCAGGAAGTGCTTGAGAGGGGGCTTAGAATTATACCTATCCAGAGAGTAGAATCCACTCTTGTGTTGGGCATGGGTGGTGGCAGTGTGGTGGACTCACTACGAAATAAGCTAGAATATGATGGGCCTATTATTGGCATCGAAATTGATCTGGTGGTTATAGATATTGCCAAAAAGGAATATAATATACATAACGATCCAAAAGTACAAATTGTACAGGCAGATGCTAGTGAGTATGTTGCCGAAACGAGGGATAAATTTGACCTCATTGTGGTTGATATTTTTATTGACGATATTGTGCCTGAGGAGTTCTACTTGCCTACATTTTGGAATAATATCGAGTCAATAACGTCAGATAATGGTTTTGTACTATTCAATGCAGGTATCGATTTGCCTACCGACAAGATGTATGAGTTCTTGGATATTGTTCCCAATAGTTTTATTTACACCAAAAAGCTTAATGTGCTGGTTAGCAACACTGTTTTTATTTTTCAAAAGGTATTTTAGATAATAAAACAAAGCCACATTTCGATTATCTCTGAAATGTGGCTTTTATATTTAATATTAAAGATATACTACTACTTCTTCAATGATGGATGATTATCCAACAAGTAGGCTTCGGCCTCAATATTCCATAATCCTTTGTGGCGCTTGCATATTTCATCAAGTTCTTTAAAGAATGGATCAGATTGGCCAAGCTTTGCAAAATCGGCAATGTCAGTAAGTGGCATATCGATATGAGTATATATTAGTTTTTTACCACCTGGCAGCTCTGGCAGTTTTAGTGTAGCATCAGCCACAGCATTCAGTCCGCCAATATGGGTAACAAGTCCAGCTGGATCTAAACCTTTATTTAGCATATCCAACGCCTCCATCAAGTCATCATTGTTTCCACCACTCGTGCCCACTATATGTGTATATGCATAGTGTACATTGTAGAAATTAAGCGATGCGCTAAACTTAGGATCATTAGGACCGGCAAAGAAATTGAGGCAACCATCAAAGCCAAGAATAGCATCGCCCTGCTCTACCACAGGTTTGACAGGTGCAAACACAAATACATCATCATATCCATTGCCGCCATTAATTGCTTTGATATCTTTCACAGGGTCTTCAGATTTTGCTGTGTTGACATAATGAAGCTCTATACCACGAGATTTTGCAAACTCAACAGTATAAATTGAAGCTGCACGATCAAGCCTATCTTGGTCTATATCGGTTACAACCAAAAGCGATGGTTTTCTGTCTTCTCTATTTAGCACATAAGTGATGGCAGCAAGACCCATTGGACCAACACCGGCAAGAATTGCCATTTTGCCACCATCCACAATCTCCATTGTATGCTCGTAGCTTCCTGGAGTGGTGTGATAATTGGCATGCATTGCACCAATCACACACGATAGAGGTTCAGAAAGCGATGCGGGATAGAAACCTTCGCCATGATAAGGCAATAGACAATCCATTTCCATTACATCATTGGGTATTATCACATATGTAGCATCGCCACCAACATGTGGGTAGCTATATCCTGGTGCACTTAGTAGCCCCACCGGACCATCTTCGTAGTATATGGCTGGCTGGATCGAAAACTTATCGCCCGCCTTAAACTTGTGAGCCCACTTTTCTCCCACTTCCATTAATACTCCCGAAAACTCGTGACCAACTATAATTGGGTTTTCAGCTATATCATCTGGCACTCTTTTATGATCGGTTCCTTGTGACGCAGCTTTGTATGTTGACATACAAAGTGAGTCGGAAACAACCTTAGCCAGTATCTCATCATCTTTTATTTTGGGCAATTCAAATTCTTCAAGTCGAAGATCATTTTTGCCATACAGTCTAACTGCTTTTGTTTTCATTTTTGATTTGTTTTAGTTATTGTTTTTATTTCTAATTCAACATTACTTGGCCTCCCGTGATGGGAAGAGCTTGACCTGTTTCGCCGCATTGCTCCATAAGATATAATGCTCCCTTAGTTACATCCTCAGGAGTGCAACCTTTGTTCATAGGCACTTGGGCAAGATAAAAGGCTTTTACATCATCTATTGTTTTTGCTTCTGGCACTTTTCCTGCGTTTAGATATTGTATAAACAATCCATTGTCAGGATCACTCCATAGTGGGCCTTCATAATAATTACCCGGGCATATGCTATTTACCTTAATACGGTATGGAGCAAGCTCAAGCGCAAATGATTGAGTGAGACCTATTCCCCCAAATTTGCCGCCTGCATATGCAAAATTTGCACGACTACCTCTTAATCCCGACTTGGAATTGATTTGTATTACATCGGCATAGTACTCGGCTGTTGCAAATTTTGTCTGTTGCTTCATTACGGCACTTACTACTTTGGTGCAATAGAAGTATGCATTGTAATTTATTTTTGTCACAAAATCAAAATCCTCTGGGGTCATATCATCCAATCCTCCAGCGCGAAGCACACCTGCATTACTTATAAATGTGTCTATGCCGCCAAAATTAATTATGGTTTGACGCATCAAATTTTTAATGCTTGAGATATTCGACACATCTGTTTTTACAAATATCGCTTTATTGTTGATACAACTCGCGTTGAATAGGTCAACCGTTTTTTGTCCCACCTGTTCGTTTAGATCGGCTACAATTATATTTGCACCTTCGTTGAGCAAGTTGCGAGCAATGCCTTCACCAAATCCTTGTGCAGCACCTGTTACGATAATTGTTTTATTTTCGGCGCGACCAGAGTTTTTATTCTCTACTACAATCTTGCCTTCATAGTTTTTATAATTATCTATGGCATCTACAAGCCTGTCGCAGTGCTTGGCATTATTCCCTACCACTATCATGCCCATGTTTTTTATAACAATAATATCTGGGTAGGCTTTATTTGTTTCTTGAAAGCTATTAATCTTGCCTTTGGCCAATTCAAGAAGGTTATCTATATTATTATCATCAAAGTATAGATGGCTCAGCTTCAATTTATCAAGGGCTTGCGATGCTTCACCCATATCTAATCCCTCTATAAAGCGCAATGTTTTTAGATTATCTTTTGATAAAATCATTCTAAGGGCTGGGATAAGTAGTTCAATACCATTATCGTCGAAGTCAAGCACCTTTTCTATTTTATTATCACTCATAGTATCATTATTTGTGTTTCAGAATTCTGAATTTACTTAAACTTGTAGAGACTTAATCAGCTCATCACCCAATTTCACAAACTCGTTTCTTTTACTTCGATCTGCTACTCCCTTATCATCAATATATCCTTCCAAACCCTGCTGCATGAGGTGCTGATGTGCTGCTATCACGCATGCACCCTCGTAATTAATCTTCATTAGTTCATCAGAGAGTGGCTCGCCATTTCGTGCAAAAAGTTCTATTGGCTCCATTGCTGGCGTGTTGTGCTCGCTACCAAGAGTAACCACAAAGCCTTGGTTATGAAGATATGATGCATATTTTTCTAATAGTTTCATATCATTGCGAGTAGAAATAAATTCGACAGAATGAAAACCTCTATCGGTAAGTTCTTGTGCTACTAACTCAAGATTTCCTTCGAAGTCGGTATAGCTTCCATTAGCATCATCGGACAAAAAAGGATACGTGGGTATGCCTCCTGCAGCAATTATAATGTTGCAAATATCTTGAACGGGCAAAAATGCATTACTGGTTTCAGGAACAAATGCTACCCCACCCGATTTTAATAATCTACTTCTAATTTCATTTTCAAGAGCAGCATAGTCTTTCAGATTGGCCTTGGGATCGCTCCCCTCAAATATAGTTTTGAGGGTATTGTGAACGCATTCTAAATCATTATTGCAATAATCATAGATTTTTATTCTTAAAGCTTTTGCGATATGACGCTCGCGTATCATTCCTTTAGTAAGATTATTACGTATCCAATCTATATCTAATACAAAGCCACAATTATTTTCAGCTAGATGATTATTAAGCTTTTCGCACATTGATAATACCTGCTTGTTTGATTCTGACAGCACTCCACTAAGCATAGTAGCAAATGGTTCATCAAGATGATGGGGGTGCTTTAGTCCTTTACCACTAATGTAGGTGCGACCTGGATTGGCGGGATCATTTACTTTTAGTGATGCTTGCTGATCTTTCTCGTTCAATCCAATAAGTTCTATATTGAATAGTGGATACAACTTTCTTTTTGCACATCCCTCTGCCCACTCTTTATACCCTTGGGTAGTATAAAAATCATTGATACCCACCACGGCAACTCCCTCTTTAGTGGCTCTATCTAAAGCATCTTCAATATTATTGAAAGCACTAAAAGAATAAGGTGTGTGCAGGTGTGCATTTACTTTAGGATAATTCATAGTTTTAAAAGGGACTTATATCATAAACATCGGTGGAGTCTAGTGTAAAGTCTTCAACACTTTTATCCGTCATTGGATGATTTACAATAGACATAAGAACATCATAAGAGGCTGTCATAGCCTGACTGCCAACCATGCTGACACGGAACACTTGGTCTAAGTTTTTGAAACTTGCAGCTAGCACTTCGCACTTAGAGTTGTTTAGTCTTAATGTTTTTACAATATCCGATACAACATCTATTCCGTGAGAAACAATATTGTCTAGCCTATTAACATAGGGTGCAACATAATCAGCACCAGCATTTGCAGCCATCAGTGCTTGTTGCTGCGTGAAGATGGCAGTTGCTGTAACTTTCATTCCAGCATCTTTCACCATTTTTATAGCCTTGAATCCCTCTTTTGTTACCGGAATCTTGACATAATAATTATCCTTCAAATCAAAATGGTTTCTGTAGAACTTTGCTTCTGTAAGCATATCTTCAGCCTTCTCACTTATCACTTGAAGGTGAAGCATCTTATCGCCTATCACCTCTTTTATTTCAGGAATAATCTGAGATAGAGGTTTGCCTGCATTCTTAACTATGGTTGGGTTTGTTGTCACTCCCTCTATCGGTAGATATTTGAAAAGCTCTCTAAGCTCATCAACATTTGCTGTATCTGCTAAATAAATCATCTGTAAAGTTTTAAATTCTTCTATATTATTAATTTTAATGGCGTTTAAATAGCATTCGAATAGCATTTAAACGCCATTAAAACAGTCTTAAATTCCTTTTTTAGATCTGCGAATAAATTCAGAGTCTGTAAAGTTTTGTCCAGCTATATAACCATCTAGTGGCTGTATTCGTTCGTGAATAATATCTATAAACCATGATGGCTGAGGGAAGAAAGCATCTTCTAATTCGTGAGCAGGAGTAATCCAATTACGTGAACCCAATACGGCTACTGGTGCATCAAGATAATCGAAGCATAATGAACCTATATTTGCAGCCAAATCATTGAGGAACGAACCACGTGCGGTGGCTTCGCTTGCAACAATTATCTTGCCTGTCTTTTTCACCGATTCCACAACCAATTCGTAATTGAACGGCACAAGTGACCTGGCATCGATTACCTCGGCACTCATTCCATGCTTTTCTTCAAGTTGGCGTGCTGCTTCGAGCGCTGGATATAGTGTGTGACCAATAGTTAGTATTGTAATATCACTTCCCTGCCTCTTTATATTGGGCTCGCCTAGTGGAATTTCATAATATCCTTCGGGCACTCCTCCTTCGTGAAACTGCTCTCCTACATCATATATTCTCTGACTTTCGAAAAACACAACTGGGTCAGTTCCTTGCAATGCAGAATTCATTAATCCCTTTGCATCATATGGAGTAACAGGGAAAACAACTTTTATACCTGGAATATGAGCTACAAGTGAGCTCCAGTCTTGTGAGTGTTGAGCTCCATATTTTGAGCCAACTGACACACGAAGTACCACGGGCATCTTTAGTACGTTGCCGCTCATTGCTTGCCATTTGGGGAGTTGATTAAAGACCTCATCACCCGAGCGGCCAAGGAAATCACAATACATTATTTCAGGTATTACTCTTCCTCCACACATTGCATAACCAATGGCTGTGCCCACAATGGCAGCTTCGGAAATAGGTGAATTAAATAATCTATGATAAGGCAAAGCTTCTGTCATTCCGCCATACACGGCAAATGCGCCTCCCCAATCTCTGTTTTCTTCACCATATGCTATGAGTGATGCATCTTTGTAGAACCTATACATAATAGATTCGAAAATAGCGTCGCGAAGTTGATATTGCTTCATTTTGCTAAATGGTTTGCCTTGGGCATCAAATGCAAATCGCTCCTTACCTGCTATTCGCTTCACTCTACTATTCTCAGAAAGTGGCATCAACACGTCAGATGCTTCATCCGAAAAGCTATCAACTGAGCCATTCGAGAACATCATATCTCCAATTACATCTGGGTTTTTCATCAATGGCGAAACTTCGTCATCGGTGGAAAGTACAAGCATTTGATAGATAAGAGTTTGAATTTCTGCCCATATATTATCCAAATCGCTTTGATCAGCTACTCCTGCTTCAATCAATTGCTCGCCATATGTGGCTATACAATCTTGAGATTCCCAAGCTTCTACCTCCTCTTTTGTTCTATAAGATGAAGCATCGCTAGGCGAGTGTCCGCTATATCTATAAGTAAGTACATCTAATAAAACTGGACCACGCTTTTCTTCAATTATCTTTCTTTTTCGTCTATATGCGTCTATAACAGCTAATGGATTGTATCCATCAACTCTCTCAGCATGCATCTGATCAGGATTAACACCTGCCCCAATGCGTGCAGCTATTTCATATCCCATTGTTTCGCCTGAGGTTTGTCCACCCATTCCATATTGGTTGTTCATTATATTTATAATAACGGGTAGTCCTCCTTGCATATCACCCTCCCATAGTTCTTTGAACTGATCCATAGAAGCAAATGTGATACCCTCCCAAACGGGTCCACAGGCCATAGATGCGTCACCTATGTTTGCAACCACAAGCCCAGGCTTACGATTTACTTTTTTATATAAAGCTGCACCAACTGCTATATCGCCCGATCCGCCCACAATGGCATTATTTGGGTAAACTCCAAAAGGTGTGAAGAATGCATGCATCGATCCACCTAAGCCTTTATTAAATCCAGTTTCGCGTGCAAATATTTCTGCAAGTGTACCGTAAACTAAAAATCGTCGTGCTATCTGTTTTGTAGTTCCTTCAAAATCCCTTGTCACTATTTTCAAGATAGCTCCATCAAAAAATGTTTCCATTATTTGAGTAAGCTCTTCATCAGATAACTTATTAATAGCCGACATGCCTTTGGCTAAAATTTCGCCGTGCGAGCGGTGACTACCAAATATAAAATCGTCGGTATCAAGTGTCCAAGCCATACCCACGGCAGCAGACTCCTGACCAATGGATAAGTGAGCTGGCCCTGGGTGATTATACGGAATATCGGTGTACGCTCCTTTTGTTTTAATATCATTTAGCATGGTTTCGAACTCACGAATGAGCACCATATCGTGATATATTGAGATAAACTCTTCGTTACTAAAGTTGTCCCTTTCATCTTTCACCGATTTCTGATATTGATTAACAGGAATCGGCTGAAACTCCACAAAGCTTGGTTTACGAGCTTCTGAGGGATCTATAAATTGAATTTTAGGCATTATATTTTAATGTTTTATTCACCACACAGCAAATAACTGTGTGGTGAAAGAATTGTTATATTTGTTATTTTATTTAATAGGGAAAGTATTACTTAAACGCAAACACTGTCTCTTTGAAAATCTCGCTTACAGTGGGGTGTGGGAATACTATCTCTTGCATTTCTGTGAGCGTCATCTCTTGTTCGATTGCCATGCAAGCTCCATATATCATCTCACTACTTGGATTGCCAAGCATATGAACACCAAGAACTTCTCCATATTTAGACCCTACAATTACTTTGCAAAGTCCATTTCCTCCCTCGTTTTCGGCTACAAAACGACCTGAGTATGCCATTGGCAGTTTCACAACCTTCACATCTAGTCCTTTCTCTTTAGCTGTCTCTTCTGTTTCGCCTACTCCTGCAATTTCAGGATTTGTATATACTACTCCTGGTATTGCATTGTATCTCATTATATCGCTACGTCCTGTTAGGTTGTTTACCACCACTTCGCCTTCGCGGCTAGCGGTGTGAGCTAGAAGAGAGAACCCTGTAACATCACCTGCTGCATATACATTGGGCACATTAGTTCTCATTTTTTCATCCACTTTAATTCCTCCGCGAGTGAGCTCTACACCTATATTTTCTAATCCAAAGCCTTGGGTAACGGCTCTGCGACCTACACTTACTAATATTTTGTCGCCTTCAATAGTGTGTGTTTCGCCATCTTTTTCAAATTCAACCTTTTTGCCATCTACTTTTACTACTTTGGCACTTAGATTAAATTCAATTCCTTTCTTGGCATATATTTCACGCAACATCTTTGAAAGTTCTGGGTCTGTGTTTCCTAGTATTTCGGGCAACATCTCCACAACAGTTACTTTAGTACCTATAGTGGCATAAAAGCTAGCAAACTCCATTCCAATAACGCCACCACCAATAACTACAATAGATTCAGGCTGCTCTTTCATTGCCAATATTTCGCGATTGGTTACAATAACGTCACCCGACTCTTCAATACCTGGAATAGGAGGAACAAACGCTTCAGATCCGGTGCATATCAAAAGATTTTTGCCTACATAGCTTTCATCATTGCTCGATATTTTAACTCCCTCATTGTCTCTGCCAGAGATATAAGCATCACCAGTAATAACCTCTACATTGTTCATTTTCATTTTAGATTTTATACCAGCCACAAGTTTACGAACAACTTTATTTTTTCGTGCCACTACTTTACCATAATCAAAACGCACACCATCGGCAAACACACCATACTTATCTCCATTTAATGCATTTTCATATGTCTTGGAACTATATAGCATAGTTTTAGTAGGGATGCAACCCTCATTTAGACACACACCACCAAGTGCTTTCTTTTCAAATAGGGCTACTTTCAGTCCTTTCTCGCCAGCACGCTCTGCAGCTACATAACCTGCAGGTCCTCCTCCGATAATTAATAAGTCGTACATATTATAATATTTTTGTTTTAGGTTTTTATTTTAAATGTCTTAGAAGTCTATCTTTAAGTTTTCGATTTCTATTGCTATTTGCTTAAGAAAGCGAGTAGCCTCGCCACCATCAAGTGAACGATGGTCGTAAGTTAGGCTTAATCCAATATGTGGTACAAAGCCATAAACCCCATCACCTAAATCTTTTGGGCGCGGAACAATTGTATTAACACCCAAAATAGCTGATTGCGGTAGATTTATAATAGGTGTAAACATCTCTACTCCGTAATTTCCGAGATTTGAAACTGTGAATGTTGCTGATTCAGATGCTAATAAATCGGGGTTAACACTGCCCGAACGGCAAGAGTTTGCAACCTCTTTTAGTTGATTAGAAAGCCCCGATATGGATAAATCATCGGCATTTCTAACAGCTGGAACCATTAGTCCTCTTTCGGTATCAACTGCCAAAGCTAGATGCACCTTTTTAAATTGGCGGATTGAGTCACCAAGAAAGTGAGTATTTACATTTGGGAATTTCTTTAATGCCTTCACAACTGCATAGCAAACCATATCATTAATGGTTATATTGGCAGATGTGTTGCCCGACTCGAATGAAGCCTTAGCTTGTTTACGTAGCTGCAACAACTGTCGAGCATCTGCTGAGAGATGATGTGTAAGTTGTGCAGAATTTTGTAAAGAGGCATGCATCGATTTTGCAATAAGCTTCCTAATATTTGTAAGCTTTATATCTTCATAGTCTTCGCCATATACTGCATTTGCGGGAGCTGCACTAAGGTCCGACAATCTAGCTTTTCCTGCAAGTCCACTACCCGATTGAGCTGGGTAAAGCCCTTGCTCTGCAGCCACTTTTTTGGCAAGAGAAGTTAGTTTAGGCCTATCTAATAATGCTGCCTTGATATCCTTCTCAATAATTCTTCCACTTGGTCCCGTACCTACAATTTGCTCGTAATCTAAAGCCTCTTTTTTAGCCAAACTCTTAGCACGGGGTGAAATAAATATCTCAGAGCCCTGTTTCACTTCAGTGTGCTCTACACTCACCTGCTTTACTTCCTCTATTTGGCTATTATCTTCAGTTTCTGATTTGGTATCTTCAATTTCTTTTTCACTTTGTTTGATTTCAGCCATCAATGATGAATAGTCTTCACCAGGATCGCCCACAATCATCATATTATCTAAAACAGGAACTTCATCGCCTTCATTATAAAATGATTCAAGAATTACTCCATCTATTGGAGACTCCTCCTCAAATGAAGCTTTATCGGTTTCATAGGAAAACAAAATGTCTCCTTTTTTCACGGTTTCACCCTTCTGTTTATTAATAGAAGAGATAATGCATGTTTCCACTGATTGCCCTTGCTTGGGCATAATTATTATTGTTGCCATCTAAATTATATAAGGTATTTATTTTTAAACTATCTCTGTGCTGAGCTATGCTGACACAAAGATATCATTTATCTACTACAACACAAATATTTTAATGATAACACTCGAAAAAAATAACACATTTGAAAGTCAAATAGTTTAGCACAGCCGTTATAACGATACATTTAAACTTTTGAGTACGTTTTTGTAATTAAGTAGCCTGATATTGAATTAGCATATCAACTATTGCTTTCAACATCAATTATATTTACATTTGCATTCAATAAATGAAAATCATATTTATATAAATAATAACATGAACAAGATAAGTGACAACAATTTCCTTGCATTAGACCTTGGAGCCACAAGCGGAAGAGCAATAATTGGCACCATTAGCAACGGCAAATTGGAAATGAAAGAGATTAATAGATTCGCTAATCCAATTATAAATATTCATGGCCGATCTTACTGGAATTTATTTCACCTCTATTCTGAGATTTTAAATTCAATAAAATATACAGTAAAACACAATATTAAAATAACATCTTTAGGGATAGACACTTGGGGAGTAGATTTTGTGTGCTTTGGAAAAGATGGCGAACCTTTAAGAATGCCATATAGTTATAGAGATTCGAATAATATTGGTGCAGCCGACGAGTTCTTTAAAAGAATACCTAAGGAAACCGTTTACAAAAAGACTGGCAATCAATTGATGGATATTAATTCTCTATTTCAATTGGATACTATGCGTAGAAATGAATCTTCAATATTTTCGCAGATTGATAAAATTCTTTTCACACCCGATGCTTTATCTTATTTACTAACCGGAAATATGGTAACTGAATATTCGATAGCATCAACTTCACAAATGGTAAATCCCATTGATAAAAAATTTGACAAAGAACTTCTTGATGCAGTAGGACTTAAGGAGTCTAACTTTGCACCTATAGTTTTTTCGGGAACTAATATTGGAACACTATCCGAAAGTGTAAAGCATGAAACAGGCGCAGGTAATATAAATGTTGTGGCGGTAGCAGGACACGACACTGCATCGGCAGTATTGGCAGTGCCAGCGGAAGGAGAAAATTTTGCATACCTAAGCTCTGGCACATGGTCGTTGATGGGTGTAGAATCTGATAATCCTGTTTTGAATGACGATGCTTATAATCTCAATTTCACCAACGAGGGAGGAGCCGACGGATCGATACGGCTACTTAAAAATATATGTGGTATGTGGCTTATTGAGCAATGCAAAAAGGAATGTGATCGAGAAACTAGGCTATCTTACACTGATATTGTGAAAGAAGCCAGCCAAGCAGAACCATTTAAATGTTTTATAAATGCCGATTCAAGTCTCTTCACTTCTCCAGAGTCAATGACTGAAGCTATAAAGACCTATTGCAAAGATACAAACCAATATATTCCAAACAGTATGGGCGAAATTGCTAGATGTATTTACGAAAGCTTGGCTTTTAGATACAGACAGAACCTTGAAGAGCTCCGCCAACTTCACAGTCGCTCTATTGATAAGCTGCATATCATTGGTGGCGGTTCCAACAATAACCTTTTAAATCAATTTAGTGCTAATGCCACAGGCATAGAGGTTGTGGCTGGACCTTGCGAAGCTACAGCTATGGGAAATATATTACTTCAGGCAAAAGCAGCTGGTATGGTAGAAACTAAACAGGAAATAAGAGAAATTGTAAGGAATTCTGCAGAAGTAAATCATTTCTTACCCGAAGATATTGAAGAGTGGGACGAAGCTTATAAAAGATATATTGAGATTTATAATATGAAATAAGACTATCAGTATATTGTTACAAAATAAAAAGGGATATAGCTATTTTCACAAAGCTATATCCCTTTCGTTTATCATATTTGTGTTATAATCTATTTTTCTATTTTGTATGCTAAAAAGAAAAGCGCAACCACCTTTAATAGATGATTGCGCTTTAGAATTGTTGTCCCACCAGGATTCGAACCTAGACTGACTGAACCAAAACCAGGAGTGCTGCCATTACACCATGGGACAATCCTTAAGTGTGCTTCGTTAAAAGCAATGCAAAAGTAGACCTTTTTTTAATTCCCACCAAATATTTCAATATCTTTTTTCACTTTTTCGTCAAAAAAGTGATATTCCTACACTTTATCTGCCAAAAACAGCATTCTTGCTCTACACGCAACACCTTTTTGCTCTGTAGAAATCTGAAAAAAGAAATCATTATCATCCTTCTTTTCTCTAAATACTTCGCCAACATCGCCAAAAATAATCTCCTTCATGAAGTTTATCTCAAATCTTTTCAAACGATGACTTTCATAAAAGTCCAATGCGAAACAATCTGCAATCCATTGAATATAGTAAGGACTACTAGCGTGACCATTTACATCTATATGGCTGTACTTAACTTTGAAGTCATTTGCCACCTCACCATTTATATTTGGAATACGAGTAGGCAAACCTATTGGTGTAGATTCAGGATGAATGAACCCATTTAGTGAAGGAATAGAATCGAGCATAACACTTCGTCTTGTGTTTATATCTATTATTGCCCATGATGATGAAGCATAGCCTACTAGTTTACCATTCCCATTAGTAATTCTAAAATTACGAGTGGTAAACATTGTTTGCACATCTTCAACCCACGTTTCTATAGTTATATTCTCCTCTTCCTGAGGAAATCTTTCTAGATCCAATACAAAACGAGATAACACCCACGTATAGTTGTTCGTTTGCAATTTTAATAGCCCAAAGCCATTATTATCAGCATCCCTGCCTGCTGTTTTCATTATTAAATGAAACAGTGATGAGAGGGTCACATTTTTTTGAAAATCTATATGTTGAGTTGATATCTGATAATGATATTCTCGAGTCTTTATTTCTTCCACCTTGTTTAATATTTAATTATTCAGCAATCAATAAAAAGTAATTCTTCTTGCCACGCTGAGCAAGAATATATCTTTCTCCTATTAAGTGCGAACTATTAATAACTTCATCAAATTCAGATAGCTTGTCTTTATTAATCATCACACCACCTGCCTGAACAGTTTTACGCATCTCTCCTTTGGATGGGAACACAGCTGCTACATCAGTAAGTAAGTCAACTGCTTTGATACCTTCCGAAAGGGCTTCTTTGGAGATTGTGAATTGTGGCACACCTTCAAATACTTGCAAAAAAGTAGTTTCATCAATCGACCTCAGCGTTTCAGATGTTGATCTACCGAATAATATTTGCGATGCATTTACAGCCATTTCATAATCTTCACGCGAGTGAACCATAACAGTTACCTCCTCAGCTAAGCGCTTTTGTAGTGGGCGCAAGTGTGGAGCGGCCTCTTGTTCTTTTACTAAAGTATCTATCTCATCTTTTGACAAAGAAGTGAATATCTTAATATACTTATCAGCATCAGCATCACTAACATTTAGCCAAAACTGATAGAATTGATATGGAGAAGTGTATCTACTATCAAGCCATACGTTGCCCGACTCAGTTTTACCAAACTTGCCTCCATCGGCTTTAGTGATAAGGGGACATACTAAAGCAAAAGCTTCACCACCCTCAATACGGCGAATAAGCTCAGATCCAGTTGTTATATTCCCCCACTGATCAGAACCACCCATTTGCAATCGACATCCCTTCTCGCGATATAGGTGCAAGAAATCATAAGCCTGCATAAGCTGGTATGAAAATTCTGTAAATGACAATCCTTCGGATGCTTCGCCACTCAAGCGTTTCTTTACCGAATCTTTTGCCATCATATAATTTACAGTGATATGCTTACCAATGTCACGAATAAATGAAAGAAAAGAAAAGTCTTTCATCCAGTCGTAGTTATTCACCAATAGTGCTTTATTAGGGATATCACTTTCAAAATCTAAAAATTTAGCCAACTGTTTTTTAATAGCTTCCTGATTGTGACGAAGTGTCTCTTCATCAAGAAGCTTTCTTTCAGCCGACTTCATAGATGGGTCACCAATCATTCCTGTAGCACCTCCAATAAGAGCTATAGGTGTGTGGCCAGCGCGTTGCAAATGGCGCAACATCATCACGCCCACTAAATGGCCAATATGAAGTGAATCGGCAGTGGGGTCGATTCCCACATATCCCGAAGTTAATTCTTTTTGCAATTGTTCTTCTGTGCCTGGCATAATTTCTTGAATCATGCCTCTCCAGCGAAGTTCTTCAACAAAATTCATAGTTTTATTTACTTTCGTGTTATTAAAATTTGATTGCAAAGATACGGCTTTCTTCTAACATAACCGTTTGTGCAATCAATTCTTCTTAATCGATATAATAAAGAGTGTGAATCTAGATTAAATAAAAAGGAGCAACCCCTTGAGGCTGCTCCATAAAATAAGATTAGTATCCTAATTCTATCTCAATTTCCTTATCTAAGGATAGAAGTAAAATCGGCGTTAGTTTTATATTTTGCAAACTCTAGATCGTTAAGAGCTCTTGTTACAAGACCGCTATCCATTGAAACAGCAGAACGCAAGTTAGACAACACTTCGTTGAAGTTATTAGTTCTAGAACCAACAACAGCTAATAGATAGTATGTCATTGCATCAGGATTTTTTAGAGACTTCAAGATATTCTCAGCACCAACATAGTTGCTAGTCAAGATTTGAGCAATAGCAGCATTGTTAGATTGAACATCTTTCAAAGCATCAGCAGCTTGATTGTAATCGCCTTCCATAATGTTAAGCAATCCCATAGCAGCATCTAGATTGTTAGCTTCAGAAGCTTTTCCAAGAAGAGCTTTAGCTGAATTTGTGTCACCATCCATCAATAAGAATAATGCTTTGTTTACATTAACCTCAGCAGCCTCAGGAGCAACAGTTGCAGCACGCTCAATAGCTTGTTTTGCAGCATCAAAATCACCACGCTTATAATATGCAGTACCTAAGTTGTTCCAACCTCTATAATCTTGAGGGAAGTTTACAGTAACATATTGATAAATTTTTTCAATATCATTCTCGTTATCAGTCAATGTAGTGGCATATAGTAGCTCCTCAGGAGATAATTCCTTTGGATCATTACGCCAGAACTCCATAATCTCATCATCAGATTTTCCAACGATTTCGATGTTTGCAATCAAACGTGAACGACGAAGTTGTGGAAGAATAGTTTCTGCAAGATCGCTATAAACAGCTGAAATATTTTTGATTTCACGCTCACGAGTTTCTGGATCTGGATACATAGAAAGAACTCTTAATACTAAGTCCTTATCTTGTAAGTTAGAAGCCTCTAGCAATTGACGGAAACCGTCCCAGTCTTGAGCTGTGTATTTTGCATTTACATCAGAAGTGATGTTTCTCTTCTTAAGTTCGCTTTCTACATATTTTGTAGTGTTTCTCTCACGATTTTCTGCTAATCTTTCGTTCAATGAAAGTCCACCATCAGGAGATGCATAAGCTGAAACTTCGATATCCAAGTTTTGTTTTGGATCGTTGAAAGCCTCTTCGATACGTTTTTTCCAAGCGTTTACATCATCTTTGTTCAACTCAGATGAACGAAGGTTTGCTTGTTGAATAACGAAATGAATGTTAGCATCTTGAACCTCTTTGATAATACGTTGAAAACCATCATCTGCAACAGATGGAGAAGTTGATTGTGCATTAGCCAATGCAGAAGTAGCAATAATACCATCAGCAACTTTCACATCAGGCAATTTTGCTTGTTTGCTCTTAACCTTACCATCAAAACGCAAGTAAAGCTCTGAGTTTAACATCTCATCTTGGAATGGGAAGTTAAAAGACATATTAAAGTTAGCACCTCTTTTGTAAGGTACTTCTATTGCGTTTCCTGCTACTTTTTCACCTTGAAAGTTTTGAGCTGTAGCATAAGCCTCTTTTCCAGAATATTTCAATACTGGAGTTACTTTTACAGTAGCTTTTTTCTTAAACCATTTTTCGGGGAAAGTTCCGTTCACGGTCACAGGCACATCATTACCAACAGTCTCCATTGGAGAAGGAGTGGCTTTAAAGTTGTTTTGTGACAAAGGCTTCAGATTACCACATGACGTAGTAAAAACGACTACTGATGCCAATAGTGCATAAAAAAGATTTTTTTTCATTGTTTTAAAAATTGATTTATTTAATGTTCTTGCTTTAGTGTATTACTTAGTATATTATTATATGCTTTTTGATTTGTTGCAGTTATCGACTTATAAAAAATTTTCCATCTTGATTTATTCTTTATAAAATTCACAACAAAAATAACACAAATCTATGATATTAAAAAGGAAAGTGTTTACATTTTAGATGTTTTAAGGATAAAAGATAAGCATCGATTGTCGGAACCGATGCTCATCATTAATATATTACCAATTAGATTAGCTAGCAGACAATATAAGCGAATTATCTTGAGCTACTTTTCGCATATTAAGTATAGCATATCTCATGCGCCCAAGTGCTGTGTTTATGCTTACTCCTGTTCTATCAGCAATCTCTTTAAAGCTCATATCTTTATAGTATCGCATATTAAGCACCTCTCTTTGCACTTCGGGGAGGGAGTTTACGAGACTCTTTATATCTCTAAAAATTTGCTCCTTCACCATGTTCATTTCAATAGTATCATCACTAAACTTAGTATTATTGAACAAATCATACTCATACTCTTCATTCGAGATGGTGTTCTGCTTTTGTTCATATCTATAATGATCTACTACTAAATTATGTGCAATACGCGATATCCACGAACGGAACTTCCCTGTTTCGGAATAGTTGCCCATTCTGATAGTTGTAATTGCTTTTATAAAAGTTTCTTGAAAAATATCATCAGCCATATCTCTATTTCTCACCATATATAAAATATATCCATAGAGCGACTGTTCATACTTGGAGAATAAAACCTCAAATGCCTTATTGTTGCCACTAGCATATAATGCAACCAACTCTTCGTCGGTCATTGACAAAAATTTATCCATTACTATTTATATTAAGAGCGTTAATTTAATTGAGTAATGTCATTACAATAGGCAGAATAGTTTTAGTTGTTTTGTTTTGTTATAATTGTTTTGGTTATACAAAGAAATAATAATTTGTTTAATAAACAAAAATAATTGCGTTAAAATCGCAAGTTTGTGGATTTTATACACAATTATGAGGCAATAGAGTCGATAAAAAAGCGGGAAAGCCTATACTATAAGCCCTCCCGCCACATATTATTATAATACTAGTAATGTGTAAAACTATTATTCGCTTAAGTCTGGTTTATAATATCCTAAATCTTCAACACCCGACTGCGATATAAAATTGTAATGCTTAAGCACTTCCACTTGTCCATAGTTGATATACACCTCGGCACTACGACGAAACATTTCGGGAGCATGATTTGCATCTTGCAACAATAGGTGACCCATAATTATATGTCCTGCACTCTCCACCATGCGACGAGCATTGAAATCAAAGTATGCCTCATCCTTAGTCTCGGTTACCTTTTTCACCACCTCTTCATACATATTAGTCATATCCGCAAGCACCCTCTTCATTGTTTCTAATTCGGGCGAAACCGTTATAGCTTCATACTCTTTGATGCGCTGCAAATATGTGCCAGTAGAAACATGGCGCACAGCTGCCACAACTTGTAGCTGAGTAGTACCCTCATAAATATTAGTAATACGAGCATCGCGATACAATCGTTCACACTTATAGTCCTTCATATATCCCGAACCACCATGCACTTGCACAGAGTCATATGCATTTTGATTTGCATATTCACTTGTCATTCCTTTTCCAAGTGGTGTAAATGCATCAGCCAATCGCTGATAATACTTCATCTCCTTACGCTCATCGGGTGTTAGTTTTCTCTCTTTTGAAATATCGTCAAGAGTTTTATACATATCCACAAAGCGACAAGTTTCGTAAAGCAACGTACGTGATGCATCAGTCTTTGCTCGCATATTTGCCAGCATCTCATACACGGGCGGCATCTCTATAATAGCTTTTCCAAACTGACGACGCTCAAGTGCATACTCATAAGCCTCTCTGCAGGCAGCTTCAGAAATTCCTACCGACTGAGCCATGATTCCCAAACGAGCACCATTCATTAGTGACATCACATATTTAATAAGCCCCATACGTGTGGAACCTACAAGCTCAGCTTTGGCATTTTTATAAACAAGCTCGCATGTAGGTGCTCCTTTGATGCCCATTTTCTTTTCGATACGACGCACATTCACACCACCATCATTCTTGTCATATATAAACATCGACAAGCCACGAGCATCCTTTGTGCCCTCTTCCGAGCGGGCTAGCACAAGATGAATATCAGCATCTCCGTTGGTAATAAATCTCTTCACACCGTTTAGATACCACTGATCTTCCTTCTCATCATACGTAGCCTTTAGCATTACAGCCTGTAGGTCCGATCCTGCATCAGGCTCTGTCAAGTCCATCGACATAGTGGCACCTTTAGCCACGCGCGGCAGGTATTTATCTTTTTGCTCTTCCGATCCGAATTCATAAATTGTTTCACCACAATCTTGCAGCATCCATATATTTTGGAAGCTAGCATCAGCACGGCTCACTATATCTGCCGAAATCATATAAGGCACCATCGGAAAGTTGAGCCCACCGTATCGTCTTGGGAAAGCCATACCCATCAGCTCAGCCTTGTTAAGTGCATCTAAGTTTTGCTGCGTTTGGGGTGAATAAGCCACACGATCGCCTTCCTGCGTAGGACCCTTTAAGTCCACTGCTTCAGCATTTGGCTCAATAATATCGCCGCATATTTCACCTACAACTTCAAGTATTTTGTCATAGCTATCCATTGCATCCTCAAAATCCATAGGTGCATAATCAAATTTATCTCTATCTGCGTAGTTTCTCTCTTTCAGTTCCACAATTCGCTTCATCAGAGGATGATTTAGATAATGCTTAAATTGTGGTGTATCAGTATAAAAGTTTGCCATTTGTTTTAGTTTTTACTTGTTGTTTATAATTATCATCCTATTTACTATTCTTGCGATAATACCTAATCATTTTCGGTATCACCGTTTCTACACTACCATTAATCACATAATCAGCAATAGCATTAATGGGAGCATTAGGATCATTATTTATAGAAATTATAAGCGAGCTTTCTTGCATTCCAGCAATATGCTGAATTTGTCCAGATATACCACAAGCAATATAAAGCTTTGGCCTCACGGTAACTCCCGTTTGCCCTATTTGTCGGTCTGCATCTGCAAAGCCGGCATCTACTGCCGCACGCGATGCACCCACCTCGCCACCTAATACATTAGCAAGCTTATACAACAAGTCGAAGTTTTCTTTTGAGCCCACACCATATCCACCTGCCACAATGATAGGCGCATCTTTTATATTCACTTTCGACACCTCTACATGCCTATCGATGATAGATACCACGAAGTCCTCGTCCGAAACATAATCGCTAACGTCATATACTATCGTTTCACCTTTATAATTGACATCTACAATTTCTTTTTTCATTACACCCTCGCGTACTGTAGCCATTTGCGGGCGACAATCAGGATTGATAATTGAAGCAACAATACTTCCTCCAAAAGCGGGGCGAATTTGATACAGTAGATTCTCATATACTTTACCTGCACGACGATCTTCATGATCACCAATTTCAAGCGATGTACAATCAGCAGTCAATCCGCTACCCAATGCCGACGAAACACGTGGGCCTAAATCGCGACCAATAATAGTGGCACCCATCAAACAAATTTGTGGTTTTTCTTTTTGAAAGAGTTTCACCATTAATGATGTATGTGGCAAAGTTGTATAGGGATACAAGCGCTCATCATCAAAAACATGTAGCACATCCACACCAAATGGAAAGACCTGCTCGCCCACAGAGTTAGTATTTGCTCCTGCGGCAATTGCTTCCAAGCGACATCCCAATTGATTTGCTAGCGAACGACCCTTAGTAAGCAATTCAAGACTTACCTCGGCCACCACTCCATTTTCTATTTCAAGATATACAAATAAATTGTCCATTTCTATTATATATTTTATCACCTAGCAATATGCTAACCTATGGTGTGATTTTCAATTAGTTCTTTTATTAAATCTTCGATTTCAGTATCATCGTCCGAAATAACTTTACTTTCCTTTACCTGAAACACGATGTTCTGAATCTTTTTCACTTTCGTGGGCGATCCCGACAATCCGCACTGCTCTTTATCAGCCTCCACATCTGCCACACTCCACTCAGTGAGGTTTAAAAATGGGCGCGAACTATATAAGTCGATATAATCGCTTGCATCTGCCTGACGCTCTGTTATGGTTTTTGCATGTTTGTATTTCTGCAAAGCCTTAGCATTACGTGGGCGACAAGGATTTGAAGTGCCATTAACCGTAATTAAAACTGGAAAACCTGTTTCTACCACTTCCACACCATTATCCAAGCGACGCTTTACACGAATTTTATTCTCGTCTATTGCCTCTATCTCTTCTGAGTATGTGATTTGCGGAATGCCTAACTTCTCGGCCACTTGCGGACCCACCTGGGCTGTATCGCCATCAATAGCCTGACGTCCTGAAAAAATAATATCATAGTCGCCAATTTTTCTTACTGCCATTGATAAGGCATAAGATGTGGCAAGTGTGTCGGCACCGGCAAAAGCACGGTCTGTAAGCAACACACCATCATCGGCACCTCTATACAAGCCCTCGCGAAGAATTTCGGCTGCACGACCTGGGCCCATCGTTAAAAGTGTAATCTTTGATTCTGGATATTGATCCTTTATGCTCAAAGCCTGCTCAAGAGCATTCAAATCCTCAGGATTGAAAATGGCAGGCAGTACACCTCTGTTAACTGTTCCGTCGGCCTTCATAGCGTCTTTCCCAACGTTGCGTGTATCGGGAACTTGCTTGGCCAACACAATAATATTAAAAGCCATTTCTGATATTTTTATTAATTAATTGAAGTGGCAAATGTACAATTTAATTTGCTATTTATCTATGGGTTATAAAAAAAAACAATTCACACCTCTAATAGTGGATGTGATAAGTTTGAATATGATAACGGCTCAGCAATATCTTTAGCAAAAAAATCCCCTGAAAGGTTTTCACACCTTTCAAGGGATAATTATCTAAACAATTGTAAGCCCTAGCACTTAGTTTTTGAAAAATATATGCTCATCCACTGCATCAATTACGATGGGGCGACTATTATCAACCTTTGCCGCAAGAATATCTTTCGACAACTGATTTAGCACCATTTTTTGTATAACCCTTTTCACGGGGCGTGCTCCAAATTCAGGATCGTAACCTGCTTTTGACAAACTCTCAACTGCCGATTCGGTATATTGCAATGTGAGACCATTTTCGGCAAGCATCTTTTTCACAATATCAAGCTGAATGCGAACAATCTGAGAAATCTCGTCTTGCTTAAGCGGAGCAAACATTATAATATCGTCGATACGATTTAAAAATTCTGGGCGAATATTTTGTTTCAACATATTAAGAACCGAATTTTTGGTGCTCTCTACCACCTCATCATGATTTTGTGGTGTCATCTTTTCAAAGTTTTCACGAATAAGGGACGACCCCATATTTGAAGTCATAATAATAATAGTGTTTTTGAAATTAACCACCCTACCCTTATTATCAGTCAGACGACCATCATCAAGCACCTGAAGCAATACGTTGAAAACATCGGGGTGAGCCTTCTCAATCTCATCAAACAGAACCACCGAATATGGTTTGCGGCGAATAGCCTCAGTGAGCTGTCCACCTTCATCGTAGCCCACATACCCTGGAGGAGCACCAATAAGGCGCGTAGCACTAAATTTCTCTTGATACTCGCTCATATCGATACGAGTCATCATATTTTCGTCGTCAAATAAGTAATCGGCTAATGCCTTAGCAAGCTCAGTTTTTCCTACACCAGTGGTACCCAAAAATATAAATGAACCGATTGGTCGCCTTGGGTCACTCAGCCCCGCTCTATTGCGACGCACAGCATCCGATACGGCAGTAATGGCTTCACGCTGGCCCACTACACGCTTGTGCAACTCATCCTCAAGATTCAAAAGCTTTTCACGCTCGCTCTGCATCATCTTGCTCACAGGAATGCCCGTCCAACGAGCCACCACATCAGCAATATCTTCCGAGTCAACTTCCTCCTTAATCATAGCCTTGCCACCCTGCTGCTCGTGAAGCTGCGCTTTAAGCTGATCAATTTCAGACTCCATCTCTTTAATCTTACCATATCTAAGTTCGGCCACCTTACCATAATCGCCCTCTCGTTCAGCCTTGTCTGCCTCAAATTTAGCATTCTCAATATCTATCTTATTCTGCTGAATTTTATTGATAATATCTTTTTCGGATTGCCAACGAGCCTTCATTACACTCTCTTCTTCGCGCAAATCTTCAATCTGCTTACTCAATACCGACTCCTTGTCAGTATCATTTTCACGACGAATAGCCTCACGCTCAATTTCGAGCTGCTTGATACGACGCATAATTTCGTCAAGTTCCTCAGGCACCGAGTTTACCTCCATCCTAAGCTTGGCAGCAGCCTCATCCATTAGGTCTATAGCCTTGTCGGGCAAAAACCTATCAGTAATATATCTATGCGAAAGCTGTACGGCTGCAATAATAGACTCATCTTTGATACGCACCTTGTGGTGATTTTCGTAACGCTCCTTCAATCCCCTCAATATAGATATTGTATCCGTTTCGGTAGGCTCCTCTACCATCACAGTTTGAAAACGGCGTTCGAGAGCTTTATCTTTTTCAAAATATTTTTGATACTCATCAAGTGTTGTAGCACCCACTGAGCGCAACTCACCTCGCGCCAAAGCTGGCTTTAGTATATTTGCAGCATCCATAGCTCCTTCGCCCTTGCCTGCACCCACTAGTGTATGAATTTCATCGATGAAAAGAATTATCTCTCCATCAGATTTCACTACCTCATTCACTACCGATTTCAATCGCTCTTCAAACTCTCCTTTATATTTTGCCCCTGCCACTAGTGCACCCATATCTAGCGAGTAGATTTGTTTACTTTTTAAGTTCTCGGGCACATCACCACGAATTATTCTGTGGGCTATACCCTCGGCAATAGCCGTTTTTCCCGTTCCAGGCTCACCTATAAGTATAGGATTGTTTTTGGTACGGCGACTAAGTATTTGCAACACACGACGAATCTCCTCGTCACGCCCAATCACGGGGTCGAGCTTGCCATTACGTGCAGCTTCGTTCAGGTTTATTGAATACTTGCTCAGCGCCTGATATGTCTCCTCGGCCGATTGGCTAGTTACTCGCTCACCCTTGCGCAGCTCTTGTATTGCTGCCTCCAGCATTTGTGGCGATGCACCCAAATTGCGCATCAGTTGCGATGCCGAGTTTTTCTCATTTATAATAGCTAGTAGCAAATGCTCTATCGAAACATATTGGTCATCCATCTTTCCGGCTATATCATTAGCACTATGAAAAACAGAATTCAAATCGCGACTTAATGATGGCTCGCCACCTGTAACTCGCGGAAATGACTCAATTTCCTTATCGAGCATCGATTTTAACTGAGCAACATTAACCCCCATTTTCTGAAACAGAAAATTGCCAATGTCCTCGCCCACCATCAACAATCCTTTTAGCAGATGTGCGGGCTCAATAATCTGCTGATTGTTGGCACGTGCCAAATCTATCGATTTTTGCACCGACTCTTGTGCCTTGATTGTAAAGTTATTAAAATTCATATTATTAAAATTGTTTCTATTCAAAAGTATAATATGCAGCTCACCTTAAACATATACCTATATGATATTGATTAAGATGCTCGCTTCATATATCTATTTTGTCTTTGTTTTCTAATACATATACTTCAAATACTTTGC
Organism: uncultured Proteiniphilum sp.; assembly: GCA_964439965.1. Taxonomy (GTDB): domain Bacteria; phylum Bacteroidota; class Bacteroidia; order Bacteroidales; family Dysgonomonadaceae; genus Petrimonas. The sequence goes on from CAYTQG010000004.1 coordinate 58,677, forward strand.
CAATAGCAAAAGACTGACGATATGTCATAAAAAGCTGGTTAATAAACACAAAAAACTGTATCTTTGTCGCATTGTTTTAGTTATAACAGTTATAAAGCTATGCAAGTTTCAAATTCAAACAACAAAAAAATCAAAGTATTATTTGTCTGCTTAGGCAATATCTGTCGCTCGCCAGCTGCCGAGGGTATCTTTAAGAAAATGGTGATAGATGAAGGCTTACAAGACTATATCCATATCGATTCGGCTGGAACATCGGGATGGCACATCAACGAACTACCCGACGAAAGAATGCGCAAACATGGTGCACTTCGAGGCTACGATTTCAGTTCTTTATCCAGAAAATTTGTGTCGGATGATTTTGGGAATTTCGATTATATCATAGTGATGGACGAAGACAACTACCGAAACACAACAAAGCTTGCAAAGAGTGAGGTAGAGAAATCGAAGGTTTATAAAATGGCCGATTTCTTGGTTGATTACTCTCACGATCACATACCCGACCCATATTATGGCGATGCCTCAGGTTTTGAGTTGGTGATGGACTTGTTAGAGGACTCAAGCAGAGCACTCTTAAATGATATCAAAGACAAGTTGAGCAAATAATATAGTAGCAAGTGCTACGCTATACAAAATAATAATAGGCTGACCGAGATAATCGATCAGCCTATTTATTTTTAACTCAAATAAAAATTTGAATTATTCTGGAGATATTGCTTCTGTGGGGCAAACATCTGCGCAAGAACCACAATCGGTGCAAAGCTCTGGGTCAATCACATAAATATCACCTTCAGAGATTGCCTCAACTGGACACTCGTCAATGCATACACCGCAAGCAATACAATCTTCATTAATTACGTAAGCCATAACAAAGAGTTTATTGGTTAATAGATAGGGATAATATTTCGTATCCTGGAACTATGGGACAAAGGTAATCAGTTTTTCAAAAATAAAAAAATAAACTCATTTTCTTACAATATATTTTACTCATTATCGTTTCATTAGTAATGAAAAAGGCAATAATTATACTAACGATACTATCGCTATTTGCATCTAAAGGTGTGGCACAGCATCACAAATTGCAAAATCTACCATATGTGGACTACAAGTTGTTTCACTTTGGGTTTATGGTTGGCCTGCATTCACAGGATTTGAGAATAACACAATCGGGTAACGTGAATGAGGATGGCGAAGCATGGTTTTCCGAAATCCCTCACTATTCACCAGGTTTCAGCGTGGGCCTTATTGGCGATTTGTATCTCAACTACTATATGAATCTTCGAGTGATACCCACCCTACATCTTGGTGGAAAAGATTTTGTATTTAAAGAGCAAACTTCGGGCAAAGAGTTTCAAACCAGCACTCGCAATAATTACATCACCCTGCCATTACAGTTAAAGTTCAATCCTGGGCGCACCGATAATCATCGCCCCTATGTGATTGTGGGCGGGTATGGAAGCTTGGAAATTGCACCACGGAAAAACAAACCGGTGCTACTAAAACCCATCGACTATGGTATAGAAATAGGTGTGGGATGCGATTTTTATCTTCCCTACTTCAAACTCAGCCCCGAATTGAAGTATTGTTTTGGTCTTACCGATATATATGAGTCAAACCGCAATGATCTTGTAGATAAAGAGCTTATGAAATATCCCAACTCTATATCCAAGACTGTTCAGCAAATGATAGTGCTGTCGTTTAATTTTGAGTAAAGCCAATTTCCAGTTCAACAGCTCCACTTTTTATTTGCCTTTTTCTTTTCTTGAATAGTTAATGACAATTGATGGTAGCATAATTACTACAAATAATATCATTACAAATACATTTACAACTTGAACTCAAGATTGATTAAATAG